>PLGM01000154.1 GCA_003139795.1 Acidobacteriaceae bacterium | reverse complement strand
ATGATGATGGTGACGGTGGTGTATTACCACAACCACCTGCGCCTGCGCCGCATAAGGTACTGCGAGACAGAAGACGAGAACCAGTCCAAGCCAAAACTTTTTCATACCTTATTGTCGCGCGTTGCCGGTTAACTCGCAGAGCTACTTTGACCTACGCGCACAAGCGCCGCTTTATCTGCGGATCTGCACATGGCATATGGCTCTCTCGATACATATCTAGAGTCGATTTACTGCCGATTGATGTTAACTATAAGTAGACTGATAGCCTTTCCACTCTAAACCCCAACTCGAAGAGATCCGCCCGCCTCTCCACAAACCCAGGGAGCCGAATTTGAAAAGTTGGGAGCTCGAGACCGGAAGCTAACGCACCGCGGTCCTCTTCGCGGCCGGCGTGCTCAAACCGCTCTGGCCATTTCGCACCGACTCCGTAAGCCGCGGCCTATCCATCTCTTTTCTCACGCTGGCGATAATCTCTTTTGCCATTTCTATCCGGTTCTTCTTTTTCATAACCAAACCTCTCCTTCATCGATATTTGCATCGGCGGGCAGTCTGCTGACGCCGCACTGCATCGAACCCTCAGGCGAAGACCCCCAATCCGGTCTCGATCCCTGTCCCCTGATCTCAGTTGCTTGCCGAGTTCAACCCCTGAACCGGCCCCAGCCTCAACGCAACCAGAACCTCAAGCAGCGTCGCGGAGTTGCGAACCGTTCCCGCGAGGATCGTCAGTGCCGCTTCGAGGGGCGCATTTTCTTCCGCCAGCGTGGCCAGGCTGTCACTCACTCTGTGGAGCTTCTTGGCTTCTTGCAGAATCTCATTCGCGGGCATGGTTTACGCAGCCTTCTGGGAGCCTTGCTGGAAGCTGGACCGGCCCTGATAACTACCGTCTCGCACCTTCACTACGCATCATCCTAGAAGTCCCGCACCCCAACGTCTGCTCACATTGGACCACCGCAAGCAGCGCGGGTCGCTGCGCCCAGGTCCTGCCCGCCGCGTCTGCGACCTCGAAAAGCGCGGACCCGATGACTCGCTCACCCGCTGACTCGCTGCCCCTCTAGGGTCTGTTAACGCTGCTGGGGCAGGTAGCGTTGCGAGGGAAAATCCGGCCAGACGAAGCCGAGCCCGAAGGCTGTGGCGGGCCCACCGTCAAGAGCGAGAATGAAGTATGGCCGGATTTTCACCGCAACCCGAAGGGCCGGGGCCAATTTTCCTCATTTCGTCGTCATTCGTCGCTAGCAGACACCCGGTATGCGTCGCTCCTCTCTCCTAGAACTGAGAAAAATTGGCGCCGGCGCCACCTACCCCAGTAGTGTTAACAGGCCCTAGCACCGCATCCGCCACCAGCGCCGCCTCCACCGCCGGCCGCACCTGATGCACCCGAACCACCGACGCCCCGTGCAGAATCGCCGCCACCAGCCCCGCCACGCTCGCCGTTTCCCGCCCCTCAACGGGCGCGGTTCTTCCTCCGTACAGCGACTCTAAAGTCTTGCCCAGGAACGACTTGCGACTCACCCCGACGGCGAGTGGCCGTCCCATCGCCAACAACTCCGCCTGCCTCGCCAACAAGGAAAAATTCTCCTCGAGCCGCTTCCCGAATCCGTATCCAGGGTCCAGCACGATGGCTTCCGCCGCAATCCCCGCCTCCACGGCCGTCTTCAGGCTCGCCTCCAGCCCCGCCCGCACCGTCCTGAGCAGCTCATTCGGCTCAAGTTGCGCCTGTCCTCCCCACTCCTCCGGCCGTCCCCGCGTATGCATCAGCACCACACCACAACCCGCCTCCGCGCAAGCCCTGGCCATCTCCGGGTCCCATCCCAACCCGCTCACATCGTTCACAATCTCGGCCCCGGCAGCCACCGCCGCCCGCGCCGTCCGAGCCTTGTAAGTATCTACAGAAACAATCGCTTCCGGCCACGCCTTGAGAATCCCTTCGAGCACTGGCAGCAGCCGTCCCTGTTCTTCCTCCGCGCTCACCGCCGGCCCCAGCCCGGACCCGTCTGCTCCACCCGCCCGCGAACCCGGCCGCGTACTCTCCGCGCCCAGGTCCAGCAAGTCCGCGCCCTCGTTCAAGAGCCTGATTCCATGCGCGATAGCCGCTTCCGCATCGAAAAACCGCCCTCCGTCGCTGAACGAATCCGGCGTAATGTTCACTACCCCCATAACCAGTGTGCGGCGGCCCAGTTCGACCGTGCGGCTGCGCAGCTTCCATTCCACAATTGTTCGTCTAAATACATTCATTTCTTTCACTTAACCCTCACTCGACGCAGCAATTCGTCCTCTTCAAGCAATCCCAAGACCCAGAAAGAACTCCTTCTCCCTGAATGGTACGCCGCAGCCGCCCGGCTCCTGCTAAACTCCCTCCATGAAAGCCTTTCCCCGAACCCTGGCGCTTCTCCTGGCGGCGATTCTGCTCCCCGTGAGCCTGTTTCCCCAAGCCCAGAAGCACCCCGCCAGCCCCGCCGCCCACTCCGCCCCACCCACAGGCCAACTCGCTGACCGTATTCAGGTTATTCTCGCCGACTCAGCACTCAGTCATGCCCAATTCGGCATCAGCGTCAAGACCCTCGACGGCCAGGTCCTCTATGGCTTCAACGAAGGCCGCCTCTTCACCCCGGCCTCCAACGCCAAGCTCCTCACCACCGCCGCCGCCTTTGCCCTGCTGCCCGTCGACACACTCACCTGGACTACCAACGTGGTCGCCGGCGGCGAGGTCGATGCCGCGGGCGTCCTCCACGGCGATCTCATCCTGCTTGGCGTCGGCGACCCCACCCTTAGTGCCCGCCGCTACCCCTACCGCCCTCCCGAGCCTAATCCTCCGGCCGCAACTCCTTCTCCTGCCTCATCTTCTGCCAGTGCGAGCGAGCCGGAGAAGCCGCCCAAGGCCATGGACGTCCTCGATCTGCTCGCCGGACAGGTCGTACAATCCGGCATCCGCACCGTCGAGGGCACCGTCGTGGGCGACGACAGCTTCTACCTTGATGAGCCCTACGGCCAGTCCTGGGCCTGGGACGACCTGCAATGGAGCTACGGCGCCCCCATCTCCGCCCTCACCTTCGCTGAGAACACCATCGAGCTCACCATCGCCGCCGACCCCGCCTCCCCCGCCTCCACCGTCGCCGAGTGGACCCCCAACGTCGACTACTACACCCTCGAAAACACCATGATCCCCACCCCCGCCGGCCAGTCCGCCCACCCCGGCCTTGATCGCCGTCCCGGCTCCATGTTGGTCCGCGCCTGGGGCACCGCGCCGGCCAACGGACTCCATGCCGGCCTCGCCGTCGAGGACCCCGCCGAGTTCACCGCCGCCGCCTTCAGGCAGGCGCTCCTCAGCCGCGGCGTCAACGTGGCCGGTGCGCCTGCTTCCCGCCATAAATCCTCTGTTGGAGCGGACGATTTTGCCGCCGAGCGCTCCCAGCCGCTCAGGCTCACCCGGTCCGGCCTTCCCACCGTAGTGGCCCCGCTCGAGGGTCGCAGAATCCTCGCAACCCACACCTCCATCCCAGTTGCCCAGGACATCACGCTCACCAACAAGATCAGCCAGAACCTCC
The DNA here is from genome assembly GCA_003139795.1 of Acidobacteriaceae bacterium. Taxonomy (GTDB): domain Bacteria; phylum Acidobacteriota; class Terriglobia; order Terriglobales; family Acidobacteriaceae; genus Telmatobacter. The sequence goes on along the minus strand of PLGM01000154.1, from coordinate 92,167 downwards.
ACGCCGAGTTGCTTTTGCGTCTCTTGGGCAAGGTTCACGGCACTGAAGGCAGTTTTGCCCAGGGCACACGGGTAGAACGCCAGTTTCTCCTTGAGGCTGGCGTCGACGACAACGACTTTTTCCTCTACGACGGCTCCGGCATGAGCCCCGACGACCGCATTGCCCCCCGCGCCTATGCGCAATTGCTGGCCTGGGCCTCGCGCCAGCCGTGGGGCGCGGCCTGGCGCGACACCTTCCCCGTAGCCGGCGTCGACGGAACCCTCGTTAACCGGTTCAAGAACTCCCCCCTCAAGGGCCGCATCTGGGCCAAAACCGGCACGCTCAACGAAGTGAATGCCCTCTCCGGCTACGTGACTGTGGCCAGCGGCAAGACGCTGGCATTCTCCATCCTCGTCAACGGCCACCGTCCGGGCAGCGATGCCGAAGTCCAGGCCATCGACCGCATCGCGGAAGCTATCGCCTCGGCGGAGTAAGCCTTGTATCATCAAAGCCAGATGCGTACTCGTTCTTTCGCTGTTTTCCTTGCCGTACCGACTCCCTTGCTGGGCCTTGTTGGCGTGCTGGCGGCGGCCCTTGCAGGCTGCCGTTCTTTGCCGCCCTCCAAGCCCGAGGCGCTTTGGACGCCGGAAGAGGCGCGGGGAGCGCAGGTCTATCAACTGAAGTGCGCCAGGTGCCATTACCCGACAACCACCCATGGGCTGCACGGCCCGGGCTTGCAGGCCCTCACCAAGGTCAAAGCCATGCCTTCGGGGGCCCCCCCAACCGACGAGCGGCTCACCCAGGTCATTCTGCACGGCCGCAACATGATGCCGTCCACGCCACTGACCGACGGCCAACTGAGCGATCTGCTGGCCTATCTGCACTCGTTATGACCAACGAAGAGACGAAAGAGGCCGGCAATGGGCCGGAAACTGCTACCGCGGCTGCCCCGCCTGCGCCGCAGGGACGCATGCGGACCCCGCAACTTTTGCCGGGTTTGGCCGCGGTGAGCCTGTACATGCTGGCGCTGGCGGGGATCAACATTCTGGGCGTAGTGATGGGGCAGGTGCGGCCGGCCTATCTGGTGTTCTCGGCTGTCTTTATCGCGGCGGGTTTGGGGCTGCTTATGCTGTTTCGCTGGGCCTGGGCGCTGACGCTGGCTGCCGTGGTCCTGCTTGCGGCGCTTTTTCTGTGGAAGTTTGCCGCCGTCCACGAGGTTCCTTTCGCCCTTCAGGGCCTGCTCAACCTGGTCTTCTTTCTCTACCTGGCCCGTACCGAGGTGCGCGAGCGGCTGAGGTAAGGGCGCTACCAGAGCGTCTTGCACACGTTCGCTTTGCGGATTCGATCGTCGTGGGTGATCAGCACGCAATCTCCGACGATGGCCGTGGCGGCGATCATCCGGTCGATGGGGTCGCCGTGAAAAGGGTCGGGAAGTCCAGCCGCGCAAACCGCGATTTCGGCCGTCAATGGCGCCATCTCCAACTGAGTTTGTAGAGCAGCGATGAATTCTTCGACCGGAGCGTTCAGCGGCAGACGCTTTTTCCGGGCAGCGTAGGCTATCTCATACAAAGATACCGGGGAACAGGCCAGCGCTTCTCCACCGATACGAGCTCGCAGGATGGCGTTGTGCGCCCTGGGAGACAATCGCGCTCCAGCCGTGAGCAGCCAGATCACCACATGCGTGTCGAGAATGATCATTCTGGCGGAAACGGAGACCAATCTTCCTTCATATGGTCCCAGTCCTCCGGCGGGATGATCGGTCCGGCGAGATCGTCAAGATTGTCCGTCGTGGCGAGGAAGCTACGCAAGCAGCCGAAGATCGCCTCCGGGCTCTCCTTGGGGCTCTGATCCTCCGAGGGGAAAACCCGTGCCAGCGGCTTGCCCCGCTTTGTCACCAGAACCGGCTGCCCGCTGGAATTCACCTCGGCCATCACCGCCAGGCATTTGGCCTTGAACTCACCCGCCGCCATGGTCCGCATGAAAATTGCCTCCTCGTAGCGGGTCAATCTGACCATGGTCATTTTACCATGGTCGCGAGATCTCCGCCAGATATTGACGCCAGCCGCCGGAAAACACTCCAAATCAGGGGCACAAGCTCTTCAACTTATCGAACGGTTTGGGCTTGAACGGCGGATAGGCCAGGTGGCGCGCGTCCATGGAGCGATCGAGGAGGATGCCGCTACAATGAAAGCGTGATGGAACTGGTCCAAATTGCCCCGGCGCTCAAAACTCCGGCCCCCAAACCCGAGTGGCTCAAGGCGCGCGCCCCCATGGGCGAGAACTACCACGACCTGAAGCGCCTGGCGCGATCGCTGGGCCTGCACACCGTGTGCGAGAGCGCGCATTGCCCCAACATCGGCGAGTGCTGGCACCACAAAACCGCCACCTTCATGATGCTGGGCAATCTGTGTACGCGCCGCTGCGGATTCTGCGCCGTGCCCAAGGGCCGCCCCGAGCCCATCGATTTCGACGAACCCCGCCGCGTGGCTGAAGCCGTGGCCACGCTGGGCCTGGAACATGCCGTCATCACCAGCGTCAATCGCGACGACGATCTGGTCGGTGGCGCGCGCGCCTTCGCTCGCGTGATCGAAGAGATTCGTCGTCAGGCTCCCGGCTGCCGGGTGGAGGTGCTCATCCCCGACTTTCAGGGTAATCGGGAAGCCATTCGCACCGTCGTCGAAGCGCGTCCCGAAGTCCTCAACCACAACACCGAGTCGGTCCCGCGTCTCTATCGCGTGGTCCGCTCCGGCGCCCGCTACGAGCGCACCCTCGAACTGCTGCGCTACTCCAAACAGTTGCGGCCCGCGGGGCTCACCAAGTCCGGCGTGATGGTGGGCCTGGGCGAGGAGACGGCCGAGTTGCTCCAGGTCTTCCGCGACCTGGCAGCCGTCCATTGCGACATTCTCACCATCGGCCAATATCTGCGCCCCTCGCGCGACCACCTGCCCATGGCCCGGCTCTACACGCCGCGCGAGTTTGCCGAACTGAAGACTGAAGCCCTCAAGATGGATTTCCGCCACGTGGAGTCCGGTCCGCTGGTCCGTTCCAGCTACCACGCCCACCAGCAGGCATCCTCGACGGGCCTTTCGGTTGTGGTGTAGGGATTCCGGCTAACGTCACGCTGAACGATTTCGTCCAGGGCATTTGGTCTTTCCCTGCCGGCGATTCCGCTAATATATTGTTTTGGACCTAACGAGGAGAAAGATGGCAGTCTCGACAATGGCCGGAATTCCGGCGCTCAAAGAACTCTCCAGCGACCTCAGGCGCCGGATGGACCAGGCGGTGGCCACATTCCAGGCCAATCTGGCCTCCACGCGAACCGGCCGGGCCAACGTGCATATGCTCGACCAGGTCAAGGTGGACTACTACGGCACGCACACCCCCATCAGCCAACTGGCGCAGGTCTCCACGCCCGAGGCGCAGTTGATCCTCATCTCGCCCTATGACCCCAGCGTCATCAAGGAGATCGAAAAGGCCCTGCGCATCGCCGACCTGGGCTTCAATCCTCTGACCGATGGGAAGATCATCCGGGTGCCCGTTCCGCCCATGACCGAAGAGCGCCGCCGCGACGTCTGCAAGCACCTGAACAAGGTGCTCGAGGAGCACCGCACCGCCATCCGCAACGTCCGGCGCGACGGCAACGACATCCTGAAGAAGCTGGCCAAGGAGAAGAAGATCAGCGAGGACGAGGAGAAGCGCGCTCTCGAAGAAGTCCAGAAGATGACCGACGAGGAGATCCGCCGCATGGAAGAGCTTTCGCGCAAAAAGGAAGCCGAAGTCATGCAGGTCTGAGCGCGACGACATCTCAGGAAAATCGGGCCTGTCCGCACAGCTTTGCGAACAGGCCCGAAGTTTTTTTACGCGCAGGGAACGGCTCGGTAACAGAGCCCATGGCTCATGGATAAATGCGGTGCAGCGTCCGCGCAAACGGAATTGTCTCGCGCACATGGTCCAATCCGCAGATCCACGCCACCGCCCGTTCAATCCCCATCCCGAAGCCCGAGTGCGGCACGCTGCCGTAGCGCCGCAGGTCCAGGTACCACTCGAAAGCTTCCCGCGGCAGTTTGTGATGCTCGATGCGCGAGCTCAAAAGCTCGTAACTTGAAACGCGCTGCGAACCGCCAATGATTTCCCCATAACCTTCGGGCGCCAGCACGTCGACGCACAGGGCCAGGCGCGCGTCGGCGGGGTCGGGCTCCATGTAAAAAGCCTTCACGTCGGCGGGGTAGCGGTGCACCATGACGGGGCGGTCGAACTGCGAGCTGAGCCAGGTCTCGTCCGGAGAGCCGAAGTCGTTGCCGTACTCAAACGGCGCTTCAAGCTGCCCGGTCTTGTAGGCCGCGTTCAACATGGCCGCGGCATCGTCGTAGGTCAGCCGCGGAAACGGCGGCAGTATCGCTTCCAGCTTGGCGCGGTCGCGGCCGATCACCGTGAGTTCCGAAGCGCGGTTCTTCAGCACGCTCTGCACAATATGCGACAGGAAGTTTTCAGCCAGTTCGAGCAGGCCATCGAGGTCGCAATAGGCCACTTCCGGCTCGATCATCCAGAACTCCGTCAAATGCCGCCGGGTTTTGGACTTTTCCGCGCGGAAGGTGGGCCCAAAGCTGTAGACCTTGCCCAGCGCCAGCGCCGTGGACTCGATGTACAGTTGCCCGGATTGGGTCAGGAAGGCCGTGTCGCCGAAGTAGTCCACGGGAAACAGCGTCGAAGTGCCCTCGCAGGCCGCCGGCGTAAGGATCGGCGGGTCGGTGCGGATGAACCCGTTCTGGTCGAAGTACTCGGCCGCGGCGCGCATGATCTCGGCGCGGATGCGCAGAATGGCCGACTGGCGCGGGGAGCGGACCCACAGATGCCGGTGCTCCATCAGGAAGTCGACCCCGTGCTCCTTGAGGGTGATGGGGTAGGGGTCGGACTCGGGTACGCGCTGCACTACTTCGATATTCTCAACGTCCAGTTCGAAGCCGCCCGGCGCGCGCTTGTCGGCGCGGACGCGCCCGGTCACGATGACCGACGACTCCTGGGTCAGCCCCTTCAGCGCCTCGAAGACCGCCGCAGGCACGCCGGCCTTGTGCGCCACGCCCTGAATGGTTCCGGTCCCGTCGCGGAAGATCGGAAACAGGAGCTTGCCGCTCTCGCGGAGGTTGTAGAGCCACCCGCGCAGAGTCACGGACTGGCCTTCGTGCTGGCCGAGAGTGGCGATGGTGGCTACGGGTGCGGCTGGAGTTGCGGGGACGGTGGTTTCATCGGCCATGCGGCGCTTCCTTGGCGGGCCGCAGGAATGTTGGCGGCCGGACCCTTTAGGATAGCGCGGGGTGAAGGGCTATTGAGGCGGCGCGAGGGCCGCGGCCAGCGACTGCTGCTGAGCTGTGCCGAGCATTCCGGAGGCGCCGGACAGGAGAATTCGGAACGACGGAGCGCTCATATTGACGAGATGGATTTTCCTTTCCCTCTGGTGAATACGATACCGGCCGCAGAGCGATACTGATTTAGTCGTACGCGAATTATTTTTGATCTGGACAACATTCTGCTCTGAGGCGCATCCTATTCCAGTGCAGTCAGGAGGCGTTGATGGGCGAGTTGGCGGTGGTCAAGAGCGAAGAGACGCAAAAGACCCAGGTGGACCTGGAGACTGCCGAACGGTTCATTGCGGAGAAGCGGATCGGTGAGAGGATCAAGCGGCTGCGCCTCAAGAAGTCGATGGGCCTGGTCGAACTGGGCAAGCACACAGGTCTCTCGGCGAGTTTCCTCTCCCAGTTGGAGACCGGGCGTGTGGTGCCCACGCTGCGCAACCTGGCCCGCATTGCCATGGTCTTTTCCAAGGACCTCTCGCATTTCTTTGAGTCCGAACCGAACGCGCTGTTCCGGATTCACCGCCGCAAGGAGCGCGTAAGGCTGCCGCAGACCGGGGTGAATTCGCCAACGTACTACTTTGAGAGCCTCGGTTACATGGTGCCGGACCGGCACATGGACCCTTACTTTGCCGAGTTTGTGCCGCTGACAAAGGATATGGAGCCCAAGGCGCACATGCACCCGGGGTTTGAGTTCCTGTATGTACTGGACGGAGATCTTGACCTCCGCCACGGCGATCATGCATGCACACTGGAGGCGGGCGATGCAGTGTATTTTGACGCCAGTACGCCCCACTCCTACCAGTGCGCGGGCAAGAAGGCCGCCGGGGCGATTATCGTTACCATGCACCAGCCGCCGCAGGCGCAGCCGATGCCGTTGCGCGCCGTCAGTCCATTGCCCGCGGCCAAGCCTGGGTCTGGGGCGCCGGTAAAGCCGGGTGCGGGTGACGCCAAATAGCCTTGGCTGCATCCCACGGTTCCGGCAGCGGGACCGAACGCACTGGGTCAGTACATCAAGGTAGGGCCTTACCCGGGCTGGGTAGCAAAGTATTCGGCCACTTGCTGCCAGTTATCCACGCGTACAAAGCCGGTCGCGGTCAGGTTGTGGGGGGCGGTGTAAAGGATGCCCTGGCCTTCAAAACGCAACAGGTTGCGGGGCAGGTCGTCGATCAGATAGTCGGCGCGGAGAATGCTCTTGTTCCCGCAAAACACGTAGTGCGTGGGAGGGATGAAACGGAAGTGGCGCTGTAGCCAGCGATACTTGGGCCCCAGCGAGTTGGGCACCGTCATGGCCTGCGTGGCGATGAAGATTTCAAAGCGAGTGGAAAGGTCTTTGAGGATCTGCTGCGCGCCGGGCATCAGGGCCAGGTCCTCGAAGAAGTCTTCGGCGTCAAGGAAGTCGCGGAGTTGCTGCTGGCGGTCAAGCGGCGCAATCTCCCACAGCCCCTTGCCGGCCAGGTCTTCCGGGGTCACTTCCTCATCGAATGTCTGGTTGTAGCGGCGCAGGTGTTCGGCCAGCGTGTCCGCCATCACCTCATCCATGTCCACACAGATGCGCCTCACGGCTAGTCTCCGGCTTGGGATTTGGAGATTCTGCGTTTGGCCTCAGGGGCAGGCTGCGGCGACTTCGCGGCTGGAGCCATCTCCGGATCCCAGTACAGCAGCCTTCCGCAACTGTCGCAGGTCAGCAGCTCGCCCTCGCGGAGCTGGTTCCAGGTCTGCGGGCGGACGCCCATGCGGCAGCCGGTGCACTGCTGATTCTCGACGCGGGCCAGGCCCGTGCCGCGCGAAACGGCAAGCCGGTCGAAGCGGGTGAGCCACTCGGGCTCGATCGCTTGGCGGAGCGCTTCCCGTTCAACGTTCAAGCTGGCCAGTTCGGCGCTGAACTCCTGCTGGCGGAGCGCCACGCGGGCGCGGATTTTGTCCAGGGCCGCCGCCAGGGTTTCCACCTGGGCGCGGGCTGCGGCCAGTGCGGCTTCCTGCCCCTCCGTGCGTTCCAGGCTGACGAACTCTTCGTCTTCCAGACGCTCGGCCTCGCCCGATTCAAACCGGATCTCATGCTCGATGGCTTCAGCCTGCTCGGGTCTTTTCACGGCGTCCAGTTGGGTGCGGAAGCGCGCCGCCTTCTGGCGGTGGCCGGCGATCTCGCGCTCCAGGCGAGTGCGCAGCGATTCCTCGCGGCTCAGCGCATCCGAGCCTTCGGCGGCTTGGCGTTCGGCCCCAGCCAGCGCAGCCTCGGCCTGGGCGATTTCGGCCGGAAGGGCGCGCACCGCAACGGTCAGCCGTGCACGTTCCACATCCACGCTTTGCAGCTTGACGAGATTTTCAATGTGCGTTTGCATCCGTGCTATGGAGTCTACGCCATGCACCGTCTATTAAGAAAATGAGGAGCGCCGCCGAATGGAGCTGGTTTCCGGTTTCCCACCTCTTGCGCGATGCATCTCAAGCAAATGTGGGGTGCACGGCGCTCGCGCAAGGGAAAGAATCCAGCCCCAGTCTCAAGCCGCCAACGCTCTGCGACAATGGAATCCAATCGGGAGGCAGGTTTGGCGAACACTGGTGCATCTTTCTGGCGCAGAAACCGGTGGTTGAAGTGGGTCGCAGGCGGGTTGCTCCTGCTGGCGGCGGCCTTGGCCGTCATTGCGGACCTGGCGTTGCACCGGGCCGAGCCCTTCCTGCGCGCCCGCATCGTCGGGACGTTGCAGGAGCACTTTCACGCCCGCGTGGAGATGGACACCTTTCATGTGTCGCTCGTGAATGGACTCCGGGCCGAGGGTCACGGTCTGCGCATCTGGCCGCCGGCCCAGGTTGAGGGCGTTACGGTGCCCCCGGCCACGAATTCGGGCGACCCAATCATCCGCCTCGACGAGTTTCGCTTTCATGCCCCGCTCCACTACCAACCCGGCAAGCCGTTCCACATCTCGGTGGTCGAGTTGAAGGGGCTCGATATCCATTTCCCGCCCAAATCCCACTTTGGCCACGCTTCTGCCGCAGCCCCGGACGCCTCCACTGAGGCTGCCGGCCAATCCGTTGCTGCCCAACGCACGGCTTCCGCCCTGTCGCTGCGCTTCGCGGTGGACACCATCGAATGCACCGGGGCCCACTTTGTGCTCGAAACCAGCAAGCCCGGCAAGCTGCCCCTGGACTTTGCCATCGCGCAGTTCAAGCTCACCAAAATCAGCTCCGGCGAGGCCATGGATTTTGACGCCAACCTCACCAATCCCCGGCCGGTAGGCACGATTCACTCCACCGGTAGCTTTGGTCCATGGCTGGTGGCGGATCCCGGCGAGAGCCCGATTACAGGCCACTACACGTTTGACCACGCGGACCTCGCCGGATTCAAGGGCATTGCCGGGATTCTCTCCTCGACCGGAAATTACCAGGGCACATTGCGCGACCTGGTCGTGGATGGCGACACCGATACGCCGGACTTCCGCCTCACCCACTTCGGCAACCCGTTGCCCCTCCACACCCATTTCCACGCCAGGGTGGATGCCACCAATGGCGACACCTGGCTCGATCCCGTGGATGCGACGCTGGGCCATTCGCACTTTACCGCCCAGGGTCAGGTTGTTCGCGTGGCGGCCGCGCAGGTTGGCAATACCGGGGCCTTGCCGCCCAGCAAGGGCCACGACATTGCGCTTACGATCAACGTGGACCGCGCGCGCCTTGAGGATTTTCTCCGTCTCGCCAGCCACTCGCCTAACTCCTTGCTGACCGGCTCGCTGACCATGAAGACCACGCTGCACATTCCGCCGGGGACCGCGCCGGTGCACGAGCGTCTCAGCCTGAAAGGCGCCTTCAATCTCGATCAGGCGCGGTTCTCCAGCGTCAAAATCCAGGACGGCCTCAGGCAACTCAGCATGCGTGGCCAGGGCCGGCCCCAGGATGTGAAGACCACCGACCCGGCCGCCATCCACTCCACCATGCAGGGCGATTTCCAGATGGCCGGCGGCGTCATTACCCTGCCCGGTCTCACCTACACCGTTCCTGGGGCCATGATCCAATTGCAGGGCACGTATGGCGTGGAGGGCGGCGCGCTGGACTTTACCGGAACGGCGAAGCTGCAGGCCACGGTCTCGCAGATGGTGGGTGGCTGGGCAGGTTTGCTGCTCAAGCCCGCCGACAAGTACTTCAAGAAGAACGGGGCTGGCACGGAGGTTCCGATTCACATCTCCGGAACCCGCGAGGAGCCGATATTCAGCATCAATTTCGACCGGCTGAAGATAAGTTCGGCGCCGGCTGAGGGGAAGCCTTAGAGCGGACTTTTCCGCCCGAAACAGCCAATCAACGGCAGCCATTTCCCGCCCCAATGTGATAGTTTGGCTTGCGACACACTGCTGCCGAATCTACGAGCAGCGGAAACACGACGAGGAGACCACAATGCACTGGACCAGGAGCATTGCAAGCTGCGCCATCGCCCTGTCTCTGGGGGTCGCGGCGCTATCCGCGGCGGGGCAGAACGCGCCCCCCAAACCCGCACCCCAACTCAGCAGCGCAACCCCCTCCAGCGCCCGGGACTGGTGGAAGAACGCCGTCATCTACGAAATCTACCCGCGCAGTTTCCAGGACTCCAACGGCGACGGCATCGGCGACCTCAACGGCATCACCGAAAGGCTCGACTACCTGAAGGACCTGGGCGTGGACGCCATCTGGCTCAGCCCGGTCTACCCCTCGCCCCAGGTGGACTTCGGCTACGATATCTCGGATTACGAGAACATCGATCCCCAGTACGGCACGCTCAAGGACTTTGACCGGCTGGTGGCCGAGGCGGCGAAACGCCATATCCGCATCGTCATGGACATGGTCATGAACCACACCTCCGACAAACACCAGTGGTTCATCCAGTCGCGGTCGTCGCGCGACAACCCCTACCGCAACTGGTATATGTGGCACGACGGCAAGGGAGAAACGGCGACCGACAAGGGCCAGGCGCCGAACAACTGGCAGTCCGACTTTGGCCGCTCGGCGTGGGAGTGGGACGAGAAGACCCGCCAGTACTACTACCACAAGTTCTACATCCAGCAGCCGGACGTGAACTGGGACAACCCCAAAATCCACGAGGCTTTCAAGGACATCATCGGCTTCTGGCTCAAGCGTGGCGTGGGCGGCTTCCGGTTTGACGCCATCACCACCCTGTTCGAGGACCCCAACCTCATCGACGAAGACGTCCTCCTCGACAAGAACGGCAAATCCTACCTCAATGACTACGGCGACATTGCCTTGAACGACACCCGGACCAACAACCTGCCCGGTACGCACGCGGTGATGCAGGAGATGCGCGCCTGGAGCGACACCTTCAACTCCGACAAGTTCCCCGGCACGCGGGTGCTCATCGGCGAGACTTACCTGCCCAACATCGCCGAACTCGCCAAACAGTATGGGGCCGCGGACAAGCCGGAGTTTCAACTGCCCATGGATACCCAGGTGGGCTTCATCAACAAGCTCGACGTGGCCGAGTTTCGCACCCGGCTCAACGACGCGGAAACCGGCCTCGGCGGCAATATTCCGCTGCTGGTCTTCGATAACCACGACAACCCGCGCATCGACGCCCGCTACGGCGATGGCGTTCACGACACCGACATCGAGCGCGTCATCGCGACGATGCTGTTCGCCAGTCGAGGCACGGCGCTCTTCTACTACGGCGACGAGATTGGCATGAAGACCACGCCGCCCGCCCGCAAGGAAGACGTCAAGGACCCCGTTGGCCTCACCGGCTGGCCCAAGGACAAGGGCCGTGACGGCGAGCGCACTCCGATGCAATGGGACGCGACCGCCGACGCGGGCTTTACCAAAGCCGGTGCCACTCCCTGGCTGCCCGTCCCGCCCAATGCCGCCACCATCAACGTCCAGGCCGAGAAGAGCGATCCTAACTCCCTCTTCACCTGGTACCAGACCCTGATCCGCCTCAAGAAGACCAACCCGGCCTTCGCCCACGGCGACAACGTCATGCTCGACACCACCAACACCAAGGTCCTGAGCTGGCTGCGCCTGACGCCTGGAGCACCGGCTGTGGTCGTATCGGTCAATTTCACCCCCGACCCGCAGACGGTCAGCCTCACCATTCCCGGCTCCGGCGGCAAGATCAAAACCCTGCTCAAGACCCCCGGCGCCTCCGATCCAGCCTCGCTGGGCGAGTTTCAGCTCGGCCCCTACGGCGTCTACATCGGCGAAGTGCAGTAACTCGCAGTGAATAACTCGCGGTAAGACGCATCCGGCGGTTCCCGTTTTACGGGCGCCGCCGGATGCGTTTGGAACGTCATCGGACAGGTTCATGCGAATTGGAGACATTGTGACAATGCAACGGCAAGCAAGACCATGGCCCATGCGCCTTCATTGCAGTGCGGCGGCTGCGATTCTACTGGGGATATTCCTCTGCATCCTCCAGAACCCATGTTCGGCACAGAAGGTTCCGGCAGTTTCGGTCGATACGGACCGATGGATTGAGATTGACCTCTATTGGTTCAAGCAGCAGGCGTTGACGGAGTCCGCTCACGAATTCTGGGATAGGTTTCAACCTCTCTTCGCGGGCGTCCGCGGTTACCGTGGCGTGATTCTGAACATCGGCTGGACGGTTAGCCCGGTGATGGAATGGTCCGGCGATCTTGAGCAGAGAATTTCGCTGCCCACCGGATCAGGTCAAAGTCGATGGGTCGATGAGCGGGGACAGTTGAGCGGGACCACCGGGGAAAGGAAGCAAAAGTCGGAAGCCCGGTTTTCCGGGTCGGTGATAGGAAAGCGACGGGGCTACGATCCTTGGACCTATGGCGATGTGAAGCGACTGATCGCAGATCTCAAGCAGGAAGCAGGGCGGCGTGAGATTGCCGGCGTGAAAGTCGGCATGTTGAACTACGCGTGGACGAATGCATACGGAGAGGAGGCGGCCTGGGTTCGCCGCCACTCGGAGGCATTTACAAAACCTGCCTCGGGCCAGCCGGGAAGTTTTGACGTCGGACGCTATTTCGATCCAGCGGCTCGTTTGCATGCGGACCCAACCCCGTTGGGAGGAATGCCCCACGGAATCGTGGAGGGGACGCCGGTGCATCAGGCCTACTCGGCTCAATGGGGAAGCATGTCGCGATCGTTGGGCCTTGATGCGATTATGCTGCGAGATTCTTTTGGCACGCCGGTTCCATACCAACGTGCCGGCCCCTGGGGTCCGCTTGCTCCCTCCCCGGATGTCATCCGTCAGGCCACCGATGCTGTAGCTGCGCTGGTCAGAGAAACAAAGCTGGCAAACCCGGATGCATTGGTCATGATGTATTCCAATGGAGCCAGTGCGGTCGCGGATTGGCGGTCAAACGGACTGGATCTGGAGACCATTGCCAGGCAAGGTTATCTGGATATCTGGGTGGACCAGACCTGGGCCGGGGCATGGAACGAGATTGGCATCCGTGAAGGTTCGTTCTGGAATGCCCCCACGAAAGGATGGACTTACCAACTCGCCTACATGCTCACCCACGCAGCCATCCTCGCGGATACCAAGGTCCGCCATTATCCCCTTATCGAAACCTTCGACGCATGGGAAAGTTGGGATGTCATTCATTCCGCGCCCGAAAAATTGCGTTGGGGAATCTGGGCTTACTCCCATGCGGCCGTCAAGACGCCGAATGGCTTGAAGCTTCCCGTGGGGTCGTACATTTCATGGGCCAATCAGGGTGAGCGTCTGCTTGACGAACAGGATGTCCGCTTTCTTGCCGCCAACATCAATCGAGCGGTTGCGGATGCGCGCCAGACAACCGCTGTCTTCGGCCCCACACTGGTGTATTCCCGCGAGGCGATGCAATGGCAGATTGACCATGCATCGCCCGGCCACGACATCAATGAATGGCTGGATGAGCAGGCCGGATCTGTGGCCAAGTGGCCAGTTCCGATTCTGTCCTCCACGCGCATTGAATGGCTGCCGCAGATTCAATCCGATCTGCTCGTGGTGCAAACACCCTCCCATCTTTCCGCGAAGCATCTGGCTGAGCTCACACAGATCATCGCCAGTGGCCATCCAGTCGCTCTGGTTGGAAGTTTCGCCGGGGGCATAGACGAATCACTCTTGCGGCTGGCCGGTTTGCGCGGGAGCCCGGCTCCTGCCGAAGGGCCGGTTCGGCTGTGCAAAGCCGCCAATCGAGCCCCGGAACTGGTGAAGAACATGCCACTCGACTTCAATGCGTATTGCCTTCCCGAAAGCGCCTCTGCGTCTGCGGATGCGAGTGTGATTTATACCCAGGAAGGCTCTCCGGCACTCACGCTCGGCGCGGCCGGCGGAGCGCCAATTGCCGCATGGAACCCTCCCTATCTAAGGTCGGTGGAAGAATTGCCTCTATCGCAGGTTTGGGGAAACACCGGCGCCCCGTACGCACTCGCCGCCGGTGTGCTGAACGAACTGCTGCGGCGGAACGGCGGCCTGCGCGCCGCCCAGATCGACTTGAAAGAAACCATGAACCTTGCCGCCTGGCGCACTCACAACGGAGTAACTCACCTGATGGCGGCCAATCTGGAAGAGGGCTTGCGGGACGACGCCGATCTGTCTCGCCACGCCACGCTGGCAATCCCCAGGTCCTGGCAGATGGAGACCTGGAAGGACGCCTGGACTGGACGCAGCTTTTCTTTGCAAGATGGCCGTTTGTCGATCGATCTGCCCCAGGCGTCATCGGTTCTGCTTGAATCCTCACACTGAAGACGCAGAGATCGTGCCGGCGAGAAATCCTGTTGTTTGCCCGATGTCCTTCGATTGACGCGCAGGGTCGGTCGAGCCCGCCAGAGATGATTCTGCGCGGAAACAGGAGAGCTTGGTCAACAGCCGAACGTGAGAGTCGAGGTTCATCTCGGATCGTGATTCTTGGTCGCCACCGGGTCATCGCCTGCGGCAATTAAAGACCGGCACTCAGGCCGGCGGCATGATTCCCGCCCACCTTGCCCACTCACGGCCAAGCGTGTTTGACTGGTGCCCAAAGGCGGACGGCGCACATGGCATACATCCTTGCACTGGACCAGGGAACCACCAGTTCCCGCGCGATTCTGTTTGACGAGGCGGGCGCCATTGCCGCCGCGGCGCAGCACGAGTTCGAGCAGTTCTATCCCCAGTCGGGATGGGTCGAGCACGACCCCACCGAAATTCTCACCAGCCAGTTGAGCTGCGCCGTGGAAGCGCTCGGCAAGGTCGGCGCGCGGCCCAGGGACCTGGCTGCCATCGGCATCACCAACCAGCGCGAGACCGTGATTGTGTGGGACCGCGCCACCGGCAAGCCCATCCATCCCGCCATCGTCTGGCAGGATCGCCGCACGGCTTCGCGCTGCGCGGCTCTCGAAGAGAGCGGCGCCGGGGAAGACGTCTCCAACCGCACCGGCCTCGTCCTCGATCCCTATTTCTCCGCCACCAAAGTCGCCTGGATCCTCGATCACGTCCCCGGCGCCCGCGCCCGCGCCGACCGCGGCGAGCTGGCCTTCGGCACTGTCGACAGTTGGCTCATCTGGCACCTGACGAGCGGCAGCCGCCACGTGACTGATGTTACAAATGCCTCCCGCACCCTGCTCTTCAACATCGTCAAGGGCGAGTGGGACCCCGAACTGCTGCGCATCTTCGATATCCCCGAGAGCCTGCTCCCTGAAGTGGTCTGGTCCAGCCAAATGGCCGGCGAAGTCACCACTACCCTCGGCCTGGGTGGCGCGGCCGTCGCGGGCATCGCCGGCGACCAGCAGGCCGCCCTCTTTGGCCAGTTGTGCTGGGCCGCGGGCGAGGCCAAAAACACCTACGGCACCGGCTGCTTCCTGCTCCAGAACATCGGCGCCGAATTCGTGCGCTCCAAGAACCGCCTCATCACCACGCTCGCCGCCAGCGCCCAACATCGCCTTGAATACGCCTTCGAAGGCAGCATCTTCATCGGCGGCGCTGTTGTCCAGTGGTTGCGCGACAACCTCAAACTGATCGGCTCCTCGGCCGAGGTCGAAGCCCTCGCCGCCAGCGTGCCCGACACAGGCGGCGTGGTCTTTGTCCCGGCCTTTGTGGGCCTCGGCGCGCCTCACTGGGATGCGCACGCCGGCGGCCTCATCATCGGCCTTCGCCGCGACACCTCGCCCGCCCACATTGCCCGTGCAGCCCTGGAGAGCATCGCCTTCCAGGTGGCCGACGTGCTTGAGGCCGTCCAGAGCGAGACCACCCCCCTGGCAGCCCTCCGCGTGGACGGCGGCGCCGCGGTCAACAATCTGCTGATGCAGTTCCAGGCCGACCTGCTCGGCGTCCCGGTAGTGCGTCCTCAGGTGACGGAGACCACAGCTTTGGGCGCCGCCTATCTGGCAGGATTGGCGACGGGCTTCTGGGCCAACCCTGAGGAGTTGCGCGCCAGACGCCAAAACGACGCGCGCTTTGAACCGCGAATGGATTCCGCCGTTCGCGCCCAGCGCCGCGCGCAATGGCAGCGGGCTGTCGAACGGGCAAAGAACTGGAGCGCGTAAGAAGCTGTCTGCAAGCTGCGTGCTTGGCTTCTTGCGTCTCGGTGGGGGCTGGAAGTTGCATTGGAGCGAATAATGCGCAGAGAAGAGATGGTGCGCAACGTCCGGGAGCGGCAACAGCCGTGGGACATTGCAGTCGTCGGTGGCGGGGCCACCGGTGCAGGCGTGGCCGTGGATGCCGCCGCGCGCGGGTTCAGTGTGGTCCTCCTGGAGGCCCACGACTTTGGCAAGGGCACCAGCAGCCGCAGCACGAAACTGGTCCACGGCGGCGTCCGCTACCTGGAGCAGGGCAACATCCCCCTGGTCATGTCGGCCCTCAAAGAGCGTGGCCTGATGCGCCGGAATGCGCCCCACCTGGTCCACGATCTGGCCTTCGTTGTCCCCAACTACTCCTGGTGGGAGGCGCCGTTTTACGGCATCGGCCTCAAGCTCTATGACATGCTGGCCGGCAAATACGGTTTTGGCGCATCCAAGCTGCTCTCGAAGGAAGAAACCCTCGAACGCCTGCCCGCACTGGAGCCCGAAGAGCTGCGCGGCGGCGTGGTCTACTACGACGGCCAGTTTGACGATGCGCGCCTGCTCATTCATCTCGCCATGACGGCCGCCGATCACGGCGCCACGCTCCTGAATTACTGCCCCGTCACCGGCCTCCAGCGCGACCCCGACGGCTATGTCAACGGCATGCTGGCGCGCGATGAGGAAACCGGCGAAGAACTCGCCATTTCCGCACGCATCGTCGTGAACGCGACCGGAGTTTTTACCGATTCAATCCGCCAGATGGCCGATCCCGCCGCAGACCCGCTGGTGGTCACCAGCCAGGGCATTCACCTGGTCTTCGACCGCTCGTTCCTCAAGAGCGAGACAGCGCTCATGGTCCCGCGCACCAGCGATGGCCGCATCCTCTTCGTGATTCCCTGGCACGGCCACGCCGTCGCCGGCACCACCGACACGCCCGTCGACGCGCCCAGCCTGGAACCCCGCCCGCTCGATGAGGAGATCGAATTCATCCTGGAGACGGCAGCGCGTTTCTTTGTCCGCCCGCCCAGCCGCGCCGACGTGCTCGCCGTCTACGTCGGCCTGCGCCCGCTGGTGAAGGGTGAAGGCAAGACCTCCGCCCTCTCGCGCGACCACGTCATTCACGTGGACACTTCCGGCCTGCTCACCATCACCGGCGGCAAGTGGACCACCTACCGCCACATGGCCGAGGACTGCGTGGACCACGCCATCACCCTGGGCAAACTCCCAGACGTTGAGTGCACCACAAAGAACCTGCGCATTCACGGCTATCTTGAGGACGCCGCCGCGCAGGGCAGCCCAGAGGACAGTCTTGCCGTCTACGGCTCCGATGCGGAATCGATTCGCACGCTTGCCGAGGACCCCGCCCTGGCCGTGCAACTCCATCCCGCGCTTCCCTACATCGCCGCCGAAGTTGTCTGGGCCGCCCGCGCCGAGATGGCCCGCACCGTCGAAGACGTGCTCGCCCGCCACACCCGCGCCCTGTTTCTCAACGCCAGCGCAGCCATCGCCATGGCCGACCCGGTAGCCAAACTGCTAGCCGCCGAGCTAGGCCGCGATGAAGCGTGGATTGAGGTGCAAGTAAGCGAGTTCCGCGCATTGGCGGAGCAATATAGGGTGGTGTGAAGGTTAGCGCCTAGGCCAGCTCCACTTCGATCTTTTTGCCTTCCGCATCTAGCTTCACGATCCTGAAGCTGCGAATCTTCCCCTCGCTCAGCGGCTCCGGCTTGGCCGATTCTGCCGGCGCATTGCCCTTCCACCGCGCGCTCAACAACGACGACAGCGACGACAAATCCGCCTTGCCTTCGCTCTTCGTCTCCACAGCCACTGCGCCAGCCGTGCGGGGAGCGGCGCCGTGGCAGACAGCGCGAATGCCTTCGCCCAATTCCACCACCACGTGAGACCCTGACAGCTCCATCACGCGCCCGGAAACTAAGTCCCCCGCCTTGTGCTCGGCAATGTATTCATCGATGTCCGTGGGGATAAGCTGCTTCATGCTCAGCTTGATCTGGCGCTTTTCGGGGTCGATGGCGAGGACTTGCGCCTTGACGATCTGCCCAGCCCGCAAAACATCCTGAGGATGATTGATGCGCTTCTCGGCCGAAATCTCGCTCACATGCACCAGCCCCTCAATCCCGTCGGCCAGTTGCACAAACGCTCCGAAGTTCATCAGCTTGGTCACCGGCCCTTCAATCTGCGAGCCTACGGGGAACTTCCGCTGCACCTCGAGCCACGGATCGCTCAACGCGTGCTTCAGGCCGAGAGAGATCCGCCGCTCTTCGGGCTTGATACCGAGAATCACGGCGTCCACCCGGTCGCCTTGCTTCAGAATGTCGCTCGGGTGCCGAACCTTTTTGCCCCACGACATCTCCGAAATATGAATCAGCCCCTCCAGCCCCGGTTCGATCTCCACAAATGCGCCAAAATCGGCCAGCCGCGTCACCGTTCCGGTAATCCGCTGTCCCGCCAGAAAGCGCCCTCCCGCGTTGTCCCACGGCTCCGCCTGCAGTTGCTTCAGGCCGAGCGAAATCTTCTTCGTCTCCTGATCGATCTTGAGAATCCTCACCTGCAGTTCCTGGCCCACCGCCAATACGTCTTCCGGCTTGTTCACCCGGCTGTGCGAAATATCGCTCACGTGCAGCAGCCCGTCCATGCCGCCCAGGTCGACGAATGCCCCGTACGGGACCAGGCTGCGCACCTTGCCCGTGACCAAGTCGCCTTCCTTCATGGCGGCGTAGCGGCCCTCCTGCAACCCGCGCGCCTGCTCTTCCAGCACCACCCGCCGGTCCACCACCACGTCTTCGTCTCTCACGTCGAGCTTGGTAATGCGGCAGGTAATCTCCGTTCCCACCAGCGCCTCCAGCTCCGCCGCGTCCTTGGTGCCGCTGCGGCTGGCCGGCATGAAGGCGCGCACGCCCACATCCACATTCAGGCCGCCCTTCACCACGCCCGTCACCGTGCCCACCACCGCCAGCTTTTCGGCAAAGGCGGCTTCGAGAGCCGACCAGTCCCGCGGCTGCGCCACCTTGAACCGCGACAGCTCGTAATAGTGTTCTTCGTTGCGTCCCGTCACGGAGACCGGAAAACTATCGCCCACCTTCACCCCATCGGCGTTGTTGTCGAAGGCCGAGCGGGGCAGAACGCCCTCTGCCTTGTAGCCGATGTCCAGAAACACCTGGTCGGCGGAGACGGAGACGACCGTGCCCTCCAACTGTCTTGAACCGGGCTCGGATTTGTGCGAGTGGGTGCGTTCGAATGCGGAAAGCAGGTCTGCAAAGGACTCGGTGGGTTCTTCAACGGGCTCAGAGGTGTTTGCAGCGGCCGGCAGGATTTCTGAAGAGTTCTCGTTTGTCATAACGTTTACCCTTCCATTCTCCCATGATTCACCGCCGGGCGTTTCGCTGCGCTCCAGAGTCCGTGCTGGCCGCCGCACTCCCAGGCCTCATCCTCCGCGGCGGACGGGACCAGGGGCCGGCGGGTTCAGCCCGGTGCAAACCGCGCATCGTCAGGGGAATTCGGTCACTCTGGGCGTAACCCGCGGGTTGGTCGAGGTAGGTCCGCCCGCATCGTCGATCACGTTCGAGATTTCGCCCAGGTTATCCAGCGCCACGGTGATCATATGGTGGAACTTCACTCCCGGCGCTCGCGGAACCTCAATAGCCCGGCTCAGCACCACGTTCGGATGCCGGAACACCGAGTACACGCCCAGCCCCCACGCCTCGTGGCTCGTCACTCCATCGGCCACCTTGTACGAGGCCCAGCCGTTTGTACCCGGCCCGCTGGCATAGCTCGCCTGGTCCGGCGGATCGTAGGGAATCTCCGACTGATAAAAGTAAGTCCTCCCGCTGTTGCCGTTCCACAGCACCTGAAACTCCTGGTGATGTTCCACGAACAGTCCATAAACCGTGACGTTGTTCCCATTCACCACCAGCCCGTTGGCGCTGCCATTCAGGTTCCAGCCCACCCCCGCGCCGTGATCCGCGCGCCAGATCCAGGTGTGGTCCACAATCGTGTCGTTGCTGTTGATTCTGAGGTTGACCTTCGCGCGGCCCACCCCTGCCCCGCCCACGCGAAAGAACACATCGTGGAGAGAGATAGGGCTTTTGGCGTGACTGGCCTTGCTCCCCTCCGGCCCCACCTCCAGCAGTACGGGCGACGTCTCGGCCCCCGCGTCGAACAGCAGCCCGGCGACGATCAGCCCGTCTACATCCGCGGTAGTCATTGCCGCCGTGCCTTTGGTGGGCCGCAGCGTCGCAAATCCCAGCCCCATCACCACCGTATCGGGCCGGCTCATGCGGATGGCCTCCGTCAGCTCGTAAATCCCCGGCGTCAGCAACAGATTCTTGCCCGCATCCAGTTGCGCATTGATCGTCGCCGCCGTGTCCACGCCTGCCCGCGCAATGTAGAACCGGCTGATCGGAATCGACTTCCCCGGCGTCGATCCGCCCCGCCAAGTGATCCCCGCGGTATTGCGAACCAGCGAGGGAACCCGCACGCTGTACCGCCCCTCCGCATCCACCTCCAGAAAAGGCTTCTCGCGCACAACCGGAGTCTCGGCAACCTTGGTATACGGAGGCTTGGGCCATTCACCTTCCGGCAGATGCACCACGCCCACGAAAACCATATTCCAGTTCGAGCCCGTCCAGCTGCCCCATTCGCTGTTGCGCGAGATCCACTGCTGCTGCGAGCCGGAACCCACATTGCCGTCCACCAGCGAGTCCGACATCCAGCCGCCGCTGGCCCAGCCCCCGTTCTGGTGCAGCACCAAGTTCCCGAGCACATGCATGCGGCGGAAGGGAACGGCCTGCGAAACCGCCCACTGCATCGTCCCGCTCGCCGTCCCGGCCGCCGGCGTCACCGAAAAGCCCTCCGCCGCGCGCCAGAAGGTGCACGTCGCGTTGTTGTTCCTCAAGCTGGCGTCTGCGTGCACATTGCCCGTGATGTGAACGCCGTCCGGCGAGGCGCCCAATCCCATCACCTCCGTGTAGAAGCCCACCGGCACGTCCAACTTGTAGTCGCCGGGCCTGAACAGCAGCGCATTCCGCTCCGGACCGAACTCATTTTGACGCTGGAGAGAGTAAACCCTGTCGATCTGCTCCTGGATCGCAGCCGTCGGCATCGATGGGTTGAAGATCAGCACATTAGGCCCGAAATCCGGCCCCAAACTCGCCTTTGACCCGCTGGCGGCCATTGCCGCCGCAGCGGCGGAGTGCGCCAGCAGCCCCGTCAGCAGGCCGAACCCTATGGCCGCTCTCAAATCCCCGGCCCTGCGCAGGCCGCTATGCATCCATTCGTTCATCTCTCCGCGCCTTCAAATAGCTGTTTGATGACCTGCCGCCATTCCGGCCCATACCGAGCTCCGCCACAGTGCCGCGTTCAACCTGCAGGCAGCTCGGTGCGCCGGGTCTTCCCCGCCGCATCCCAGTTCGTATGGTATTCATCTGAATGGCGATTCACAATCCCCCCGCTTTTTGCGCTTCTGGACACGATGCAGCCCCGAGAGCGAGAATGGCGGTCGTAAAGGAGAGCCTCCGGTGAATCGATTTTCGATGAGCAGGCGGGATTTTGTGCGTTTGGGCGCGGGCGCTGTTGCGGCGGGCGCGGTCGTGAAAACCACAATGCTCGAGCCGGCGGCGCTGGCCGCCCAAACCGCCCCGAGTCGCAGGATTCGCTTTGCCATTGTCGGTACCGGCATTCGCGGCTGCGACCTGCTCAGGGCCGCGCGCCAAGTGCCCACCGGGATCTGCGTCGGCGCCGCCGACCTCTACGAAACGCGCCACCAGGCCGCCAAAGAAGCGTGGGGCGGCGATATCCCCACCACCCGCGACTACCGTGTCTTCCTCGACAGCAAGGATGTGGACGCAGTGCTTGTGGCCACATCCGACCACCTGCACCGCCGCGTCACGCTGGACGCCGTCGCGGCGGGCAAGGACGTCTACTGCGAGAAGCCGATGTCCCATAAGGTGGCCGACGGCCTGGCCATGGTGGAGGCGGTCGAGGCCGGCAAGCGCATCTTCCAGGCCGGAAGCCAGCGTGTAAGCTCCATCCTTTACGCCAAGGCGCGGGATATCTATGCCTCCGGCCGGCTCGGCGAGGTCCATTCGATCGACGCCCAGTGGAACCGCAACTCGCCCGGCGGCGCCTGGGTCTATCCCATTCCAGCCGACGCTAGCCCACAAACCGTCGATTGGGACCGCTTTATCCAGGATGCACCCCCACATCCCTTTGACCCGGTCCGGTTCTTCCGCTGGCGCCTCTTTCGCGACTACGGCTCAGGCCTGGGCGGCGACCTCTTCGTCCACCTCCTCTCGGGCATTCAGGTCATCACCGGAATCAACACCGTGGCTAGCCGCGCCTACTCCAGCGGCGGTCTCTACCACTACAAGGACGGCCGCGACTTTCCCGACCTGCTCGAGACCGTCTACGACTACCCTTCAGCCAATGGCGGCATCCAGGTGCATCTGCACTGCAATCAGAACAACAACGACGCCGACGAGCGGATCAGTTTCTTTGGGTCCACGGGAACGATGGTGGTCACAGGCAACTCCGTCACCCTCACGCCCCAGGACGTGACCCCGCGATTTGAAAGTTATGGCTGGAACGGCATGACGGATGCGCAACGGAAACAGGGGATGGATGAGTGGCGCGCGGCCCATCCGGCGCCGCCGCTCTCCATGATTGAAGGCGCAGTGGAGACCTACACCGTGCCCCGTGGCTATGATGACGCCGCCGACCACATCGCCAACTTCTTCCGCGCCGTCAACACCCGGCAGCACGTGGTCGAAGACGAGATTTTCGGCAACAATGCCGCCATCGGCTGTCACCTGGCCAACTACTCTTACTTTCACCGCACCGTGGCCACATGGGATGCGGCCACAAAAACCATCAAGGGCTGAGCCAAGCCCTTCCCAGGGAGAACGCAAATGAGCTTTACCTCACGCAGGACTTTTTTGAAAGCCTCGGGTGCGGCTGTGGCCGCTGCCTGTGCCGGCGCCGGCCGTCTGGCCGCCGCACCGCTCCGCCTGCCCATCGGGCTGCAACTCTACAGCGTCCGCGAATTGCTGCCCAAGGACTTTGACGGCACTCTGCGCAAACTGCGGGCTGCCGGCTATACCGAGGTCGAGGCCGCCGGCTACTACAACCGCACTGCGGCCGAGTTTCGCCACGCCATGGACCAGGCCGGCCTGCGCTGCATCAGCACACACCATCCGCTCAGCGATCTCCGGCCACGCCTCGACGAGCTGATCGAATACGGCCACAACCTCGGCCTCGACTACATCATCTCCCCCTCGCCGGTGCGGCGCGATCCGCAGGCGAAGGGGCCGCTTACCCTGGACGACTGGCGTTGGGTGGCGGGCGAGCTCAACCGCATCGGCGAAAAGGTGAAAGCCGCCGGCATGACCTTCGGCTATCACAACCACGGCCCGGAGTTTGGCAACGAGGGCGGAGTGGTCTTCTACGACGAGCTGCTGCGCCTCACCGACCCGAAGCTGGTTGTTTTCGAGATGGATTGCGGCTGGGTCTTCGCTGCCGGGCGCAACCCCGTGGACTATTTGAGTAAGATGCCGCAGCGCTTCCCGCTGCTCCACGTCAAGGACATGGTGCGCGGCGCTACAGGCCAGTTCCACTCCACGGTGATGGGACGCGGCGGCATGGATTATCGACCCATTCTCCGCGCCGCCACCGGCCTCAAGCACTACTTCATTGAGCAGGAAGAGTTCGACATCGACCCCATCGAAGCCCTCCGCCTCGATGCCGACTACATGCGCAAGCTGGACGTCTAAGTTCGGGTTTCACGCGGCCAACCGGCAAGAGACCACCACTCGCCTCTTCGGGTACGCTTGAGGTATGAGCGTATTCGACGAGAAGCGGACGGAACTGCAGCGGCATGAGTTCATGATGGGCGTGGAGCGGGGCAGGCTCGCGGTGGCGCTGGATCTGCTGACGGACTCCCTGATCATGGTAGGCCAGCACGGAGTCTACTGCGCCTCCACCCGCAACCCTTCCAAGCCGGCCCTCGATCTGCAGGCGGTTCTCGGCGGCCTGGAGGGCGCCAAGGCGCTGATCCAGTCCGTGATGGAGGAACTGCGCGTGCAGCGAGAGGCCGGGCGGGCGGAAGACCCTACAGCCGGCTGACGGTGCAGCAAGAAACGAAAGTACGGTATGCTTATAGAGCGCGCCCGTAGCTCAGCTGGATAGAGCGAACGCCTCCGGAGCGTTAGGTCGGGAGTTCGAATCTCTCCGGGCGCACCATACTTTCTTGCCTTCCCGTTGCCCAATCTTCTTCACGTTATTGGTGCGTTCTTCGGCGATGCCGTCTCAAGCGAATCCTGCGAAAATGTGATACCGTGAAACTGTGAAGAATATTACCTTAAGCTTGGACGATGAAACCTACCGCCAGGCGCGCATTCGCGCGGCGGAGCAGAATACCTCTGTTTCGGCACTGGTGAAGCAGCTCTTGACTGCGAATACGAAGGGTGTGAGCACTGAGGCGCCCTTGGCTGCGCTCCTGGAACTGGCTGCCGAATTGCGAGCATTGACCGTGGGCAGGACGCATACTCCAGCGGAGGTTTTGCAGCGGGAGGGGCGGGACGAACGTTGAGCGCGCGCATTGTGGATGCAAGCGTAGCCATCAAATGGGTGGTTGCCGAGAAAGGGACCGCTGAGGCGCTGGCGTTGTTCGGCAGCAGGCTTTTGGCGCCGTCACTGTTGCAGGCGGAGTGCGCCAACATCCTCTGGAAGAAGGTGAGACGGGGGGAGATGTCCGCCAGTGAAGGAGGCATCGCGGCGCGGCTCCTGGCCAGTTTCGGGGTTGAACTGTGCTTACCTGAGCCAGAGTTGACCCGTGTGCTTGAACTTGCGGTGGCGCTCGATCACCCGGCCTACGATTGTGTCTATTTGGCGCTGGCGGAAGCGCGCGGCGTTCCACTCGTGACCGCGGATGAAAGGCTTATCCGGGTGGTCCGTGCCGCGGGCCAATCGAGTGGTCCCCTCCACGCAATCTCAGTATTACCCCTCCTCAACCAACAGCTGTGAATTGAGATGCTCCTGCTCTGAGGGCGGTTAGACTGAGAAAGTGGCCTGCGCAACAAGCAACGCGCGGCCCGGACAAGGTTCTTATGCATTTCAATTTTGACTTCACGGCCGTTCAGGTTATTTGGACGCTGACCTTTGCCGCACAACTGGTTCTCCTGGTGGTCCTGCTGGGCCGCGACCGGATCCGGCGCTTCCCCTGGTTTACCGCCAGCATTGTCCTGATGGCTCTGCGTCTGCTGGCCAGCCGCCTGCTCTTCGGGCGCCTGCCGTCGCTCACCTTGAGCGCCATCTTCATCACCATGGCCGATCTGGCCGCCATCGTTGGCTTGCTGGTCTTGGTGGAACTGGCGCGGCGGGCCTTTGGCGGCGTGCAGCGGCGTACCTGGATTGTGGGTACCCTGGCGGTTCTGGCCGTGGGCGCCGGAGTGCTGGCCGTTTGGGGACCCTGGCCGGCGTGGAAGACCCTCACCGCGGATTCGACCCTTGCGGTTCTGCGTCTGATGCAACTGGCGGCCCTGAAGGCCGATTTGCTGGTCGACCTGCTCACCGTCGAGCTGGGTCTCCTGGTGGTCCTCCTGGGCCGCCGCTCGAACGCCGGCTGGCGCAGTCACACTCAGCAGATTGTCATTGGCCTCTCCACCGCGTCCATCGCGCAACTGGCCGTGCAAGGGATCTGGCAGATCATTGCCCACACTGCTGCGCCCCACACCCAGGCCGAGTACGAGCGCATCCTGGGCTTGCGCGACAAGCTCTTCAACGCCAGTGGCGCTGTCTACGTTGCCGTGCTGGTATTTTGGATCGTCTGTCTCTGGATCGACGAGCCGGGGGCTGCGACTACCGCTGAGTCGCCGCAGGGGACTATTGCCCAGCCCGTGTTTCTTTCGCCCGAAGGTGCGGATATTGTGTCCCAGGAGCCGAATGCGGGGCCTGTTGCCGCTCCCGCCGAAGAGAGAACAGAAAACCCGGAGTAGCGGTCTCCCGCCAGCACCAAAGTCCACAGTTCCCGGCCTGCGCACTCTGTGTGCCGCGGTGCCAACTGGAGCCGCGGGGATGGGCCACATTCCGGGTTTGCTCGCTCCCTGGCTCTTACTCTGGCAACTGGCAACTGGCAACTAGATGTGGCAGCTCGTCTGCTCTCGCTTTTCCAGGTACCGCTGGTGGTACTCCTCCGCCCGCCAAAAAGTCTGCGCCGGCTCGACTTTCGTTACCACGCGCTTCGGCTTGAACCGCCCCTCGGCGGTCAACTGTTCAATCTTGGCCCGCGCCTCCGCCTCCTGTTCGGGCGAGTGGAAGAAGATGGCCGACCGGTACTGCGTGCCCCAGTCCGGACCCTGGCGGTTGAGCGTGGTCGGGTCGTGCAGGGTGAAGAAAAACTCCAGAAGCTGTTCGTAACTCACCTGCGCGGGGTCAAAGTCCAGTTCCACCACCTCCGCGTGCCCGGTCGAGTCCGTGCAAACGTCCTTGTAGCTCGGCCGCTCCAGTTTGCCGCCCTCATAGCCCACCGCCGTCGCCGTCACGCCTGGAATCGCCGCAAACGCCGCCTCCACGCCCCAGAAGCAACCCGCTCCGAATGTCGCTTTTTCAATAGCCATGCCAATTCAGATGCACGAGGGCGGGCCGGGGTAGCAGTTTTCCTGTTTTGCGGTCTAGGCCGCCGCCCGTGTCCTTGCGGGTGAATGGACGCTTCCAGTCCGCACTGCGCAGAGCCTAGCTGGTCAGGTTGTAAATCAAGCCGAAGGGATCTTTGACGTAGCACCGCGGAAAATCCGGCTCGTGCTTCACGACCACGCACCCGTTTTTTACGAGGCGGAGCCGGGCGGCTTCGACGCTGTCGACCGTGACTTCCAGCACCGGCCCCAGCGACGGCCCCCGCTCGATGAACAGGTTGATGTGCGCGCCATGAAGGCTGATCATCGGAGGATCTTCGCCGGTGACCTCGAACCCGAGTTGCTCGACGTAGAAAGATGCCGCACGCGTTGGGTCTGGCGTCTGAATGAGAATATCTGTACTAAAGCTGTTTGCCATATGGGCTCCTTCTTGCCTGTCAGGCTATCACGGGCAATTCTGAAACCGCCCTGCAGTCCAACGAAGTGGGGCTGGCTTTTAACCGCGCTTCTTGCCCCCCGGTGCGCCGCCGCCGCGTTTGCCCGCTGGCCGTGAGCCGGTGCGCTTTGCTCCCGAGCCGCCCGGCTTGCCCTTGTAGCCGGATTTGGAGAAATCACCTGCCTTGGGTTTGGACCGGGCGCCGGAGGCCGGTTTGCCCGGCCCGCCAAAGCTCGTCTTCGGTTTCCACCCGGAGCCGGTTTTTCTCTCCGCACGCGAGCCTGCGCCGCCAGTAGGCTCGCTCCTGGGCCGAGCCTCGGAAGCGCCTTCGACGCGTGGAGTGTAGGGCCGTGCCGGACGGGGCGCGGATGACTCCCCGCCTTCCTTGCGGCGAAACGGCCGTTCGGTCGGCCCTGCGGAACTGCGCCCGGCCGACGTGCCGCCATAGGGCCGCTTTGCGCCGTAGCTGGGCCGGGAGTCCGGTCCGGTGCGAACTCTGCTTTGGCCAGTCCCGAAACCCGCGCCGTATGAGCGCCCGCCGGACTTGCCGGGTTTGCTGCTCGGCCGCGCGCCGCCTGCCCGGGGCTTGCCGCTGCTGGTCGTGAAGGGCCGCGAGAGCCCACTCTCGCCCCGGCCGCTTTCGCTCCCAAAGCTACGGCTGGAACCGCGGGCGCTCGAACGCCCTGGACCGGGGTGGCTCGTGCCCGGACGTTCTGTTCCGGTCCGGCCGGTGCGTTCCGCCTCCCGGATCGGCTCAATGTGCAGCCGGGACGGTCTCTTCGGCCCCAGGTCCTCGATCGGCGCAGGGGCTTGGAGTCCGGCCGCCTCAGGCCGTGGCGCGGGTGGCCGTTTATAGGGCGGCCATTCCCCGGCCTCCGGCTTCTTCCAGGCCGGCTTGGCAGCAGAGCCACGGCCCGCAGCGGGCTTATTGCCATAAGGCCTGCCTGCGCCCGGCTTGGTTCCGTAAGCGCGCCCCGCCGGTTTGTCCCCGTGCGGGCGGCCTGCGGGCGGCTTCGCTCCGTATGTCCGCCCCGTGGCCGGTCTGTCTCCGTAGCTCCTGCGTGCCGCCGGGCGGTCTTCGCCCCCTGAGCCTGCGGCAAACCGCGTTGGCGGCCGGTCCTCTTTCTTCCATCCCGGCCCCGCAGTCGGCCTGCCGGTGGGCCGCGCAGAACCGAATTTTGCCGGCCCCGGTCCGCTCCTCACCGGCTTGTCTGCGCCGAACGACCTTTTCGGCCGGTAGTCCTTTGGCCCCGCGGCAGGTTTTGCTCCGCGCGGCTTGAAAGCCGGCCTCTCTGGCGGCAGGGAATCGGCAATGTTCCGCCGGCGAACTTCTTTGGCCTTGGGGGTGCGCAGCTTGCCCTCGGCCGCCTTGCGCAGCAACTCCAGCTCTTCCGGATCCAGCTCGCGCAGGTTGCCCGGCTCCTGGTCCAGAACTAGCGGCCCGTAGCCCACGCGCCGGATCTTTTCCACGAAATGCCCGATCTCCTCGAACATCTTGCGCAGTTCGCGGTTCCGCCCCTCGATCAGAACCACTTCGTACCACGGATTGTCGCCCTGGCGAACCTGCCGGATGCGGACCGGCGAGGTGCGCACCTGGCCCGAGCCCGGCTTGCCGCGCTCGATCGATACGCCCCCGCGCAGCAGGTCCAGCTCGTCCTCCGTGGGCTGCCCGGCCACCTTCACCAGGTAGGTCTTCTCCACGCCGGAAGCGGCGCGCGTCAGCCGGTTGGCCAGCTCCCCGTCGTTGGTCACCAGCAGCAGTCCCTCGCTCATGTAGTCCAGCCGGCCCACGGGGTAAAGCCGCTCCCGCATCTTGTCGAAGAACTGCATCACCGTAGTCCGCCCCTCGGGGTCCTTCACCGTGGTCACGAACCCCTTGGGCTTGTTCAGAACGAAGTACCGCAGCCGTTCCGCGCCCTGCAGCAGCTTGCCGTCCACGCGGATGTGGTCGCGGCCGGCGTCTGCCTTGGTGCCCAACTCCGTCACCACCTTGCCGTTCACCTGCACGCGGCCCTGCTCGATCAGCTCCTCGGCCTTGCGACGGCTGGCCACGCCCGCCTGCGCCAGGATCTTCTGCAACCGCTCCAACTTGGCCGGCGGACGCGGCTTGGGACTGAATTCCGGCTCCTCTTCCCCGGCTTCAGGCTGGGCTTCAGACTCGTCTTCCGCTTCGGTCTCGGCCTCGTCTTCTGCGGCTTCGATTTCAGCTTCTGGCTCCGCGTCGTCTTCGGCTTCAGACTCGTCTTCCGCTTCGATCTCGGCCTCGTCTTCGGCGCCTGCGATTTCAGCTTCTGTTTCAGCTCCGAGCGCGGTCTCCGCCTCGCCGTCGGTCTCGTTTCCGATTGGGTTTTCTATTTCAGTTGCGGCAATTTCAGTCGCGGGCGCATTGTCTGACTCGGCTTCACTCGGTTCGGGCCGCAGGTCATCAGTCATGGGGAACAGTCTCGGTTTCTGCCTGCTCTGTGGGGTGAGGCGCAGCAGGCGCGGCCTCTGCGGAGGTTGTCTCCGCTTGGTTTGCGGGCGAGCCGGCGGAAAGTTCTGTAGATTCCGGCTCTTGAGTAGCCGCAGGATCTTCGCTGGCTGCCGCCGCATTGGTCTCAGGGCCTTCCTGTATCTCCGGTGCGGCGTTCGCGGCAGGTTCGTCTGCCGGCTCATCGGCGGTCCCGTCCACTTCCAGACTCAAATCCTCGTTCACCACCGGGGCCGCTTCTCCTTCGGCAGCCGGCTCCGGCTCCTCGAACTCAAGCTCGGCCATCTTCTCGAACTCCTCCATCGACGGCAGTTCGGAAACGTCCTTCAGCCCAAACCGCACCAGGAACTCTCTGGTCGTTTTGTAGAGGATGGGCCTGCCGATCACCTGCTTGCGCCCTGCGGTGGCGATCAGCTTGCGCGCCAGCAGCGTACCGAAGACGGCGGATGAATCCACGCCGCGAATCTCATTCACCTCCGGCGCGGTCACCGGCTGCTTGTAGGCGATCACGGCCAGGGTTTCCAGGGCCGGCAAGGAGAGCCGGAGCGCCGGTTTCAGGCTCTTTACGAACGATCGCACTGCGTCGTGGCATTCCGGCTTGGTCGCCATGCGGTAGCCGCCGGCGATCTCGCGAATCTCCACGCCGCGCTCGTCGCTGGCATAGCTGGCGATCAACTCGTCCAGCAGTTGCCGGAGTATCGCGCGCACCTCGCGGTCGCGCAACCGGGCCAGGCGCTTCTCCTCCGCTTCGGCCCCGGCCGGGACCTCAGACGCCGTCTCTGCGCCGCTCTCCCCGCCGGCCTCTGCGTCCGTTTCCGCATTCGCATCGGAGGCTGGCTCTGCGTCCGGCTCTAAGGGCGCTTCAGCCGCCTCCGGCGTTGTTGACTCTGCGGACTCGTCCACTCCCAGGGAGTCGAACGTCTCGTTGAACAGGGGCAGCGGTTCGCCGCCTTGCGGGGCCTGCCTGGCGGCCCGCGCGGCTTCTTGCTCCGCCTTGCACTCCAGGGCGTCGGCGGCAAACAGTGCGGCGAGCTGGGCCAGTGTGACCGGCTCCTCCGCGGCGTAGATGACAGCTTCCAGCTTGGCTTTCAGGCTCATTCTGCAATAGGTACCTCAAGTATGGTACCGGAATTGGAGCCGCCCTGTGTGTCCTTTGCGGTTCTCGGACTTGTGCAAAGCGCGGAAAAAGAGCGTCCGCCGCGGCGGACGCCCTCAAAGGCAGATTCAAGGCAGCTTTAGTGAGCCATCCGGCTGAAGACCCAGAACAGGCCTCCCGATAGCATCGCCGCGGCGGGGAGGGTAAACACCCAGGCTGCCGCGATGTTGCGAAGGGTGGACCACTGCAGACCGCTGCCGTTGGCCACCATGGTGCCGGCCACGCCCGAACTGAGCACGTGGGTGGTGCTGACCGGCAGCCCCCAGGTATCCGCGGCGAAGATGGTGAACATGGCCACCAGTTCGGCGCAAGCGCCCTGCGCATAGGTCAGGTGCTCCTTGCCGATCTTCTCGCCCACAGTCACGACAATGCGCTTCCAGCCCACCATGGTGCCCATTCCCAGCGCCAGCGCCACGGCTACTTTAACCCAGGGAGGAATGAACTTGGTGGCCTTGTCCACCCTATTCTTATAGTTCTTCAGAGAGGCGTTTTCCTCGGCGGTGAAGGCCGGCTGGCCGCTCTTCTGCATCAGCCGGATAGCTTCGCTGGTCACATACAGATCGTTGCGGACGTTGGTCTGGTCTTTCGACGGCACAGCCTTCAATTCCTTGTACAGGCCCACCTCGTGGCTCACATCCTCCACCAGCTCCCGCAGCGCCAGCACCGTATCCGGCTGCAGTTGCTTGGTGCGGATGTAGTCGGTAACCTCGGCGCGCGCATCGGCGCCCAGGATGCCGCTCTTGTCCACGTGCCGGTCCAGGATGTGCCCGGCCTGCTCTGAGGCGGCAATGAAGTCCTGTACATCGTGGGCGGTGACGGCGTGGTTCAGCGCGTAGGCCGTGGGGACGGTGCCGATCAGGATGAGCATGATCAGGCCCATGCCCTTCTGTCCGTCGTTGGAGCCGTGGAAGAAGCTGACGCCGGTGCAGGTCAGCACCAGCAGGGAGCGGATGGGCCACGGCGGCGGCGTGTTGTCCTTGGGCGCCTTGTAGAGGGCGGGGTACTTGATGAGCAACTTGGAAAGCAGGAATAATAGTGCCGCCAGCCCAAAGCCGACCACCGGCGAGATGAGCAGGACCTTGAAGACCTTCAACGCCTGCTCCCAATCCACGCCCGAGGTCCCGGAGTGGACGTTCATCAGCTGATTGGTAAGGCCCACCCCGATGATGGACCCGACCATGGTATGGGAGCTGGAGGCGGGCAGGCCGAACCACCAGGTGCTCAGGTTCCACAGGATGGCGGCAATCAGCAGGGCGAAAACCATCGCGAACCCGGCGCCGGAACTGACCTGAAGGATCAGCTCGACCGGCAGCAGCGTAATCACGGCGAAGGCTACCGTGCCGGTCGAGGTAAGAACCCCGGCCAGGTTNNGCTCCAGCGAATGGGTATAAATCACCGTCGCCACGGCGTTGGCTGTGTCGTGGAAACCATTGACGAACTCGAAGCCCAGAGCGATCAGCAGGGCGACAACCAGCAGCAGATACGGCCAGATGCTGCCCAGGGTCACGCCGCTGAAGTCCTGCAGTATGTTGAATCCAATGAACCCGAGGCCGATTACGAGCGCCGCCAGAACCACCCCGCCGCTGATCATGGCGTGCGTCTTCTTCATTTTTTTGTCTAATAACCCTGCGGCCGGCGGACGGCCGGGGACGGTTGTCGCCAAATCGGACATGGAGACGCTCCAGTGCTTGGGATGAAAGCTTGTCAGGCGATGCGAGGGAGAACAAAACCCGGACTCAGCTATGGATACACGAGACAGATGAAAGGGAAATGAATTGCGAGGGAAAGAAAAGACTTTTCGGCCGCAACGGGTGGAGTTTATTGCAGAGCACAACCCGTAGTCAGACTGCGGAACGGAGCGCGGCCTCAGCCCAGACAGCACTATCGGCATAGCACTGCATCAATTGCTCCTGGCCCGGGCCCAGGGCGGCAACTATCCGGTCGCACGCTGCCCAATCGCCGCGTTCATGACACTCCAGCCAGCCAAGCAGACAGCGTTCGGGGTTCTTCGTTCCCTGCAGAGCCTCGCAAATCTGACTGCGCAACGGCAGCGACGGCGTGAGCTCCTCCATGGGAAGATGCAGCATTGCGGGCACCAGGCTGAGCATCCCCAGCAGGTACTGTTCGGAGGGGTCCAGCCTGCACAGCCCGGCGGCCAATTCGCAGAATCGAGCCCGCACCAGGGCCATGTGCAGAATCTCCGGCGGCTGATCGCCGTTCAGCTCGCTCAGTACGGCCAGGGAGACAATGCGGCGAAAGGTCGTCTCGCCCACGGCGATGATCGCCGACTCGATGTTCCGCACCTCCTGGTGGATCGCGTAAACCGGCGAGTTGACCAGCCGAAGCAGGCGGTAGGTCAGAGAGGCGTCGCGCAGCACCAACCGGCTCACCTGCCGTACGTCGATGGGATCGTGATGCAGTTGGCGCACAATCTCGAAGTGCAACAGCCGGTTGGCGGGTACCTTCCGCTTCTTCAGCAACACCGGGTGGCAGAAGTACTCCCCCTGGAACAGCGTGAAACCCTCCGCGCAGGCCCGCTGATAGTCCTCCTGCGTCTCCACGTTTTTCGCTACCATCGCAATCGAGGCGCAATGCAGCTGCCGCAGATACTGGCGCTCCGCCACGCCGAACCGGGGGAAATCAACCCGAATGTAGTCGGCCAACTCGGCCAGCGGCTGCAGCTTCGTCTTCCAGGTAAGATCGTCCAGCGACAGCCGGAATCCGCGGGTCTTCAGCTCGCGGCAGGCGTCCGCCAGCCTGGGCGTCAATTCCACGTCTGACGGTACCCCCAGGACCGTCGTTTTGGGCGCCAGAACCAGCACCAACTGCTCGGTCAGCGCTTCAACCGTGCATTTGACAAACGCAGGCAATCCATTTGTGAGCCATTCCAGTCCGAAGATCACCGCATTGTCGAGCATTATGCGGGCGGCCATGTCGGCATTCCGGCTGGAGACCCCCTCGGGAGCGTTCCGGAAGAGCAGTTCGTATCCATGCACACGCCCGCGCAGGTTCAGGATTGGCTGACGCGCAACATACCGCATTTCGCCTGCCCAATTTGGCTGGGCAGTCTCAGGGCCGTTTGCCGGTGCAGCTTGCGTTGCCATGCGGACCTTCCTGAAACGTTCATCGGCTGGCCGCCGGACTGACTTGAGACGATTTCGAACGCTGCCATGCGTGTGCCTGGCGGGGAAGTCGCGTCCGGCGTAAACCAACAAAGTCTGTGGAGCGCAAAAAGGGCGTCCGCCGCGGCGGACGCCCCTCGATACAGCTCCCGAAATGCTCAGGAGATGGAACGGAAAAGCCAGTAAAGCACCCCGGAAAGCAGCGCCGCGGCCGGAAGCGTGAACACCCAGCCAGCGGCGATGTTGCGCACGGTTGAAAGGCGCAAACCGCTGCCGTTCGCCACCATCGTTCCCGCCACGCCCGAGCTCAGCACGTGCGTCGTACTCACCGGCAGCCCAAACGTGTCGGCGGCAAAGATCGTGCCCATGGCCACCAGTCCGGCGCTTGCGCCTTGCGCATAGGTCAGGTGGTCCTTGCCGATCTTTTCCCCCACGGTGACGACGATGCGCTTCCAGCCCACCATGGTGCCCAGGCCCAGCGCCAGCGCCACGGCCACCTTCACCCAGTTGGGAATGAACTTGGTCGCCTTGTCCACCTTGCTCTTGTAGTTCTTCAGTGCGGCGTTCTCCGCCGGCGTGAAGGCCGGATTGTTGCTCTTTTGCATCAGGCGGATGGCTTCGCTGGCCACGTACATGTCGTTGCGCACGTTGGTCTGCTCCTGCGCCGGAACCGACTTGAACACTTTATACAGGGCTACTTCGTGGTTCAGGTCCTCCACCAGCTCTCGAAGCGCCAGGATCGTCGCCGGCTGCAGTTCCTTGGTGCGGATATAGTCCGTCACCTCGGCGCGGGCATCCGGACCGAGGATGGCGTTCTTGTCCACATGCCGGTCAAGAATATGCCCCGCCTGCTCTGAGGCGGCGATGAAGTCCTGGATCTCCATGGGACTCACGGCGTGGTTCAGCGCATAGGCCGTAGGAACGGTCCCGATCAGGATGAGCATGATCAGGCCCATCCCCTTTTGACCGTCGTTGGAGCCGTGGAAGAAGCTGACCCCGGTGCAGGTGAGCACCATCAGTGCGCGAATCGGAAACGGCGGCGGCCGGTTGTTCTTGGGCGCTTCATAGAGAGATGGGAACTTGATGAGCCACTTCGACAGCAACATCAGCAGCGCGGCGGCGCCAAAGCCCACCACCGGCGAAATCAGCAGCACCTTGAGCACTTTGATCGCCTGCTCCCAGTCCACGCCGGAAGTTCCGGTGCGGGCGTTGAGCAGTTGGTTCGCAACCCCCACGCCAATGATGGAGCCCACCATGGTGTGCGAACTGGAAGCCGGCAGACCGAACCACCACGTGCCCAGATTCCACAAAATGGCCGCGATCAGCAGCGCAAACACCATCGCGAACCCGGCCCCGGAACTCACCTGCAGGATCAGTTCGACGGGCAGCAGCGTGATCACCGCGAAGGCCACCGTGCCACTGGAAGCCAGCACCCCGGCCAGGTTGCACAACCCCGACCAGACCACGGCCATGTTCGGCTCCAGCGAGTGCGTGTAAATCACCGTCGCCACGGCGTTGGCCGTGTCGTGGAAGCCGTTCACAAACTCGAATCCAAGTGCGATCAGCAAAGCCAGGGCCAGCAAAAGATACGGCCAGACACTTGTGATCGTCACGTTGTTCAGGTCTTTGGCCACATGGACGCCGATGTAGCCCAGGCCGGCCAGCAGCGCAAGCAGGAACACCACGATGCCTGCCCGGCTTGACTCCTTCTTGATCCTGCGGTCGAGCAGAGTTGGACGCGGAGGGATGGCTTCAACAAGGGTTGCCAGGTCGGCCATTAGAAATCTCCAATGCGGCCGGAACGATTCCAGGCGCGCTTGGCCCTCCAACTTCCTGACTCAACAACGGGAATACAAAGAAAATGCATGGGGGATGGCTTGTGCCGGGAGAGACAAGAGCCGGATAAGTAGGCGTCCATAAGACCCCAACAACCACGTACTTTCGCGGTTGTTTGCTCGGTGAGCCAGGGGGACTGGCTCTGCTGCATAGATTCTACACCGGATAGCCGGGCGTGGGCGAAAATGCTTGGTCGGGGCGGTGGAAAAGCGGGATGGCTGGGGGCCGGTTGGTTAGGAGTCCGCTAACCGTTGCAAGGTTTCGCGGTATCTGTCCATCACTTGCTCCGCAGTGTCCAGCATCTTAGCGAGCTTGGGGTCGTCCTTGGTCTTCTCCCTGAGTTCTATCCAAAGGGGGCCATGGCGATCTTCAGGAGTCTTCGCCTTTTCTTCCATTTTCATCGCTCCGATTCTGATCTCGTACCGGGCTCGTTCAGACGGCAAGCAGCTGCGGTTGAAACCCTGTCTCTTCCTCGATAGAGACCGGCTCGCCGCGAAGAACGGCCGTGTACAACTCCTTCATTCTCGCTACTGGAAGCCCTTTGGGAACGAACCTGAGCACAGAGGCGGCAACGTAGTCGCGATTCAGCTCAAAGGCAAGCCATCGACGCCCCTCGGCCTCTGCCACCATGCCCGTGGTGTTGGAACCGCCGAATATGTCCACAACCAGGTCTCCAGGATCGGTCAGCAGGCGAATGAAAAACTCAGGCAATCTTGAAGGGAAACGCGCTGGATGCCCCTTAATTCCTACCTCTTTGCATGCTCCAAGGTAGACGCCGTTGCTCTCGGAGTTTGAAATCTGTAGAAGGTTAGAGGGGATGGCTCCGCCGTTATCGGTTGCGAAGGCAACGCCAATCTCGTGACCGGAAGGCCGCTGTTTGGGTGTGTAAAAGGCAGCAGGGTCCTCGAGGAGCTTTTTCATGCGCGGACTGTATTCAGTCAGAACATTGGAGACATTTGCCTTAGGCCATTCTGAACGCGCGAACCACCAGAGCGTGTTCACGGTATCCTTTGCCCGCAATTTACGCTTGTTCACCCACTCAATCGGACTCGGCAGTTTGGAGGGGTTGTGCCAGAAAAACTCCTGTGCCAAGTGGAAACCCAACTCGTCGCAAAACCTCAAGAGAACCCGAAACTGGTACAGGCAGCGCACCGGAATGCCCTTTTGGTAGGCCCCGCCGAGATCGAGAACGAAACTCCCGTCCTCGCGGAGTTTCCGGTGCACCAGCCGCCCAAATTGCATCAGCCAGTCCACGTATTCATTCTGGTCGAAGTTGCCGTATTCCTTTTGGCGTTGAAGGGCAAAGGGCGGGCTGGTTAAAACCAGATTGACAGAGCCGTCTGGCAAATCCGTCAGCAATTTCAATGAGTCGCCCACGTACGCGGCGCCAAGCTGCGTCGAATAGGCGGGATTTGCGGAGGTAATGGTTGCCGACATCGTTACCCCATACAGCCTATAGGCTGTAGATTTCAGCTTACCACAGGGCCAGCATGAGAGGAGATGAAACCCTCGAACTCCCAGATTACCGCGCGCGCAAGGTTTGCGGTCAACCTGAGATCGGCACGCTTGGCACACGGGTTATCACAAGAGGAACTCGCCGCTCGCGCAGGCCTGCATCGGAACTACATCGGGAGCGTTGAGCGAAACGAGAAAAACATCTCCATCGACAGCATGGAGCGGCTTGCGATCGTGCTTGGGGTCGATGTGGTGGACCTATTGACGCGGGTGCGGGTATGAAGCCAAATCCCGATCAAGCGAAACTCCGTGTTCTGATGCCCAGCATCCGTAAGCTCCAGAAGCTGGCTTCCAGGCATGGAATCGACGACATCTTCCAGGACAATGGCGGCAAGATTCTCCAAATCCTGCTTTACACAGGCTTGACGATTCTACCGGGACGTGAGGGGAACGATGCTCGGGATGAGAACGGCCGCGAATACGAACTGAAGTCGGTCAACATCCACCTCACAAAGAGCTTCTCCACCCACCATCATATGAATCCGCACATCATAGGGAAGTACCGGAAGGTGGATTGGGTGTTTGCTGTGTACGACGGAATCGAGCTTGTTGAGATCTATCTTCTGACTCCGACAGATATTGAGCCCTATTTCAAGAAATGGGCCAAGAAGTGGGCCGACGATGGCAACAAGGACATCAATAACCCCAAGATTCCGCTAAAGTTTGTGCGGGAAGTGGGGAAGTGCATCTTTACCGCTGCCGTGGCTTCATAAATCAACCATCTACCGCCAGTCGTCCCGAGCGTTCTCCAGCCCTTCATTCATCGCCGCGTCGAATCCCGTGTGCTTCTTGATGAAGATGTCGCTGAAGGCCCGATCCTGGCGCAGCAGGACCGCCTGCAGCCGAACCAGCTCCAGCAGCGCCAGAAACGTGGCAATCAGCGCCCGTTCCGAGTGGATGTGGATCAGCAGCCGGCTCAGGGAGACCGGCTTGTCTTCCATCGTCAGCCTGCGGGCAAGGAACCGGATCATCTGCCCCACGGTCACCGTGTCCTCTTCCAGGTTCAGCACCGGCCGGTTGCGGGCGCGCTCCAGAATATCGCGGAAGATCCGCACCAGGTCCACCGTATCGGCGGCAATCTCCGGCTCCGCGCCGGCGTCGTCCTTGAACTCCCTGAAGCCGGGATTGGTCCACGTCGCTGCCTCGAGCATCTGTTTCTGTTGCAGCATCTGCGCCGCGTTCTTGAACCGCTCGTGCTCCAGCAGCCGCTCCACCAGCTCGCGCCGGGGGTCCTCGGCGGCTTCCTCGGGACCGGCCCCTGCGCGTGGCAGCAGCATCCTGCTCTTGATGTGGATCAGCAGCGACGCGGTGTAGATGAACTCCCCGGCCACGTCCACGTCGGTCGCCTTCAACTGGTTCACATAGGCCAGGAACTGCGCCGTGATCCTGGCGATGGGAATGTCGTAAATGTCGATGTCCTGCTTGCGGATCAGGTCCAGCAGCAGATCCAGTGGCCCGTCATAAACCTGGCCCACGCTCACCGAGAAGGGCGAAAGCTCGTCGTCCGGTTTCTCATGCCTCGCGACCGGCTTCGCGGCAGCCTTCTGCTCCGCGGCAGGCTTCGCGGTGGAGACGAGCATGGGAGCTGCGGCGCCCTCAGCCGGCTCTTCGGCCGCGTTGTCGCCCGGAGTCAAAACGGGCGCGACGGCCTCGGTGGCCGGCGTTGACGCGGTTGCCGCAAGAGGCTCAGTGGTCTCCGAATTGAAGGGCTGGTCGGTCAATGCCGTTTCTTCTTCTCCCTCCAGATTTTCGTCGCACCCGCTCACCGGCCGGCCTCGTTGGTCAGGTTGATCTGCATGGCGGCGCGCACCTCTTGCATGGTCTGCTCGGCGCGGGCGCGGGCGCGGCTGGAACCGTCCTCAAGAATCTCTTTCACCTGCGTCTCGGAGAAACTTGCGCGCCGCTCCTGGATGGGTTGGAGGATCTGGACCAGCGCGTCCGCTGCCCAGCTCTTGCACTGAATGCAACCGATCCCCGCCGTCCGGCAGCCTTCATACACATTGGCCATGGTCTCCGCCGTCGAGAAGACCTTGTGCAGATCGCCCACCGGGCACTTGTCCGGATCGCCCGCATCCGTCCGCCGCACCCGCGCCGGGTCCGTCACCATCGTCTTCAGCTTCTGCCGCACTACCGGCTCGGGATCGGTCATCAGGATCGTATTGCCGTAGCTCTTCGACATCTTCCGGCCATCAGTGCCTGGCAGCTTGGGTGACGGGGTCAGCAGCACCTGCGGCTCTGGCAGAACTTCGCGCCCGTCGAGCTTGTAGAAGTTGTTGAAGCGCCTGGCGACCTCGCGGGTCAGTTCCACGTGCGCGACCTGGTCCTGCCCAACGGGTACATAATTCGCCTGGTAGATGAGAATGTCAGCAGCCTGCATCAACGGGTAGCCCAGAAATCCCAGGTTCGATAGGTCCTTGCCGGTCAGGTTCTCCTGCTGCTCCTTGTAGCTCGGAACGCGCTCCAGCCAGCCGATCGGGGTAATCATCGAGAAGAGCAAATGCAGCTCCGCATGGATGGTCACGCGACTCTGCAGAAACAGCACGCTCTTCTCCGGATCGAGCCCCGCCGCCAGGTAGTCTAGCAAGACATCTTTGGTGTTTGGCACAATCTGCGATGTGTCCGCGTAATCGGTGGTCAGCGCATGCCAGTCGGCGATGAAGAAGTAGCACTCGTACTGGTCCTGCAGCTTGACCCAGTTGGCCAGCGCGCCCATGTAGTTGCCCAGGTGGAGCTTGCCGGTGGGGCGCATGCCGCTCAAAACGCGCGGCCGGGACGATGAAATTGCGGATTCAGGCATTCTGCTTGTCGATTTCCAGGAGATAGTGTCTCGATTGATTCTATCGGTTCCCGAAGCGCGGATTTGCGGTTTTTGAGGTTTTACCTGCGCCCGCTAAACCATGGTCAGACCCCATAACACCAGCCGCAGCGCGGGACCCAGCAGGGCCATCAGGACATACCGGCCCACGAAGATCATCAGTAGGTAGCTGACCCAGATGGGAACGCGGTCGTAAACCTGCACGGCGCTGTAGGGAAGCATGTTGCGCAGCACGCGGCTGCCGTCCAGGGGAGGAATGGGAAGCAGGTTGAAAAAGCAGAGCGAGAGGTTGATCAGAATGGCCAGGGAGCAGAGCAGAATCGATGCCTGCAAGCCGGGATTAGCGCCCAGGGCAAGACCACCCCGGAAGATGGAGAGGAAGGTGGTGATAACGAGCAGTTGCCCGTCAGGGACCGCGACACAGAGGACGGCGAGGACCAGAAAGGCAATCAGGACGAGCAGCAGGTTGGAGGCCGGCCCCGCCAGCGTGACCAGGTTGTCGTCGCGGACGATCTTGCGGAAGTTCCGTGTAATCACCGGCGTGGGTTTCGCCCAGCCGATCAGCATCCCGCTGAAAAAATTGAGCCCGATGAAGGGGCCGAAGATGACCAGCGCGGGAAACAGCAGCGTGCCGATGGGGTCCACATGGTCCATGGGGTTCAGCGAGACGCGCCCCATCTGGCGGGCGGTCTGGTCACCCAGGCGCGAGGCCATCCAGGCGTGCGCGCATTCATGGACGCTGAGCGAGAAGAGGAGCAGAACGAACTCGAAGACGGCAATGATGAAGGCGCTGGATTGCAAACGAACACTCCACAGGCTCGAAACCTCAGGTTAGCATGGAGGGTCCGGGGGCATCGACCCGCCGCCGGGAACAAAGCCGGGGGCGGCGCAGTCTAAGCCAGTAGGCAAACCGAAAGTTTCTGCTTAAAAAGGGGAACGTTGTGCGGCGACTACAGCGAAACCACGATTGGTCTACCCATGGCCATGGCCAGGGCTCAAAGGCATTGATTTCCTTAAGAAATCAATGCCCTGCACAAGGCTTTTCAGGCCACGGTTATCGTGGTTTCGCTCTGATTGCGGGGATGTGTCTATTTCTTGCAGTTGCACCGGCTTGCGCCCAGCAGGAAGAGTCGGCCAGGGCCAATGCCCTCTACAACGCCGGAAAACGGATCGACGCACTGCCCCTGTATGAGGATCTGGCCAAGGCCCATCCCGACGAGTGGTTATATGCCGAGCGGCTGGCCGATTGCCTCGGAGCCAGGGCCGTCCAGGCCACCGATCCCGCCGAGGTCAAGGCGCTGCGCACCCGGGAGCGCGACACTGCCCGGCGCGCCGTCGAGTTGGGCGACCCCAATACTTTTGTTCAGCTCATGGCCGGCATCGATCCAACTGCGCCCAACGAAATCGCCCCTGCCAGTCCCGGCGGAGCCCTGCTTCAGGAAGGTGAGAAGGCTTTCACCGCCGGAGATTACCCCACCGCGTTGGTCAGATACGCCGCTGCGGCCCAGGCCGATCCCAATCTGTATGTGGCTCCCTTGTTCGCGGGAGACACCGCCTACCAGCAAAGGGACCTCAAGACCGCGGCCAAATGGTTTGCGCGCGCCGTTTCCGTCAATCCCAACCGCGAAACTGCCTACCGCTACTGGGGCGACGCGCTGCTGCGCATCGGCAACGATCCCGATGCGGCCAAACCCAAGTTCATCGACGCCATTGTCGCCGAACCATACAACAAGCTGGCCTGGAAGGGGTTGCAGCAATGGGCCCAGGCCCGGAAAGCGGTGCTGCTGGCCCCCACAATCGACCGGCCCGCGGCGCCGGTGGTCGACCCCAACAAGCCAAACCACACCACCATCGACATTGACCCCGCTGCAACCGACGAGAAGAAGCATCCGGGGGCTTCGGCCTGGCTCATGTATTCCATGGCGCGCGCCAGCTATCGCAGCGCCACGTTCCAGAAGGATTTTCCCGGCGAAAAATCCTATCGCCACACGCTCAGGGAAGAAGACGCGGCGCTGGCCGCGGTTGTGGCCGTCCTCAAGGAAAGGAAGATCGATCCGGCAAAGCTGGACGAGAGCCTGCGCAACCTCGTCGAGCTCAGCGACGCCGGCATGTTGGACTGCTGGATTCTGATCAGCGGGGCCGACAACGGAATCGCCCAGGACTACGACGCCTACCGCCAGGACCATCGTCAGCTATTGCACAGTTACGTTGACCGCTTTGTGGTGCATGGAGGGCTGAATTAGGGGCAGTAAGGCAGAGCGCATCGAACTTGCGCATGGTTTCCCGATCCATCCCGCCCGCCTCATACAGGTCCACGGCCGTTTCATGAATCGCCGCCATCACGTCGCTGAGGGGCTTCTTCTTCAAGGTGATCCTCAGATCCGGTCCGCCGGAAAGCTCCCCACCGCCTCGCCGGGAGCCACCGTCTGCCCCGCCAGCACAATGGCGTGGCTGCCGATCCGCGCCCCGGCCCCGATCACCGTCGGCACCAGCGTCACATGGTCGAAGTTATCCGGGTCGTGCGTCTGCGAGTAGACGCGGGCGAAGGAGCCGATCACCGCGCCCTTGCCGATGGTGATCCCGCCCCGGTCGTCCAGAAGAGCCCCCTGCCGGATCGTCGCCCCGTCGCCGATCGACAGGTTGTACCCGAAGGTCAGGTCGATGCCGTGGTAGATCTTCACTCCCGTCCCCATGTGCGCAAAGATGTGCCGCCCCAGCATGCACCGGAAACGGATCCCTAGCCACAGGTTCAGCCCGATCGGCGAACGGTCAAACATCTGCCAGAACCACAGCAGCGGCTTGCGCTCGTTGTAGCGCTCCCGGTCCGCGTCGGCAAAGTACTCGGCCTCCAGCGTCACGTTTGCGGGGTCCAGCGACAACCCCAGAATGTTACCCGGCAGCTCGCTGGTCAGCGTCAGGTTCAGCTTGCCCTCGTGCGGCCGGCCCAGGTAGAGCTGGTAAAGCTGGTCGCGCACAATCTCCGCGCGCCGTTCCGGGGAGCTGTGGCGGACGAACTCATCATCCAGAAACTCGAGCCAGCGGCGGTAAACCTCTTCCGCCTCGGGCGCGGGATGCGGGGCGCTGCTCACTGTTGTCATACGGATTGGACGATACACCACCGGGGCAGGATGCATCGAACCGGATTCGCAACCCCAGGCCGCTCACGCCGGCAAAGGGAAAGCCCCGCTCAAGGGGTGCTTAAGCGGGGCCGACGATCTGATTTGGACCTGAAAGGGCCAATCTATTTCCGCCCCTGAATCGTCTTTGGCCCGCCGCCTCCTCCAAGCTTCTTTGCCGCCCGTTTGGCGGCGATGGCGTGCATCTCCTTGCCTATCGGCGATTGATTGATCCCGATCTGAATCGCCAGGTTGATCAGGTTGCCCGTGCCCCAGTAGAGCGCCAGCCCAGATGCGAAGTGCCACATTGAGAAGCCGAAGACGACCGGCATCATGATGGCCATCATGCGCCGCTGGTTCGGATCCATCCCTGGTGAAGGAGTAAGAAACTGCACCAGGAACATGCTGACGATGATGACGATCGGCAGAATGTGCAGCGGATCGGCGGCCGAGAGGTCGGTAAGCCAATACCAGTGCGCCTGGCGCAACTCGATCACGTTCGCCAGCACCCGGTAGTAGGCGAAGAACAGCGGCATCTGAATCAGCAGCGGCAGGCAGCCGCCGTACATGTTCACGTTCTCCGTCTTGTAGAGCGCCATCATCTCGGTGTTCATCTCGGCCCGCTTCGGGTCGTTGATCTTGAGATGGGCGTAGCGCTTCTTCAGGGCTTCCACCTTGGGCTGGATGCGCATCATCTTCAACGACGACTTCATCATCCAGAACCGCGTGGGCAGCATGAGCAGGTTGAAGATAACGGTGAACACGATGATCGCCCAGCCCCAGTTGCCGATGCCGTGCTCGTAAAGAAAGCGCAGAATCAGGTACAGCGGCTTGGCGAGGATGGTGAGCCAGCCGAACTGGATCAGCGGCTCCAGCGACTGTCCCGTCGGCTTGCCGTCCCCGCCGGTGGCGTGGATCGAGGTCATCACGTCCATCGCCTTGGGTCCCGCAAACAGCCGCAGACGTGTAATGCCGCTGGTGTCGCCCATGGCCAGTCCCAGCACCTGGGCCGGTTTCTTCTGGCTGTTCGGGTCGCTCAGGTCGCTCGGCAGGTCGATGGTGTTGCGCAGCGTCACGACGGTCGCGCGCTCGGGAGCGTCAGGCAGGAAAGCCGCGGCAAAATAGAGATCGGTGATGGCCGCATAAGCGTAAGGCTGGTCCAGCGTGGCGTTTCCGCTCACCTTGGCGGCCGCCTCATAGTCCTGCTTTCCGTCCAGCGACCAGGCGAAGTAAGAAGGCGTGAACACCTGGCTCCGCGTCAACGACGATGGAAGAAACTCCTCCATGTCGCCCAGCCCGGCCGGCCACTCCACCAGCGCCCGCACCGGCGCGCCGTTCCGCTTCACTTCCGCCTCCACGGTCACCACGTAGCTCGCGTCGAAGCGAAAGGTCTTCACCACGTCCAGGCCATTGGCCGCGTAGTGGAAGGTCAGCGCGGTCGGAGCCAGCACCACGCCGGTAGCCGAAGGCTGCGTCCCCGCCACCGAAACCTGATACAGCGCCTGGTTCAACTGTGTCGTCAGCGCCTGGTCGTAGGTAAACAGCGAGAGCGGCAGCCCGAACCGCGCCGCGGCCTGCGCCT
The DNA here is from genome assembly GCA_003139795.1 of Acidobacteriaceae bacterium. Classification (GTDB taxonomy): domain Bacteria; phylum Acidobacteriota; class Terriglobia; order Terriglobales; family Acidobacteriaceae; genus Telmatobacter. The sequence continues at coordinate 47,691 of PLGM01000154.1, read as the reverse complement.
GCACCATATCCAGCGGTTTGCCGCCCGTGTCGGTGTACTTCTTCAGGATCCAGTGCTTTACCTGCGCGCCGCGATTGGCAATAACAATCTTGTACTGTTCGTTTTCGACCGTGGTCTCGGTCTCCAGCGCTGCGGCGATGGCCGGCGTAGCCGCTGAACCCCGCACCGCCGCTGCGCCCGGCTGCGGCCCGGCCGGTTGGTTTGGCTCGGCCCCGGCCTGTTGTCCGGCCGGCTGTTGCGCCTGTGTCTGGGTTTGTGTGGTTGTCGGCGTCGTCGCGGGCTGGGGCTTGAAAAAGTACTGATAGCCCAGGAACACCACCAGCAACAGCAGGGTGAAGCCCAGCGTGGAGCGCATATCGCCCCCACTGCCGCTGCCGCCGCCGGTGCCCGGCGTCGGAAGATTGGGATTGCGAATTTCGGGCAAAGGTTACTTCCTATTCGTTCCTGTTGTTCGTTCCTGTTGTTCGTTCCGCGGGCGTGCCGTCAGGCCGGCGCCTTTCTTATGGTAATGGTTCGTGGGGGAAAGGTCTTGCCATCCTGGCCGGCGGAACCGGATCAAGCCCTCCGCGTGCAAATGGATGACAGCGCAGCAGCCTCCACAGCGCCAGCGCCACGCCTCGCAGCGGCCCGTGCGTCGCGATGGCCACGGCGGCATACTCTGAGCACGTCGGCAGGTAGCGGCAGCCCCCAGGGCCCAGCGAATGCACCGCCGGCGAAAGCCAGCGGCGATAGAAGGCGAGAGTAGCCAGCAACAGGCGCGTCATAGTGCGGGCTCATCCGGGGCGGGATGCCGGGCTGAAAACTCGGCCGCCCTGAGCGCCGCCTCGGTATTCGCCTGCTGAAGAATACGCACAATCTCCGCCTCAAGTTTCCTGAATTCCACCGTCAGCACACTTCGCCGCGGATGCAGGATCAGATCGCAGCCCTCGGGCAACAATTCGACGTGGCGGCGCAGGGCCTCGCGCATGCGGCGCTTGATGCGGTTGCGTTCATGCGCCTTGCCCAGCACTTTACCTGCCGTCAAACCCACGCGCGGGCCTGCGGGAACCGTGGCCCCCACGCACGCAGGCTGTTGCGGAGCCAGGAACCAGCTCATCGACGCCGATTGCCGCTTGCGGCTGCCCGCATACGCACGCTGATAATCGGTGTGCCTCTTCAGGCGCGCGCCTGTCAACGATTGAATAGGGGAACTGCGCCGGGGGTTGGACGGATGCACAGCTTGGCGCAGGTCAGGGCTGGAAGGGATGATCATAACAGTTGCCGGAAGGCGTCTCAGCCGGAACGATGTGCTCATCCGCTCCGGCTCAAACTGAACGGCCTGCGCGGATTAGTCCCGGAAGCCAGCGCTCACGGACACACGCTTGCGGCCGACGGCGCGCCGGCGGCTCAACACGGCTGCCCCGCTCTTGGTCTTCATCCGTGCCCGGAAACCGTGCGTCTTCACGCGTTTGCGGCGATTGGGTTGAAATGTGCGCTTGGGCATGAAAATGCGCTCCTGCTTCTTGAAGAAAATCTGCGCCTTGACGGCAAGTCTTAAGTGTATCGCAGGTTGCGCCAGGAATCCAGCGCCAACTGCTCCGCAGGACAGCACGCACCCCGTGAGCCCCGGAGCTCGCACATGCTCCAAAAGGATGCAATGTGCCCCGGAATGAGCACTTGACTGCTCCCGGCAGTGACTCTGGTAATCTTCGCTGTATGCTCCATCGCTTATGGTAGTAACCCTCTCGCCAACTTTCACCACCCTTGGTGCAACTCATGGTGGACGCAAAAACTTATGTGAAAGAATGATTGCAACCACCGCTAAATGTGCTACCATCGGGACCGTTCAAGAAAAGTTCCCAGCGTCCCACGGAACCGGTTTAATCCACGGCCTCGAGATCGTAGTTTTCAGAGGCAGACCAGCGGCAACCAGGCTCTCGGTCAGCAGCGGTTGGACGCAAAGCCAAGGCTTTGCGTCAAGAGGGAACCGTTGCCAAAACCCCGCGGATGAACCGGACGGGCTTTAGAACAGGCGACGCAGGCAAGGATCAGATCGATGGCATTCGCAACTTCGCCGGCAACGGTTCTCAACCCCTGGCTCCAGATTCTCGCTGCTCTGGAAAAGAAAGTGATTCGCCAGTCTTTCGAGACTTGGCTCAAGCCCACGCGCTATAGTCACGTTGCGGGCCGCACCCTCTATGTACGCGTGCCTTCGCCGGAGTTCCAGCACATCGGCGACAAGTATGGCGACCTGATTCAGGAGGCCATCGACCTCCAGTCGCTGGATTTCGACGACGTCAGCTTCGTCACCGCCGAAGAAGACCCCTCGATTCCTCCCCAGCGCAGGGATGGCGGCTTCGGCCCGGTTCCCGCGCACGCGCCCACGGCGCCGCCCCTGGCGCACACCCGCCCACCGGAGCAGGCCCGCTTCGACTGGTCCACCGCCGCGCAGCTCAACCCCCGTTACACCTTCGACGCTTTTGTCATCGGCAACGGAAACCAGTTTGCCCGCGCCGCCGCCCTGGCCGTCGCCGAGCGTCCCTCCCGCGCCTACAATCCGCTCTTCATCTACGGTGGCGTCGGCATGGGTAAAACTCACCTCATGCACGCCATCGGCCACGAGGTCAAGCGCCGCCAGCCGGTGGCCAGCATCTGTTATGTTTCCGCGGAAAAGTTCACCAACGAGATGATCACCTCGCTGCGCAACGATCGCATGACCAGCTTCCGCGATCGCTTCCGCACCGTCGACGTCCTGCTCATCGACGACATCCAGTTCATCGCCCAGAAGGAGCGCACCCAGGAGGAGTTCTTCCACACCTTCAATGCCCTCCACGAGAGCATGAAGCAGATTGTGATCGCCTCCGACCGTCCGCCCAAGGAACTGGCCGAAATTGAGGACCGCCTGCGCTCCCGCTTCGAGTGGGGCCTCATCGCCGACATTCAGCCGCCCGATCTTGAAACCAAGGTGGCCATCCTGCAGAAAAAGGCCGAGAGCGAACAGGTGCAGTTGCCCACCGACGTCGCGCTCTTCGTGGCCTCCAACGTCCGCACCAACGTCCGCGAGCTTGAGGGCGCCCTGGTCCGCCTCATCGCCTGGTGCCAGCTCAACCGCATGGAGATCACCCTGGCCTCCACGCAGCAGTGCCTCAAGCAGTTNNCGCAAGATCACCATCGAGGCCATCCAGCGCGCCGTTGCCGAGCAGTTCGGCATGAGGGTCGCCGACCTCAAGCAGAAGAACAACTCGCGCAATGTGGTCGTGCCCCGCCAGATCGCCATGTACCTGGCCAAGCAGATGACCGAAGCCAGCTTGCCTGAGATCGGCCGCCAGTTCGGCAACAAGCACCACACCACCGTGATGCACTCCATCGCCAAGATCGACGAGCAGCGCCGCGCCGACAAGGACCTGCACCGCACCCTCAACAAGCTCCAGGACCAGTTGAACGGGTAAAGGCAGAGCAAATCAACAATCGACGAAGCCCACGACGCAATCCCCGGTCGTGGGCCTTTTCTTCCCGCTCAGCATTTGCAATCAGGAGCTATCCCGCTCAGCGCCCCGTTTACGCGCCCCGGTTACGCGCCTTGTTACGCGCCGCCCTTTTCGGCAACCGTAATCACAACCTTCCCGCGCGCATGTCCTTCTTCAAGATAGCGAAGAGCTGCAGCCGTCTCGCTCAACGGGAAACTTCTATCGATCACGGGCGTCATCTTTCCAGCCTCGAACAGATCGTTCAAAAAAAGAAAATCGCTCCGGTTCATCTTCGCGAAAAGAGAACAGGTCTTCTTGCGCCCCGACAACGCCAGGATCGGCGCCACCAGCATGTCCTGCAACATGCCTGACAGCTTTGCGCTCCCTCCCGTCTTGACGCAGATTCCGTCCTCGCTCATCGCACGCCTGTAATCGACGATCGAATGATAAGCATTCGCAGCCAGAATCAGATCGTATCGCTGCCCGCTTCGCGTAAAATCCTGGCGCGTGTAATCGATCGCGTGATCCGCGCCGATCGCTCGCGCCGTCTCCATCTTTGCCGTGCTGCACACCGCGGTGACCTCGGCCCCAAACGACTTTGCAATCTGCACCGCGAACGTGCCCACGCCGCCCGACGCGCCATCCACCAGCACCTTCTGGCCTGCCTTGATCTGTCCCTTGTCGCGAAGACCCTGCAGCGCAGTCAGGGCGGCCACGGGCATGGCTGCCGCCTGCTCAAACGACATGCCGGCAACCTTCGGCGCCAATTCTTCTTCGCGAGCGCACACATACTCGGCAAACGCCCCTCCAGCGAAGCCCTTCGCCCCAAAGACCTCGTCGCCTGCCTGAAGCTGTTTTACGTTCTTGCCCACCGCTTCCACTCGCCCGGCAAAATCTGACCCGCGAATCTCAACCTTCGGCTTGAACAGCCCCATGAAGAGGCGTACCAGCCACGGATCGCCTCGCAGGATGCGCCAGTCCAGCGGATTTGCGGAAGCCGCGCAAATCTTGATCAGAACCTGATCGTCCGCCGGCGCAGGGGTTGCCACGTCCTTGAACTCAAGAGCGTCCGGCGGTCCGTATCGCGTACAGACAATCGCTTTCATAACTCGCCCTTCAGTGGGAGTCTTGTCTTTCACCGCTGATTCCTGATCCTATGTACAGGACTGCTTCAGAGTTCCCGCGATAAGCGAGAGCACCGTCGAAGCATCCCCGCCATGGCAGCGACCGCTTGGAGAGATTCCTTAGAACTCCGTAACGCTCAGCACATTCCCATCCGGATCGTTGAACCACGCAATCCGCGCCCCACCCGGCGCGTTCCAGATGCCCAGAGGATCGCCGTCGTTCATCCCCGGAAAGCGCAGCATCGCAACCCCAGCCGCCGTCAGCCGCTGCACGGTTGTGTCAATCGATTCCACGTCCCACCCCAGCACTGTAAACGGCTCCGGCTTGTGCTCGCCTACCGGGGTCACGCGCAGCATGGTTCCATTGGCGTCGAAAACCAGCGCAAACGGCTTCTCATCCTCGACCAGCCGCAGCCCCAGTACGCTCTCATAAAACGCCCGTGCCTTCGCCGCGTCGGTCACGGGAACAAATGCCACCACTTTGCTCGCGCCCAGAATCGAGTCCTTCGCCACGCTTCTCCTCCGCTGCCTACCTGCGCCCGAAGGTTCTCGGCTTGATCGGCGGCGTCACCGGCAGGTTCGTCTTGCCCTGTGGATAGACCGCCAGAAAGCGATCCTGCCCCTCGCCGGAGCTGGCCGTCTCCACGCCATCGATCCCGCGGAAGGCGATGTGCATCAGGCGGCGCTCGCGGCTGTTCATGGGCGGGAAGGCGTAGGGGATCCCGGACCTGCGCACCTTCTCCGCCGCGGTCTCGGCCTGCAGCCGCAGTTCCTGCGCGCGCAGCGCCTTGAAGTTGGCCGCGTCGAAGCTGATCAGGTCGCCCTCGCGCTGGTCGAGACGGAGCATCTGCGCGCAGATGGTTTCCAGGGCCAGCAGCAACTCGCCGTTGTGCTGGGTCACCAGCGGCACGTCGGGGCCGCCCAGCTCGACGCAGAGCTGGTGAGCTTGCGAGCCTTCTGAGTCCGGGGCGCCGTCGCCCGCGGTGATGCGGTACTTCAGGCGCAATCCGCCCAGCTTGTTCAGGTTGGCAAGGAATCCGGCAATCTTTTGTGCGGCTTGCTGCAGGTCGTCGATGGGCATAACAAACCAGTATCGCAGAGCCGGGCCGGAAGCGGGCGGCGAATTGCGTGGAAACTCGGCGCTTCGGCGGGAATTCCGGTTGCGCGCCTCCGGCGCCGGCAATGTAAGAATGGACCTATGCCGCCTGCACAGCCCATCCTGCTTTCCGCCGCCCAGGCCCGCGTTCTGGGCGCTCTGGTCGAAAAGGAAGTCACCACCCCGGACTACTATCCCCTCTCGCTCAACGCGCTGATCAACGCCTGCAACCAGCGCTCCAATCGCGAACCGGTCATGGACCTCGATGAGGAAGAAGTCCGCCTGGCCTTGCACCGCCTTGAAGATCTGGGTCTCGGTGGCCGCGCCAGGGGCGCCGACGGGCGCGTCGCCAAGTACGAGCACTGGCTCGGCGAGGCCTTCAACTTCAGCCGCGCCGAGACCGCGCTCATCTGCGTCCTGCTCCTCCGCGGCCCGCAGACCCCCGGCGAATTGCGCGGCCGCACCGACCGCCTGCACCGCTTCGACGAGATCGGCGAAGTCCTCGCCGGCCTGCAAAAGCTCATGGAGCGAGAGCCGCCGCTGGTAGCCGTCCTTCCTCGCCAGCCCGGCACCAAGGAGTCGCGGTATGCCCATCTGCTGTCGGGCCCGGTCGAGTCGCTCCCAGTCGCCGCTGTCTCTGAGATTGCATACGCCAGACGTGAGACCGGGCAGGACGCGGGGCAGGAAGAGCGAATTGCCCAGTTGGAATCAACCGTCGCTGAGCTTAAGCAGGAAGTCGCCACACTGCGCCAGAAGCTCGACGATCTCTTCGGCGATTGAAGCCTCGCGCAATGCAGCCCTAGATCAACTCGTACCCCGCGAACCAGTACCCGATCTCAAACGCGGCCGTGTCTTCGGCATCCGACCCGTGAACTGCATTCTCCTGAATCGATCCGGCAAACCTCTTGCGAATCGTTCCCTCTTCCGCATTGGCGGGGTTGGTTGCGCCCATCAGCTTGCGCAGGTCCGCAATGGCGTTGTCCTTTTCCAGAACCAGCAAGACCAGCGGCCCCGACGACATGAAAGTAGTCAGCCCGTCGAAGAACGGCCGCTCCTTGTGGACGGCATAAAACCCCTCGGCCTGCTCCTTGGAAATGGACAGCTTCTTGATCGCCACAATCCCGAACCCGCCCCTGTCGATCTCCGCCAGAATGGCCCCGGTAAACCCTTTGCGGACCGCGTCCGGCTTGACGATACTCAATGTGCGTTGCGCCACGTGCTTTGCTCCTCAAAGGAATCGCGTCTTTCCCCTCATTGTACTGGCCGCCGCTTACCACTGCCCGGACTCGCCGCCAATCTGCTACAGTTTCCGCATGTTGCGCTTATCCGCTCCCATTCGATGTTCCATTGTCTTCCTTGCCCTTCAGGCCGTCGGCCTGACCGGCATTCTGGCGCACGGCCAGACCGTCCCGCCCGCCGCACAGGAACTCCGCGTCTTCGATCCGTCGCTCATCGACAAGTCCGTAGACCCCTGCGACAACTTTTACCGCTTCAGTTGCAACGGCTGGTTCAAGCGCAATCCGCTGCCCGCCGACCAGACCCGCTATGGCCGCTTCACCGAGCTCTTCGAGCTGAACCGCCTGCACCTCAGGCAGATTCTCGAGGAGGCCGCCGCGCCCTCGCCCTCCTCCACGCGCTCCGCCAACGAGCAGAAAATCGGCGATGAATACTCCAGCTGCATGGACACGGCCACCGTGAACAAGCTGGGAATTGCCCCGCTCCAGCCCGAGCTCGACCGCATTGCCGCGCTCAGCACGGCTGCCGAACTCCCCGCGCTGCTCGCCCACCTGCACACCATCGGCGTCAACGCCTTTTTCGGCCTCAATTCCAATCAGGACTTCGCCGATTCGAGCTCCGTCATCAGCTACTACGCCGCGGGTGGGCTGGGCCTGCCTGAGCGCGACTACTACACCCGCACCGACGCCAAGTCCGTCGAGCAGCGCCAGCAGTATGTGGCCCACGTGCGCAGAATCTTTACCCTCGCCGGCGAGCCCGAAGCCCAGGCCGCCAGGGATGCCGAGACCGTGCTGGCCATCGAGACCCGCCTGGCCAGGGCGTCGCTCACCATCACCGAGCAGCGCGACCCCCAGAATCTCAATCACCCCACCGATGTGGCCGCCTTTTCAAAACAGCTCACGCACTTTCCGCTGGGCGATTATGTCGCCACCGCCCACGCTCCCGCCGCCGGCAAGATGAACGACGCCGAACCCAAGTTTTTTGCGGAGTTCAACGCGCTGCTGGCCGGCACGCCCCTCGACCAGATCAAGACTTACCTGCGCTGGCACTTGCTCCACGCCTATGCCGGAACCAGTCTCCCGGAGAGCTTCGACCGGGAGACCTGGAACTTCTACGAACACACGCTGAATGGCGCTGAGAAACAGCAGGAGCGCTGGAAGCGCTGCACCAGCCGCGTCGATGAAGAGTTGGGCGAGGCGTTGGGTCAGGTCTACGTGGCCAGATACTTTCCCCCCGCTGAAAAGCAGCGCGCCCTCGAGATGACCCTCGCCATTGAGCAGGTTATGGACAAGGACATCGATGCCCTGGACTGGATGAGCGCCGAAACCAAGGTCAAGGCCAAAGACAAGCTGCACACGGTCATGAACAAGATCGGCTATCCCGACAAGTGGCGCGACTACTCCTCGCTCCAGATCGTCCAAGGCGACGCCTTGGGCAACCAGATGCGCGCGCATCAGTTCGACTTTGCGCGCGACCTGGCCAAGATCGGCAAACCCGTCGACAAGGGCGAGTGGCAGATGACGCCGCCCACGGTGAATGCCTACTACGACCCGCAGATGAACAACGTGAACTTCCCCGCCGGCTACTTCCAGCCGCCCTTTTTCAGTGACAAGGAAGACGACGCGGCCAACTACGGCGACATGGGTTCCACCGTCGGCCACGAGCTCACCCACGGCTTCGACGACCAGGGCCGGCAGTACGACAAGGACGGCAATCTCAAGAACTGGTGGACCAGGGACGACGAGCAAAAGTTCAACGACCGCGCCGATTGCATGGTCCGTCAGTATGACGCCATCGAGGCCGTCCCCGGCGTTCACCTCAACGGCAAGCTCACGCTGGGCGAAAATCTGGCCGATCTGGGCGGCCTATGGCTGGCGTGGCTGGCGTGGCTCGACAAGGCCGAAACCGCGCACCTCGACATGAATGCGAAGACCGACGGCTACACCCCGGACCAGCGCTTCTGGATCGCCTATGCGCAGCAGTGGTGTACCCAGACGCGCCCCGAGCAGTTGCGCACCCAGGCCCAGACCGATCCCCACGCCCCCGACGAGTACCGGACCAACACCGTGCTCACCGATCTTCCCGAGTTCGCCAAGAGCTTCAGTTGCAAGAAAACCGCGCCCATGGTCGCCCCCAAGCCGTGCCGGATCTGGTGAAATAGCAGGCGTAAAAACTGCAAGAGGCCCACCATCGCGGCGGGCCTTTCTCATCTTCATCGCGGAGCGAAAGACTATCCTTTGCCAATCACCCGCGCCAGCGTGGCCCCGATCTCCGCCGGCGAAACCACCACGTGAATCCCGGCCTCGGTCAGCGCCTTCATCTTGTCCGCCGCGGTGCCTTGTCCGCCGCTGATGATCGCCCCTGCATGGCCCATCCGCCGTCCCGGCGGCGCGGTCTGTCCGGCGATGAACCCCACCACCGGCTTCTTCACATGCTGCTTCACGAACTCGGCCGCGGCCTCTTCGGCCGAGCCGCCGATCTCGCCGATCAGGATGATAGCCTCCGTCTCAGGATCGTCGTTCAGCAGGCGCAGCGCGTCGATGTGCGTGGTCCCGATGATCGGGTCGCCCCCAATTCCAATGGCCGTCGATTGCCCGATACCGCGTTGCGTCAACTGGTGCACCGCCTCATACGTCAGCGTTCCCGACCGCGACACAATTCCGATCGAGCCTTCCTTGTGAATGTTACCGGGCATGATGCCGATCTTCGCCTTCCCCGGCGAGATCACGCCGGGGCAGTTGGGCCCGATCAGCCGCGATTTTGAAGTTTTGAGCTTGGCCCACACCTTCACCATGTCCAGCGTCGGAATCCCCTCCGTGATGGCCACGATCAGCGGAATCCCCGCGTCCTCGGCCTCCAGAATCGCGTCCGCCGCAAACGGCGGCGGCACAAAGATCATTGTCGCGTTGGCGCCCGTCTTCTCCACGGCGTCCGTCACCGTGTTGAACACCGGCCAGCCCTCGTGGGTGGCGCCGCCTTTGCCGGGAGTCACGCCACCCACAACTACGGTGCCGTATTCAGCGCAGCCCTTGGCGTGGAACGTTCCTTCTTTGCCGGTAATTCCCTGCACAATCAGCCGCGTATTCTTATCCACCAGGACCGCCATGTTATGCCCCCGCCTTTGCAGCCGCGGCCACCACAAGTTCCGCTGCTTCCTTCATTGTTTCGCCGACCTGGAAATTCAATCCCGACTCCGCAAGAATCTTGCGGCCCTCTTCAACATTGGTGCCTTCCAGCCGCAGTACAATGGGCACCTTCACGTGCAAATTCCGCGTCGCGGCCACCACCCCCGTCGCCAGCCGGTCCACGCGCAGAATGCCCCCGAAAATGTTGATCAAGATCGCCTTCACATGCGCGTCCGCAAGCAGAATCTCGAACGCGTGCTCAATCTGCTCCTGCGTCGCCCCGCCACCCACATCCAGAAAATTCGCCGGGCTGCCTCCCGCGTACTGAATGATGTCCATGGTCGCCATCGCCAGCCCCGCGCCGTTCACCATGCAGGCGATCGACCCGTCCAGCTTGATGTAATTCAGCGCGTACTTGCTCGCCTCCACTTCCAGCGGGTCCTCTTCGGCCGTGTCGCGCAGCGCCTTGATCGCCGGATGCCGGAACAGCGCGTTGTCGTCGAACGTGATCTTGGCGTCCAGCGCCAACAGCTTGTCGTCCTTCGTGGTGATGAACGGATTGATCTCCACCAGCGACGCGTCGGTCTCGATGAACGCCTTGTACAAGCTCTGCAGGAAAGCCACCGCCGCGGTGATCTGCGTCGCCTTCAGTCCCAGCGCAAAGGCCAGCTTGCGAGCCTGCCACGCGCCAAATCCAACCGCCGGATCGATGCTCTCCTTGAAGATGGCCTCGGGGTCCTTCGCGGCCACCTCTTCTATCTCCATCCCGCCGGCTTGCGACGCCATGAACACCAGCTCGCTCGTGGCGCGGTCCAGCACGATCCCCAGGTAAAGCTCGCGATCGATCGCCGCCGTCTCCTCGATAAGCAGCCGCTGCACCTTCTGCCCCTGCGGCCCCGTCTGGTGCGTCACCAGTTGCATGCCCAGAATGTTCTTGGCGTACAGTTCGGCGTCTTCGCGTGTCCGCGCCACCTTCACGCCGCCGCCCTTGCCGCGCCCTCCAGCGTGAATCTGCGCCTTCACCACCACGCCCGCAGCGCCCTCCGCAAACAGCTTGCGCGTCACCTCGGTTGCTTCTTCCAGCGTGTTGGCCATCTCGCCCTTGGGCACGGCTACGCCGTACTTGGCCAGGATTTCTTTTGCCTGATACTCGTGAATTTTCAAGTTGGAACCGCCCAATCCGCTGTTGTTTGGGGGATTCGGCGCCGGACCCAGTGAACCCTGGGCCGGCGAGACCGTGCCAGCGGTATCCAAATACTATCTTGCCCGCCAAAGCAGCGGCAAACTCCACCCGTGCAGCCTTCTCAAAATGCGCCGGAGCCCCGCGCGCCGTTACCATCAGGAGATATGGCCTCTCTGAAGGAACTCCTCAAACCCCTCGCCGAGGACGGCGCCGCTCTTACCCGTGAACAGGCGGCCCACGCCCTCACTGAAATCCTCTCCGGCGAAGTTCCGGATGTCGAGATCGCCGCCCTGCTCACCGTCCTCGCCACCCGCGGCGAACTGGCCCCCGAGCTGGCCGGCTTCGTTGAGGTCATGCGCCAGCGCGCCTTGCCGCTTCCCCTCGAACCCGACGAGCGCGATCAACTCGTCGACATTGTCGGCACCGGCGGCGGCGGACCGCTCACCTTCAACATCTCCTCCGGCGCGGCCCTGGTAGCCGCCGCAGCCGGCGCCAAGGTCGCCAAGCACGGCAACCGCGCCATCACCTCCCGCTGCGGCGCCGCGGACGTCCTCGAGGCCCTCGGCGTTCCCATCGCCCTCTCTCCGGAGCTGGCCGTCGAGTGCCTTCGCCACACCGGCTTCATGTTCCTCTTCGCGCCCCTCTATCACCCCGCCATGAAAGCCCTCGGCCCCCTGCGCCGCGCGCTCGGCTTCCGCACCATCTTCAACCTCTGCGGCCCGCTCACCAACCCCGCCGGAGCCCGCGCCCAGGTCATCGGCGTCCTGGCTCCCAGCCGTGTCCTGCTCGTCGGCCGCACGCTCGCCGCCCTCGGCGCAAAGCGCGCCTTCGTCGTCCACGGAACCGATGGAATCGATGAGCTCACCACCACCGGCGAGTCCATCGTCGCCCGCATCGAGGAGTCCGAAACCGGTGAGCCCACCTTGAAAGCCGCCCGCGTCACTCCCGAGATGGCCGGCCTGCCCCGCGTGACCCTCGATCAATTTGTCGGCGGCGACGTCCCCACCAACGCCGCTCTTCTCTATGACGTTCTCACCGGCATCCCCGGCCCCCGCCGCGACATTGTGCTGCTCAACGCCGCCGCCGCCCTGGTAGCCGCCGGCCTCGCCGTCGATCTCAAGCAAGGCGTTTCCCAGGGCGCCGAAGCCATTGACTCCGGCCAGGCCGCCGCAACCCTCGCCAAACTCCGCCGGTTCGGTGAGAAGCACTCGACAGTGCAATAGTTCCGCCAGAGACATGCATATCTGGTATATACTGTGGTCTATACCAAGCTGCGGGAGGCCAACCATGAGCGCAACAAACACCAAATCGCAAGCGGCAGCCGTGCCTCAGTCCGCCTCCGCGCCCAAAACCGCCAAGCTCTTCAAGAACGGCCGCAGCCAGGCCGTCCGCCTGCCCAAGGAGTTCCGCTTCGAAGGTAAAGAAGTCGCCATCCGCCGCGATGAAGCAACTGGCGAGGTCGTAATTGCACCGGTCCCAGCCGAGCCTCCTTCCATCAGCTTCGACGAATGGTTCGCCCTTTACGACGCCATTCCCGACGACGCACCGCCGGAGGAATTCGCAAAGCTGCCTCCAAGGCCAAAGAACCTGACTTGGGAACAGCTTTTCAAAATCTTCGACCGCACAACCTATCCGGAAGACTTCTTCGAGCGTTCGACCAGTATGCCTCGTGAGTTGGATCTCTTTTAGCCAATGGAGACCCTCTACCTGCTCGATACCAATACCGTCAGCTACTACATTGCGGACAAACCCCCACGAGTCCGAGAAAATCTACGAAGGGTGAGCCTCCAGTTGACGGCAGTCTCATCCATCACGGAGGCCGAGCTGCGCTACGGCGTAGCCAGGAAGCCAGCCGCAATGCGGAGGCGCGCATCGGTCGAATCCTTCCTGGCAGATGTTTTGATCCTGCCATGGGACTCGGCCGCCGCCCGCACCTATGGCGAACTGCGCGCCGCGCAGGAGCGCAAGGGACGCCCGCTGAGCGCAGAGGACCTGATGATCGCCGCCCACGCATTGTCGCTGGACCTGGCCCTCGTCACCCACGACAGCGTCTTCGGATTCGTCGACGGCCTCAAGACTGAAGACTGGACCATCGCGTAGTCCGCCCTCCTCGGAGCCAGCTCAGCAAATACTCGAGCCTTACAGCAGCCCCGGCCGTCCCGCCAGTAGCCGCGCCAGCAGCCACGACGCCAACGAAACCCCCAGCGCCAGCGCAACCCATCCCGCCTGTTGCATAGGCGGCCCCATGGCAAAGGTTCCATGCGGCACGCTGAGCGAAGCGCCCTTTGCCTCCGAAACACCCCACCGCACCAGTTCCACCGCGCCCCACACCAGAATCACCGCAATCAGCACAAATCCCGGCAATGCCCTCTTCCACGGAAAAGGAATCAGCGCCGGCATTCTCGCCTCTTCTTCTACCCTTTCCATCACGCCGGCCAGGAAGCCCGAAGACGGCACAATCTCTTCTTCCGACGCCAGAATCCCGTCAATCCTGCTCAGTTCCTTCGCATCGGTTTCCTGTTTGTTCAAGTCCATCTTCAAACCTCCTTTCCAGCGTCGTGCAGAGCCTCAACTCCGTTTGAATTCGGGTGCCCCACCTTATCACTGAAACCTGGGTGCCCCACCCTCGCGACGCTTCTGCTTTTGTCGCTGGAGTGGGAAGCTATCTCCCCTTCCAGCCCCGGAAACCGTCTTCGCAGCAGCTCCCGCGCCCTGGAAAGCCGCGCCTTCAGCGTTCCCTCCGGCAACCCCATGGTCCGCGCCGCCGCCGCCACGTCCATCTCGTGAAAATAAAACAGCACCACCGGCTCCCGGTAGCGGACGGGCAACGACAGCACCGCCCTCCTGACCGTTTCGGAACTCAGCCGCACAGCCAGCGCCGAGTGTTGTTCCGCGGGCCTCGAAGGCTCGGCAATCTCCTTGAGCGCCACGTTCAATGTCGGAAACCGTTTCAGCTCCGACCGGAACACGTTCGCCGCCAATGCAAACAGCCACGTGGAAAAGCTCCCCTCGCGCCGCCAACCGCTCAGCCCGCGCCACGCCCGGATGAAAGCCTCCTGCGCCAGTTCTTCGGCCCGTCCCCGGTCGCGGCAATAGCGCCACGCCATGTTCACCAGGGGCCCCTGCCACCGCCGCACAATCCCAGCAAACGCCTGCACCTCCCCGGCCAGCACCCGCTCCACGTCGGCCAAGTCTTCTTCCGCATTCCTCGTGGTCGCAATGCTGGGGTTTTCCGTCAACACAGGCACTCTCCATGTGGTGGGACTTGGAACCCGCCCTCCCGGTTGCATTTTGTTCCGCAAAATCAATTCCGCAACAAAATGCAACCGCATTTCACCGTCCGCAGTCCCACCAGACGCATGGGACAAAATCCCCGCAAAAACAATCAGGAGGATTCTATGACGCATCTGGCACTTTTGCTCTCCGGACCCGACGAAGTTTTTGGCAACTTCGGTATGTGGGCGTTTCTTTCCTGCGGCGCTGTGGCGCTGTTTGGAATATTTCTTCCCATCACCACCTGGCTCGAAAGCCGCCGCAAGGAGCGCGAGGCGTTCTATAAGGCTGAGACTTTGCGGCGCGTGAGCGAGGGCTCCGGCGACGCGGCCAAGGCATCCATCGAGTTCCTGCGGGAACAAAGCCGCATTGTGCGGTTCCATACGCTGGAAGGCCTGAAAATCGGTGGCCTGATCATGACCGGCATCGGCATTGGAGTGGTAGTCCTGCTGTGGTTCGTGGCCGGGCACGATTTGGCCGCCTGCGGCCTGGTTCCGCTCCTCATCGGCGTTGCCATGCTGGTCTATGTCTACTATCTTGCCGCCCCAGTCGAGTAGAGACGAATATGGCTGCATCCCCGCCGGCTCTCGGGCATCCAAAAAAGTAGTCGTTTGAACGACTATCTCCCCGGCTCCAATCTCCCGGCCGGGATGCCCGGAGGAACACCATGCCCGCTAACCCTCAACGCCAGCCCGCAATCTTTATCCCTCACGGAGGCGGACCCTGCTTTTTCATGGACTGGACCTGGGGACCGGCCGATACCTGGCAGCCAACGCAGCGCTTTCTTGAAGGCCTGGCCGCCACGCTCCCGGCGCCCCCCAAAGCTCTGCTGGTCGTCAGCGGCCACTGGGAGGAGCCGGCATTCACCGCCGGCGCCGCGCCCGCGCCCCAGCTCATCTTCGACTACTCGGGCTTTCCCGACCATACCTACCGCCTCACCTGGGGCGCCCCCGGCTCGCCGCCACTGGCCGCCCGCGCAGCCAGCCTGATCGCTCAGGCAGGCCTTCCCGCCGCCATCAGTTCCACCCGCGGCTTCGACCACGGCGTCTTTGTGCCCCTCAAGGTGGCCTTCCCCCAGGCGCAGATCCCCGTCGTGACGCTCTCACTGGCCAGCTCGCTCGATCCGGCGCTCCATCTCGCCGCTGGACGCGCCCTCGCGCCTTTGCGCGACGAAGGCGTGCTCATCGTCGCCAGCGGCATGAGCTTCCACAATCTCCGCGCCTACCTCCGCCCCGAAACCCGCGAAAAGGCCCGAGCCTTTGACGACTGGCTCACCCGCGCCGTCGAGGCGCCCGCGGCGGAGCGCGCAGCACTCCTGACCGCCTGGCGCAAAGCCCCGTTTGCGGACTTCGCCCACCCCCGCGAGGAACATTTGATTCCGCTTCTGGTCGCGGCTGGAGCCGGAGGAGACGCCCCCGGCAAGCGCATCTTTACCGATGAACCCATGGGCGCCGCCATCGGCGCTTATCGCTTCGATTGAAGGTCTGGAGTATCGGCACAATCGAGCTGATAGCTGATAGCTGATAGCTGAAAGCTGATAGCTGAAAGCTGCTTTCTCACATGCTATTCGATTGATACCACTGTCTCCTGCGCCCCGCGCGCAGGCCCCGGTCGATCGCCACCGCCAGCGAGCCGAAGATCATGCACAGATCCACCCGCGCCTCGTGCAGAAAGCTCAACCACCCGTATCGGGGGAGCTTCATCAGCGCAAACGGCCCCAGGGGCCGGCCCAGCAGAATAGGCAGCTTCGTCGTCACCAGCGCCGTCACTATCACCACCAGCAACACCAGCGCCGCATCCCCGGCATAGAAATTCAGAATGATTGCCGCGCCCCCGGCGATCTCAATGCCGCCCACCAGCGGCGCCAGCAGATGAGGAAAGGGCAGGCCGATCCCAGCAAACAGTCCCACGCCCAGTTCATCGGGATGAACGAACTTCAGCACGCCCTCAACCAGGAACACCAGACCCACAATCACCCGGATCAGGATCATGGGTAGATTTTGGCGCATCTTTGCCTCCCGGCACCGGGCTTTTCTGGGAAGGCCTGTCCAATTGCAATGAAGGCCGGCATTCGAGCCAGATATGCAAAGAGCATACCGCAGAGCCCAGGCAAATGCGGCAAAATGCCGAAATTGCGCGCGAATTCCTCAAAGGTCTGATCTCCGCGCTGGAAAAGCCTGCGGACAACCGCCTCTCAGTGAACAATCCCTCTGCGCAGATTGGGGGCCGCAGCAGCCCTGCCCCTCCAAACCAGGCCCCAATCCTGGCTCTCGCGCCATCTCGCTTCGTTATTGGCTGTCCAGCAGACGTTCAATCGCCGTCGCCAGGGCCTTTGGAGCCCTCGAGGGTCCGAAGCGTTCCACCGCCCTACCTTTCCGGTCAATCAGGAACTTGGTGAAGTTCCACTTGATGCCCCCGGCGCCGAAGATGCCCAGGATTCCAGGCTTGCTTCGCTTCAGAAAACGATAGAGCCGGTGCGCACCGTTGCCGTTCACGTCGATTTTGGCGAAAATCGGAAAGCTCACTCCATAATTCTTTTCGCAGAACGCTCCGATCTCGCCTGCCGAGCCCGGCTCCTGCCCGCCAAACTGCTTGCAGGGGAACCCCAGCACCTCAAACCCCCGGCCTTTGTAGGCGCGATAAAGCTCCTCCAGCCCCGAGTACTGCGCGGTAAACCCGTTCGCCGCGGCGAACGGGCCGTATTCACAATCAGCAGCACACGGCCCCGGTACTCGTCCAGGCTTACCGTGCGCCCATCCAGGAGCGGGGCTGAAAACTCATAAACCGTCTCCTCAGTCCCTTCAATCACCGCAAAAACCTCCATGCACGGCCGATGCCAAGTGAATCCAACCTGCGTCTAAGAGGGATGCGGCGAGGCGCGGAGGGGATGCAAACCCATCCCAACCCGTCTGCTTCCGGTAGACTGTGGATTAGACCCTAATCGGGGCCTGACCCGGTCCGAAGGTGCTTCGCGCGGCAGGGAAATTCTGGGAAAGACACGGTTTCCGAGCCGTTCGACAGCCCATCGGTTTGGGCCGGGTGGCCGCGGTCCAATATAATCGTTCTTTCCTCGAAGCAGGATCAGACTTTTCAGCAGTGAGGGTGTGCATATTTTTCCCGTGAAGCCGAACTATGGATCGCACCAGTACTTGTCCTCGCCGCAGGGCTCCAGCCCGGTGAAGATAAAGCACACTTCGTTCTCCCGCGCCATGCGGACTTCCAGCCCTCTGGCGCGCATCCTGTTGGCGCTGGTGCTGGTCGTCACGGCCGGCACAGCCCTGGCTCAGCAGTTGCAGACCATCGATTCCATCCGTGTCATCGGCAACCGCCGCATCCCCAAGGAGACCGTCCTGGCGCGGCTCTTCTCCCACCCCGGCGATACCTACGACCCCATCTCCATCGAGCGCGACTTCAACTCCCTTTGGAACACCGGCTACTTCGAAAACCTGCGCATCGAGCGCGAGGACTCCGAGAAGGGAATCATCCTCGACATCTTTGTCAAGGAAAAGCCCACCATCCGCGAAATCAATTACAAGGGCCTCAACGCCGTCTCCCAGTCCGACGTCCTCGACCGCTTCAAAAAGGAAAAAGTCCCGCTCTCCGTCGAGAGCCAGTACGACCCCGCCAAGGTTCTCCGCGCCACCACGGTCCTCAAGGAGATCCTCTCCGAGCACGGCCACCAGTTTGCCACCATCAAGCTTGACATCAAGGACATTCCTCCCGCCTCCGTCCAGGTCAACTTCAACATCAAGGAAGGCCCCACCGTAAAGGTGGGCCAGATCAAGTTCACCGGCAACCAGCACCTCAGCGGCCTGCTCCTGCGCCGCTCCATGAAGAACCTCAAGCCCATCGGCATCCCCTATTCGCTGATCTTCGAAAATATCTTCGCCCAGACCTTCGATGCCTCCAAGCTGGAAGAGGACACTGAGCGCGTCCGCCAGGCCTACCGCGACAAAGGCTACGCCATCGCCGCCGTCGAGGAGCCCAAAACCCAGATCCGCGATGAGGGCGGTCTCAACTGGTTCACCTTCCGCCCCAACAAGGGCAAGCGCATTGACATTCTCATGCCCATTGAAGAGGGCGGCCGCTACCGTCTCGGCTCCATCACCTTCACCGGCAACAAGGCCGTCTCCAACGTCAAGGCCCTGCGCGCCACCTTTGCCCTGAAAGACGGTGACTGGTTCAACGCCACGCTGATCCAGAAGGGCCTGGAAAACCTCAAGAAGGCCTACGGCCAGTTGGGCTACATCAACTTCGGCGCCATCCCCAAGCCTGTCTACGACGATCAGAAAAAGACCGTCTCGCTGGACATCGACATCGACGAGGGCAAGCCCTTTTACGTCTCCCGTATCGAATTTCAGGGCAACACCATTACCCGCGACAAAGTCATTCGCCGCGAGCTCATGCTCGATGAAGGTTCGGTCTACAACTCCCAACTCTGGGAGTACAGCCTGCTGCGCCTCAACCAGCTCGAGTACTTCAACCCCCTCAGGGTCGATCAGGACTCCGAGGCCCACCAGGATGCCGAGGCCGGCACCGTCGATCTCCTCCTCAAGGTCAAGGAGAAGGGCAAGAACTCCATCGGTCTCAATGGCGGCATCAGCGGTCTCTCCGGCGCTTTCCTCGGCATCAACTACCAGACCAACAACTTCCTCGGCCTCGGCGAAACCCTCAGCTTGCAGGGCAATCTGGGCAACGTCGCCCGCACGTTCATGTTCGGCTTCTCGCAACCCTACATACGCAACCGCCCCCTCAACCTCGGCTTCCAGCTCTTCAACTCCAAGCAGGACTACAACGCCGCCAAGAGCTACCAGACGGCTACCGGGACGTCGATCAACCTGACCGCGGCGCAGCAGTCGCTCACGCAGAACTACAACCAGGCCTCCACCGGCCTGAATTTCTCCGTCAGTTATCCCCTCAGGCGCCACGCTTTCCAGCGCGTCGGCATGACCTATTCGCTCAACAAGTCGACGATTACAGCCTTCAGCACCGCCAGCCAGACCTTCTTCCAGACCATCAGCTTCCGCTCCGGCATTCAGGGCTCCAATGCGCTGGCGGGCATCATCAACAGCTCGGCCTCCTTCAGCTATGCCTACAACACCATCAACAACCCCCTGCGTCCCCACTCCGGCAAGGAATACACCGCCGTCTTCCAGGTGGCCGGCATCGGCGGCAACTTGCGCTACATCTCCCCGCTGGTGGCCTACAAGCGCTTCATGCCCATGCACTACCTCATTCCGACGGCCGGTGGACGCAACGTCCTCGGCGTGCGCGCGCAGTTGGGCTATGTGCAAGGCTTCGGCGGCGACGTCGCCCCCCCCAACAACCGTTTCTACTCCGGCGGCGAGGGCGAATTGCGCGGCTTCGATATCCGCGGCGCCACGCCCTACGGCTACGTCCCTAATCGCGTCAGTGTCCAGCTCACCAATCCCGACGGCAGTTGCGTTCCCCGCGACCCCACCAATCCTGAAGACAACCAGTGCATCCAGGTGCCACTGCCGGTCTACGGCATCGCTTCCATCGGCGGCGATTCCAACCTTACCGCCAATGCCGAGTACCGCATTCCTATCGCCGGTCCGGTCACCTTCTCGTTCTTCGACGACTTCGGCATCGACACCGCCCTCAACAAGGGCCAGTTGAAGCAGAGTCCCGAGGGGTTTGCCTCGCTCACGGCACCGCTCTATGGCTGCCCGGTCTTCAACAACGGCGCCTGCCAGGGCGGCATTCCCGGCTCCCAGGTCGGCTTCCAGCAGAACATCCGCCCCATCTCCGGCACCAACTTCGTTCCCCGCATGTCCACCGGCGCCGAGATTTCAGTCATCATGCCCGTCATCAACGCGCCTTTCCGCCTCTACTATGCCTACAACCCCCTGCGCCTCTATGAGAGTCCCTACTGCAACACCGTCAATCTCGGTGGCAACAAGGGCAGTTGCTCAGCCCAGCTCATTACCCGCGATCTTTTCCCGCCCGGCGGCGCCGGTGACTACACCTATTCCGAGGCGCTGCAGGCCTACGGTTCTCGCTACCAATTCCGCGAACCCCGCAAAACCTTCCGCCTCACCGTCTCCACAACCTTCTAGCCAAAAGGTTTCTCCACCCTTGCTTTCGGGCCGCTCACCACGAGCGGCCCTTTCGTCTCTGCGCCGAACCATCAATCCGCTGTTGCCGGCTTCATATGGCAATTTCAGGGTTGCTGTAATGGGGGCCCATGCATCCAAGTGGCTTTTCCCTCAAGAAAAAGCCACCCTGCTGGTCCTCCGTTACAGCGTGTTAACCCTGAAATTGCTCCAAATAACCACAAGGCCACTTGACGCGGTCCCCGTCTTCGGGCAATCTGGCTGCCATGCAAACACTTGGATTGTCCGGAGAGGCCAAGCGCTCTGAAAGATGGCTGAAGAGCATCTTCTGGCCCACGGTGGAGAATGCCTGGGACGTGGATTACCTGGGGCGCCAGGGATTCTGGATTTGTTTGATCATCGCAGCCTTTCAAATTGTGGTTTCATTGGTCACCGGAAACCCCATCATGATCGCCACCGGCGCGGCGGCCGCGCTGGCTTTTCTGATTGGCGGCATGGGCGTTCGTGAAGGCAATTGGCCGGCTGCAGCGCTGCTCTTCGCTCTCTATTTCACCGCCCTGCTCTACGCCATGGCCACCGGTGGGTTTCCTGGATTTCTCTCCATCATCCTCGCCGCCATCCTGCTCTCCAACCTCCGCGCCGCCTTTCTCGCTTCGCAGTGGAGGCCAGCCGCCGAAGGCGAAGACAGGCCCGCTCGCTTCAACGAGACCGTCGGCGACAAATTGGCCGACCAGTTGCCCAGGAAGGCCTGGCCGGTGCTGCAGATTCCCTTTTTCGCATTGGCCTCCCTTCTTCTGCTCTTGGCTGTTGTCGGGCTGGGGCTTCAGATGTTGCAACGTTTCGGCCTTTTCCCCCATGCCGGGCCTGCGCAGCCTTGACGCCGGCGCAGAATCCGAAGGTTAGCGGCCTGCGCGTGTGCCCCAAGTCTCCACTCTGAGACCTGGGAAGCCGCAAAGCCCAGTGTGCCCTCTGGCCACTTCCCACAAAAGCTGGGTGCTCCGTCCTTTTAGCGTTCTTTGCGAAAAGGATGGAAGGCCAGGAGCCCAAACCGCCCTCCGTTCATCGGCAACCAAGGCGAAATTCACGCCTTCCCGGTTTGACGCTCCCACTCAGCCCTCCTATAATCCAAGCAGTTCCTGCTGACGTCTCCGCTCGTGTCTTTTCCTGTCTCTGCCCCCTCTTCCGGCGCGGAGTCCCTGAAAAAGGACCGTATGGTTTCTCAGGAGGCACAGGTCCGGTCCTGCGATGAAACGCTGACCTGCCACACAGGAATTCTGAAGGAGTTTTTCATTCAAATGAAGCGTTCGCTTGCATTAGCCGTCACGCTGGCCTCGGGCCTTGTCCTGAGCGCCGCCGCACAAACATCGCCCGCCCCCGCAGCGCCGCCACAGGCCGTCCCTGCCAAGGTTGCCGTCATCGCCTTCCAGGCCGCCGTAGGCCAAACCAACGAATTCCAGCGCAACTTTGCCGACCTGCAGAAAAAGTACGAGCCCAAGCGCGCCCAGCTCAAGGCTCAGTCCGATGAGATCGATGGCTTGGAGAAGCAGTTGCAGGCCCAGGGCGACAAGCTCAGCGATGTCGAGCGCGCCAGCAAGGCAAAGACCATCGACGACAAGAAAAAACTGGCCCAGCGCTTCGCCGAGGATGCCCAGAACGACCTCACCGGGGAGATGAACGAGGTCTACAACAAGATCGCTTCCAAGGTATACGACGTTCTGGCAAAATACGCGCAGTTGCAGGGCTACACGCTGGTGGTTGACGGCAGTGGAAGCCAGCAGCAGGCCCCCGTCGTTCTCTACGCAAGCCCCACCACCGACATCACCAAGGTCATCGTCGATGCCTACAACGTGGCCTCAGGCGTTCCCGCTCCACCGGCCCAGCCGGCGGCGGCAGCCCCAGCGGCGTCCAAGCCGGCCCCCAAGCCGCTTGTCGCCCACTGATGCTGCGCCCGAACTTCGCGTAAAGCCCCAGTGAACATCGAATGCAGTCTGAGGCCTCGCGTTGCGGGGCCTGTGTTTCTCCAGGCGTCGAATACCCTCCTCAGCCGCCGTCTCCGTAGTGCGCCAAAATCCACGGCCCGGTTGTTTGACGCTCCTCTTCCGGCCCTCCTATAATCCACAATGGTCCCGCTGATGTTTCCTTGCAGCCTGGAGTTTCTCAGGCTGGGATTGTAAACCGGGTGGTAACTGACCGCCAGGTTTCTCACCGTGCACAGGCGCTGTTTTGCAGCCGGAACGCAGACCGCCGCACCGGGATTTTGAAGGAGTTTTCCATTCCAATGAAGCGTTCGCTTGCACTTGCCGTTGCACTGGCCTCGGGCTTGGCCCTGGGCGCAGCCGCCCAAACGCCGCCCGCCCCCGCCGCGCCTTCGGGCCCGGTCAGGATTGCCGTCATCGCTTTCCAGGCAGCCGTGGCCCAAACCAACGAGGGCCAGCGCGACTTCGCCGACCTGGAGAAGAAGTACTCGCCCAAGGAACAGCAACTCAAGGCCCTCAACGACGAGGTCGAGAGCCTCACCAAGCAGTTGCAGGCCCAGGGCGACAAGCTCAGCGAGGCCGCTCGCGCCAGCCAGGCCAAAACCATCGACGACAAGAAGAAGAAGTTGGATCGCGAAGCCGAAGATGCCCGCAACGACTTCCAGCAGGAGATGGGCGAGATTTACAACAGCCTGGCCTCAAAAGTCTATGACGTGATGTCCACCTACGCACAGCAGCAGGGATACACGCTCATTCTGGACGTATCCCAGCAGCAGAATCCCGTCCTTTACGCGAATCCTGCCACCGACATCAGCAAGCCGGTTATCGATGCCTACAACCTCAAGTCGGGCGTACCGGCTCCGCCGGCCCAACCGGCAGCTTCGACTGCCCCATCGGCCCCCAAGCCGGCAGCCAAGCCTCCCGTCGCACACTGAGAGGATTCCTCCAACGCACGCAGAGGCCCCCCTCGGCGGGGCCTTTTGCCCTGCATTCCATCTCCTTCAGCGGCCAGGCAAACGTTTCCGGCCGGGCGCAAAAAAACTCAAGCCGCGAACGCCCTCTTCTGTGGAAAAAATTGTGGATTACTTCCCGCAATTCTGGAAAAAAAACCTCTTTTTTTCTCTTGTCAACTTCGGCCGGTTTCTGATAGTCAAGGTAACCCCTTATATATCAACACAAATCTGAAAAATGCCCCTGTTCTCCAGACGGGAATACTTGTGAGCAATAGCAGACACCGGTTCTGTGAGGTTTCCACAGCCCCGCATGAACAGCAGGTGACCTAAGTATCTAAATGGTTACGGTGCAGCCCCTACTTCTGCTGATCTTCGCCTACGCGCAACACCGCCAGGAAGGCCTCTTGCGGGATATCGACTTTCCCGATCCGCTTCATGCGTTTCTTGCCTTCCTTTTGCTTTTCCAATAGCTTGCGCTTGCGCGAAATGTCCCCGCCGTAGCACTTGGCCAGCACGTTCTTGCGCAGCGCCGCGACGGTCTCGCGGGAGATGACCTTGGCGCCGATGGCCGCCTGGATGGCTACCTCGAACTGCTGGCGCGGAATCAGCTCCCGCATCTTCGCCACCAGCGCCTTGCCCCGCTCGTAGGCAAAGTCCCGGTGCACGATGATCGAGAGCGCATCCACCGGCTCGCCCGAAACCAGGATGTCCAGCTTCACCATCGGCGACTCCCACTCCCCCGCCAGTTGATAGTCCAGCGATGCGTAGCCGCGGGAGATGGATTTCAGCCGATCGTAGAAATCCAGCACGATCTCGTTCAGCGGCAGTTCATAGGTCAGCATCACCCGCGTGCCCGTCACGTACTCGAAGTTCAGCTGCTTGCCGCGCTTCTCCTCCACCAGCTTCAGAATCCCGCCCACATACTCTTCGTTGGTAAGAATCTTGGCGGTGATCACCGGCTCGCGGATCTCCTCGATGTTGGTGGGCTCGGGCCAGCGCGATGGATTGTCCACCTCGACCACGCTCCCGTCCGTGAGCGTGACGTGGTAGCGCACGCTCGGCGCCGTCGTGATCAGGTCCAGCTCATACTCCCTCTCCAGCCGCTCCTGGATGATCTCCATGTGCAGCAGTCCCAGAAACCCGCAGCGAAACCCGAAGCCCAGCGCCACCGAGCTCTCCGGCTCAAAGAAGAACGACGAGTCGTTCAGCCGCAGCTTTTCCAGAGCATCGCGCAACAGCGTGTGCTCGTGCGCATCCACGGTGTAGAGCCCGGCGAAGACCATCGGCTTGATGTCTTCAAAGCCCGGCAACTGCTTCGCGGCGGGCCGCGCGTCATCCGTGACGGTGTCGCCAATCTTGGTGTCGCCGACATTCTTGATGGTGGCCGCAAAAAAGCCCACTTCGCCCGCCGTCAGTTGCCCGATCTCCACCGGCTTCGGCATCAGCACGCCCATTGACTCGACCTCGAACGGCTTTCCATTGGACATCAGGCGAATGCGCTGGCCCAGGCGCAGGGTGCCCTCCATAACCCGCACCAGCACGATCACGCCGCGATACGCATCGAACCAGGAATCGAAGATCAGCGCCTGCAGCGGCGCATCCGGATCGCCCTTGGGCGCCGGCAGCCGGTGAACGATGGCTTCCAGTACCTCCGCAACGCCCTGCCCGGTCTTGGCGCTTACCGGGATGGCGTCGGTGGCGTCCAGCCCCACCGCCTGCTCGATCGCCTCCTGCGTGCGCAGAATGTCCGCCGAGGGCAGATCGATCTTGTTGATCACGGGAATGATTTCCAGCCCGTGGTTGATGGCCAGGTACGCATTGGCCAGCGTCTGCGCCTCCACGCCCTGGCTGGCGTCCACCACCAGCAGCGCCCCTTCGCACGAGGCCAGCGAACGCGACACCTCGTAGCTGAAGTCCACGTGCCCCGGCGTGTCGATCAGGTTCAGTTGGTAGGTGTTCCCGTCTTGCGCCTTGTACATCATGCGCACCGCATGGGCCTTGATGGTGATCCCCCGCTCCCGCTCCAGGTCCATGTCGTCCAGAATCTGCGCCTGCATCTCCCGCCCCGTCACTGAGCCGGTCAGCTCCAGCAGACGGTCGCTCAACGTCGACTTGCCGTGGTCGATGTGGGCGATGATGGCGAAGTTGCGAAGGAAGCGGACGTCCATGCGGGGCTTGGCGAAAGAGGAGGAATTGCGCAGTCGTTGCGCGTCCGCCGCGGCGGGCCTCCATGCCATAGCTTATCATCGGGATAGTGTCTTTCGCTCCCCTCACCAGGCTGCGGGCGGCGCCCTCGCTCATGCGCATTGGTTGGAATCGCTATCGTCTGTTTGCTTCGGCCCTGCTCGCCCTCTCGCTTGCGGGGTGCGAACCCTCGCAACCTCTCAATGCTCACCAGGGACAACCGCCCCAGGCCACCGCGCCGGCGCTCCCCACGCCGCCCTCCCAGGCCGCCACTCCTCCGCCGCTTACGCCCCAGCAGCAGCACGTGCGCCAGCTCATCCAGCAGGTTGAGGATGCCTATGCCCAGGGCCAGGCCGCCTATCGCAAGGGAAAACTCGCCGATGCCAAGGTGCAGTTCGATCGCGCCGTCGATTTGATGCTCGTGAGCCGCATCGACATCAAGGCCGATCCGCAGTTGCAGGACGAGTTCGACCGCATTGTCGACGGCGTCAACGCCCTCGAGATGGAGGCCCTCAAGCAGGGCAACGGCTTTGTCCCCAATGAAGAGCCGACCCCCGCGGATGTGGCCAGCGACGTGACCTTCGCCGTAGATCCAAATATCGTGGCCAAAGCCAGGGCCGAGCTGGCCACCACCAAGTCCGATCTGCCCCTGCTGGTCAACGATTATGTGGCCGTCTACATCAACTTCTTCGCCAACACCCAGAAGGGGCACAACACATTGCTGCACTCCTTCCAGCGCTCCGGCCGCTACCGCGCCATGATTCAGCGCGTGATGGGCGAGGAAGGCGTGCCTCAGGATTTGATCTACCTGGCCGTGGCCGAGTCCGGCTTCAATCCCCGCGCCATGAATCCCCACTCCCACGCCGGCGGCATGTGGCAGTTCATGCCCCACGATCCCTCCTACGGGCTGGCATTCAACAGCTACGTCGACGAACGCTTCGATCCGGAAAAGTCTACCCGCGCCTATGCCCGCTACATGAAGTTCATCTACAACCAGTTGGGCGACTGGTACCTTTCCATGGCCGCCTACGACCACGGCACCGGCAACATTCAGCACGCCGTGCAGAGAACGGGCTACGCCGACTTCTGGGAGCTCTACAAGCGCCATGAACTGCCCACCGAGACCCAGAACTACGTCCCGGAAATTCTCGCCGCCATCATTATTGCCAACAATCCCACTCAGTACGGCTTCGACGACATCACGCTCGATCCGCCTGTGCTCACTGACACCGTCACCATCAACTACTCGGTGGACCTCCGCCTGGTGGCCGACATCGTCGACGCCCCGGTCGATGAGTTGACAGCCCTCAACCCCAGCCTGTTGCGCCTGATCACCCCGCCTGACGCCTCCTTCGACCTCCATCTCCCCGCCGGAACGGCCACGCTGTTTGACCAGCGCATCGCGCTTGTTCCTGAGCCCAGGCGCAACTCATGGCGCTACCATCCCGTCGCTGCCGAGGACTCGCTGGCGTCAGTGGCCCGCGCGTTCCACGTTCCCGAGTCGGAGCTCGCCGCCGCCAATCAACTGCGCCCCGGCGATAGCATCCAGGGCGTCCAGGCGCTGGTGGTGCCCGTGCCCCCCGCGGCTGCGCCGTCGGCCCGCATGTTGCTCTACACCGCGCGCAGGGGCGATACCCTGGTCACCATCTCCGACCGCTTCGGCGTCTCCCTAAATCAGTTGCGCCGATGGAACAAGATCACCGGCATCAAGGTCGAGACGGGCCGCCGTTTGCATGTGGCCGAGCCTGCCATCGTGCCCCACGCCGCGCGCGGTCATCGCCGCGCGGCCTCCGCGGCAGCGGGCGAAAATCCCCATGAAACCGCTCCGGCAAAGGGTTCTGCCACCAAAGCCGCCGCGCATTCATCCGCGAAAAAAGGCGCGCCAACAACGTCGAAGAGCCAACACGCGCACAACTCCGGCGCCCCTGCTGCCGCAAAGAAGGCAGCCCCATCGAGTGCCGGGAAATCCCGCGTCCGCAAGCCCGCCGCGCATGCAAAATCTTCCCCTCGGTAGCAAAAACACCCCAGGCATCTCATTACGTACTTGTGTTCTGCTACCATTTGCGTGCAAGCTATTGTTACAATGGCTTCCGCAAGCGGAGCATGTGTGTCCGTTCCGCGAAGAGGCAAACCAATACAACGGCAGCGGTGAGCCGCTGGAGGCAATGGGATGGAAGAAGTGTTCAGGATGTACGCGATGAGTGACGGCAATCTCGAAGGGGAGCCGAAGGAACTGGACCCCGATCACGACGAAGACTTTGAAGACGATGAGGACGAAGAAGTCGAAACTTCCAGTGTGCTGACCTCCTCGGATGACGATGAGCCAGCGGCTGAAGGGACTTTGATTGTGGTCGTCGAACAACCCGCAGCGAAGCCGGCCCGCAAGAAGGCCGCCGGCAAGAAGGCTCCCGCTAAGAAGGCCGCAAAGAAGGCCCCGGCCAAAAAGGCAGCCGCCAAAAAAGCTGTGGTCAAAAAGGCTGTGGCCAGGAAGGCTGCAAAGAAATCCGCCGTAAAACCTAAATCCACTGGCGCAACAGGCGGAAAAGCCGCGGCCATCAAGGCCAAGGCTGGCAAAAGCGCCGGCAAACCCACCAAACGAGGTAAAAAGTTGGCAGTTAAGAAGGCAGCAAAGAAGGCGCCCGCCAAGAAGACAGCAGCGAAGAAGGCTCCTGTCAAGAAGGCTCTGGCCAAGAAGGCAGCGGCCAAGAAGGCTGCAAAGAAGGCGCCTGCCAAGAAGGCAGTTGCGAAGAAGGCAGCTGCGAAAAGGACAAAGAAGAAATAACGGCAACCGGCAATTCAAGGCAAGCAAAAGAGCCCGGCTCTGTGTCGGGCTTTTCTGCGTCTGCGATAGTGCGCGGTGGTCGGGTGGTTCAGGAGGTTGCCACGCCGTCCGTCAGTTGCCCAGAATGCCAACGCTGATGCGCCAAGTAATCCTCGATCAGGAAGCGCAGCGACACCGGCGCGTCCGTCCCCACCACGCACTCCGTGTCCAGCCGCTCTTCCGGGATGCGGTCCACCACGGCCGTCAGAATCTCATGCTCCGTCTGCCACCAGCGCAGCAGAGTCTCCCAGCTTTGTTCGCTATAACCGTGAGCAGCCACCCACGCGTCCTGCGCGTACTTCGGTCCCACATAGGGTCCCTCCGTGGCCGTGCGCACAAACCGCTGCCGGTTGTTGGTTGCCGAATCCAGCAGATGCCCCACGATCTGCTTCCGCGTCCATCCGCCAACACGCCACGGAGTGTCCGCAAGCGCGGGCGCAACAGCGAGCAACGTCGTGTGCAACGCATTCAACTCTCTACGAAACTCCTGCGCAAGCTGCGTTGGCACACTGCTCTCCTTGGCCCGCGGGGCGGTTGCGTCCAGCCTCTATTCCTGCGCCGTCGGCACCCTGGCCGAGTCCTAGCTGGCGGGAATGGCCGCCAGAACTTCCGCGGAATGAACTCCGGGGTTCACCTTGGTCCACACCTTGTTGATCTTGCCCTGCGGATCGATCAGGAACGTGTTCCGGTTGGCGATCTTGAAGCCGCCATAGTTGCCCAGCGAGCCGTAAGCGTCCACCACTTTGTGCTCCGGGTCCGCCAGCAGCCGAAAGGTCAGCCCTTCCTTGGTGCAGAACTGCTTGTGGCTGTCTGGAGTGTCCACGCTCACGCCCACAATCACCGCATTCTTCGCCTCGTACAGCGCCAGGTCGCGCTGGAAGTTATGCGCCTCGATGGTGCACCCAGGCGTCGCATCCTTGGGATAGAAGTAGAGCACCACCCACTTGCCGCGGAAGCTGTCCAGCGAAATCTGCGAGCCATCCTGCGAGGGAAGAGTAAAGCCGGGCGCAACCTGCCCCACGGCGGGCAGCGGTTCATCGGCCGCATGGACTGTGACATACGCAACCGCAAGCAGAAGGGCTGCGGCCAGAACGAAGAATAATGGTTTTCTCACGGGGGACCTCCTGGGGATTGGACGGGGAAATGCCGCTGGGGGACTCGCAAATTCCTTTCCGCCCTCAGTATCCGCGCGCAGACGCCACAATGGCAATCCCCGCCTCACCCGCCCGTTCCAGCAACCGCTCGCGATCGAACAACAGCGTCCGCCCGGCTTCCACCGAAAGGCAACTGGCTCCCGCTTGGATCATCGTCTCCACCGTCGCCATGCCGATCACCGGAACGTCGAAGCGCATATCCTGTTCCGGCTTCGCCACCTTCACCACCGTCAACCGCCGTTCCAGCGTCGAGCCGTCCCCATCCCCAGTCCCATCCAGCGATCGCATCAGCAGCCCCGCCCTCTCGATCGCCGCGTCCGTGCCTTCCATCGCTTCCACGGCTACGCACGCCTGCGCCGCCACCACCACCGTCTGTCCGATGTCGAACCCCGCCACCGCCCGCGCCACGCCCAGCCCGTATTCGATGTTCTTGCGCTCTTCCTCGTCCGGCCCCCGCGCCGTCAGCACGCCCTCCTCGGCCAGCAGCGGCTCCAGGAACGCCGTCGAGCTCATCAGCTCGATCCCCTCGTCGCCCAGCACCTTCGCCACTGCCCCCAGCAGCTTATCCGTCGACCGCGTCCCCAGGTTCAGCAGCAGCTTGGCCAGCCGCCAGTCGGGGCGGATGCTGGAAAAGATCTGCTTGTGCTTCACTTGCCCCGCCATCACCGCCTTTTGCACGCCTTCCTTGTGGAAGATCTCAATCAGCCGCGACAGCTCCCCCAGCGAGACCCAATGCACCGTAATGCTATCGTCCGCGGCCGCCCGCCGGTCCATCTCCGGGTCCGTCTCCTCGCGAATCGCCGCCACCGTCACCGCCAGTCCCTGCGCCCGCGCCGCATCCAGCAGCAAAAACGGAAACCGCCCGTTGCCGGCAATGAGTCCCAGCTTCATGTCTACTTGATGACCCCGCGCTCACTACGCTCCAGAAACGCCGTCAGCAGCGCCACGTCCTCGCCTTCCAGCTCCTTGATCTTTCCCAGCGCCTGCGAGGTGTTCATCTTCGCCGCCAGCAGCAGCCGGAACGCCTTCTGCAGCACCTGCAGCCGCTCCGCCGAGAACCCCCGCCGCGCCAGCCCGATTTTATTGATCCCGAACGCCTTGTTCTCCCGCCGCGACGAGGTCAGCGAGAAGGGCAGCACGTCCTGGGTCACGATCGTACCGCCGCCGATGAACGCGTACTTGCCCACCGTGCAGTGCTGATGCACCGGGCTGAACGCCCCCACCGTCGCATAGTCCTCGATCACCACGTGCCCGGCCAGCGTAGCCGCGTTGGCCAGAATGCAGTGGCTGCCCACCTGGCTGTCGTGCCCGATGTGGACGCACGCCATCAGCAGGCAATTGGAACCCAGCCGCGTCACGCCCCCTCCGCCCACCGTTCCGCGGCTGATCGTCACGCTCTCCCGAATCGTGTTGTCGTCGCCAATGATCGCCTCGGTAGGCTCGCCGCCATACTTCAAATCCTGCGGCGCTACCCCCACGGCGCTGAAAGGATGAAATGTATTGCGCGCGCCAATCCGTGTCCGCCCGTCCAGCACCACGTGCGAAATCAGCGTGCAATTCTCCCCCAGCGCCACTTCCGGCCCGATGGTGCAGAATGGGCCCACCGTGCAGGACTCCGGAACTCGAGCTCCCGCGGCGATCACCGCGCTCGCATGAATGCTCACTCCGCCGTCTCCGCATCAGGCGCCGCACCGGGCTCTGCGGACGGTGCCGCTTGGCGCGCGCGCGGCACCACCCGGCAAGTGAGCGTGGCTTCGCAGGCCAGCTTCCCGTCCACATACGCCTTGCCCTCGATGCGTCCCGCGCGCGGCCTGAACGACAGCACCTCCACTTCGATCCGCAACTGGTCCCCCGGCGTCACCGGCCGGCGGAATTTCGCCCGCTCGATTCCGGTAAAGACCACCAGTTTCTGCTCCCGGTCGGCAGTCTCCCTCATTATGATGATGCCGCCGGCCTGCGCCATCGCCTCCACCACCAGCACCCCCGGCATGATCGGATAGCCGGGAAAGTGCCCCTGGAAGAATTGCTCGTTCATGGTCACATTCTTGATGGCCACCAGCCGCTTGGTGGGCTCAAACTCCACAATCCTGTCGATCAGCAGAAACGGATAGCGGTGAGGCAGAAAACCCAGGATATCCTGGATGTCGAAGGTCATTTTTTGGCTCCAGAGCGCAAACGGACGCCGCCGCTTCGCACTCGTTTGGATTATAAACAAGCGTGCCGCCTACTTCTTGATCCGCCGCTCCGCCGCGTCCACGCTCCAGAAATCCGCCGGCAAATCCTGGTTGTATTTCACGTGCACCAGGTAGTACTGTCGGATCTCGTCGTCGTTTTTGTATCGCGAGATCGTGAACGGCGTCGGGAAACCGTCCATCAAGTGGTAGTCGTCATACTCCTCGGCGTCCGTGTTCTTGTCCTTGTAGAGCGGATCGCGCCACTCGAACGTCCGCCGCAGCGGCAAATGCGTCTGCGTGTCCATCTGGATCGTCACCGCCTCGTTCGCGGCCGAGATCAGCGTCACCTGGTCGGCCAGATGCCGTTCGGCCAGCCGCTGCCCCTCGTAAACCAGAATCGTCTTGGGGTCGTTCATCCAGGTCTTCACCACCGTCTCGATCGAGTGGTCCCGCCGCCGCAGGTAGTCGTCCACAATATCCTGCGGCAGCGGCGTCTTCCCTCTGTAGGTCACTTCCTCGCCCGTCCGCCCCACGTAAAACTGCACCACGTGCCGGTGCTTGGTGAGCTCGATCCGGTCGTGATCCGGCCACTGGTGAAACTCAAAAATCTCCGTCGTCCCGGTGTCCGGCTTGCCGTGGAAAAACGCCGCCACCATCCCCTGCCGCTCCTGATTCTTCATGTTCAGCCACGCCTGTCCGCCCAGCGCCTGCACCATCAGGTCCAGCACCGCCCGCGCCTGCTTCGCGTTCTTCACGCTGGCCTCGTCCGTCGTCTGCGTCTGCGTCGCATGCGGCCACGCCAACATCACCACCGCCAGCCCCACCGCCAAAACTCTGCGCATCAGATCCTTCTCCCTCTTATGTGAACAGGCCCTCATCCCACCAACACCGCCCCGCCGTTCACGTTCAGCACCTCGCCCGAGATGAATCCCGCCAGCGGCGTACACAGAAACAACACCGGCCCGGCAATCTCCCGCGCGCTTCCCACCCTGCCCACCGGAATACCCGCCGCAATCCTCGGCCCCAGCTCCTCGTCCCCCAGCGCCGCCGCCGACATCTCCGTCGCCACCCACCCCGGCGCCACGCAATTCACCCTTATCCCCTTGGGCGCCAGTTCGCTCGACAGGCTCTTTGTCAGACTGATCAGCGCGCCTTTGGTCACGGCATAGTCCGCGTGGTTGGCCTCGCCCCGCTGCCCGGCCGTCGAACTGATCAGCACAATATGCCCCGCCGCATCGCCCGGCGCGGGCCGTGCCTGCCGCTCCATCTGCGCCACCGCCGCCTGCACCAGCCCGAACACCGAGTCCAGATTCACCCCCAGCGTCCGCCGCCACTGCGCCTCCGTCATCTCGGCAATCGGCGCATCCTCCGCCTCCCAGATTCCGTGATTGGCCACCAGCACGTGGAGCCGCCCAAACGCCCGCACCGCCGCGGCCACCAGCGCCCGGCCGTCCTTCGGCGTGCTCAGCTCTTGTTGGATCGCCACGCACCGCTCCGGCCCGCCGCACTCCGCCGCCAGAGCCTCGGCCTGCTCTCGCGCCTGCCGATAGCTGAACGCCACGCGCGCCCCCGCCTCGGCGAACAGCCGCACCGTTTCCGCCCCAATCCCCCGCGACCCGCCGCTGACGAGGGCGACCTTGCCTTCCAAAACCAACCGAACACCAGCCATAGCGCTCACGCTACCGCAGCGAGCCCGCCAGCCGCAAGCGCGCCCTAAACGGATGCAGGCATACACAAAGGCTCTAGTCCATCTTCGCCGGGCGCAGGTACGCCAAAGGGCGTTGGAGCAGGCTCGGGAGCAGGTGCGGCAGCCGCTGCGGAACCAGGCACGAAAGCGGAAACTGGCCCAGGATCAGGCTCAGGCGTAGCAGCTTGTACGGTAGCGGTCGTGGCCCCAGGTGCGAGCGCAGGCGCAACAGATAGAACAGAACTAGCCGCGGGAGCAGAAACAGGACCAGCCGGAGAAGTCCGGCCCGCGGCTGGCGACGACGCCTTCGGGGCAGCTTTCTTCCCCTTCACAAATACCGTAACCACCCCTGGCGCATTTTCCACCGTAGCCGTGCCGCACCGGTTCGCCGCGCTCAGCCCGTCCCTCCGTATCCGCTCCACGCTGAACGCCGCCCTCTCCGCATCCCCCTTGCACAGGTGCCTCTTTGCCACCTCCACCTGCAACCACGGCAGATTCTTGAGCCCTCTCGACAGCCGCACCATGCCCTCGTCGTCGGCAAGCGCCTCTTCACGCCATAGCCCAAGCCGAAGGTCGTGCTGGTCATACCCCGCCACCAGCACAACATGCGCATGAGCCACCGGCCGCCCGCCCTTGCCGTCCACAACCCGCACCGCGATCGGCTCGTTGTGCACCACCGGGAAGACCTCATCCGCCCCGCAAGCCCCCACGGCCAGCAGCACCACTCCCACCCCAAAACACATTGTCAGAATTCGATTCATGAGAAGCGCCTCACCAAACGTATCGGCGCCTTCCACAATTTCCAGAGATTTCTAATGAATTTCCCGCCCGCCGGTGCCGGCTGTCGGTTGCCCCACGTTCACGCGTCCTTTGCGTTAACGTGGGATAGCTCCACCTATCTATAGCTTTTTATGCTCTTTGAGGTCAGCCCCCTGGTGTCGGGTGCCCCACCTTCGCCGCGTTTTTGTTCTTGCGGCTAAGGTGGGATAGCTCCATCTATCTATAGTCTTTTACACATATAGCTCTTTTGAACCACCACTCAAATCGCCCGCAGCACCCGCACCGGCAGCAAAATCACCGCGCTCACCAGCTCCAGCGCTCCGCCCACCGCAATCCCAACCACCCGGAAGGGCAGCAGCAGCAGCCACACCACCGGATACAGCACCAGCGCCAACAACGCCAGCGGCCAGCAAAGCACCAGCAGAATACACCACAGCAGAAACTTCACCATCGCCTCACCCGCACGACCCTTTACCACTGACCAGCCCAATTCACTTATACGGTCCCGCCCCCCAGCCAGTTCCCGCCCCGCCAGAGCCGTAGTCCCGATCCCTGTTCCCTATTTCCTGTTCCCTGTCTTTTTCGCCCGCGCCGCCGGCAGCTTCTTCCGCTCCCTGATCAATTTCGCCCGTTCCTTCTCCGGCAGCGCCAGCACGGCTTTGGTCCGCTTGGGCAGCTTTTCATAGATCAGCGCGTGCGCCCGTCCCAGCTCCTCTTCAATTTCCCGCGCCCGCAGCGCATCCCACCGCTCCAGGGCCACCCAAAAGGCCCTCGCCAGGTGCGGCGCCCCAATGATCCCCTCCCGCTCCAGCAGCTCGTGAAACCGCTCCGCCCCGCAGTGGAACCACAGCACCCCCGTCCCCGTCCCATCCAGGTCGGTCATGGCAAACATCTTCCCGCCAATATCCCGGTCCCCCACCCAGTACACCAGGTGGTGTCCCCAGTTCAGCGTCTCCGCCACGTGCGGCAGCCCCAGGCAAATCTCCCGAATTCTCTCGTTGTCCATACCGGCGTCTTAAGCCTCCCGCAGCAATTTAAGGGTTGCCGTTCGCAGAGCTGCTGGAACCGGCTTCTACTCGCTCGCGGCCCGCGGCTTGATGATCTCGTCGAGATCATCGGGCTTGGCATCGTCGCGCACCAGGTGCGGGTAACGGTCGCCGCCATGGTAGTTCACCGTTGATGTTTGAAAATAGTCGTCCACGACAACCAGCAGCGTGATCGGCTGCGAGCTGTCCTTGGCGGCTTTGATCGCGTCTTCCAGCAAATCGTGCGTGTAGACGCGGCCATTCACGCCGATGACCTTCATACCCGATGAGATCCCCGCCTCGAACGCGGGACTGCCGACGATCGCATCGCTCACGGTGCCGTCGCTGCCCAGTTGCAGGCCGATTGAATACACGTCGCCTGGGCCGCCGCGCCGTCCCTGCGACTTCGCAGGCTCGCCGTTGAAGACGACCTTCCAGCCGCCGTTTTCAATGCCTCCCACCGGCGCGTTTGCTGACATGGAATCCAGCCTTTCGTGCAGGAAGCCGGCCCAGTCGAAGGGCGCCACTGCGTTCAGTGCGCCAACCAACTCGTCGAAGGTATAGGTCTTCACCTCCGGGCCATTGTTCGCGCCGCCGTGAAAAGCCTGGCAGAAATCGTCGATCGATTTCTGGCCGTGACTCTCGCGATGAATGACGGTGGCGACTTCCAGCCACAGCAGGTCGCCCTCGTCGTAGTAGTCCGCGCCGCGGCGCCAACTCAGCCAGCCGCCTCTTCCGAAACTGAGGCCGGACACGCCGCTGGCGGTATCGAGCAACGGGCGCCATGTGCGGCCGGGGCGTCCGGGACCAAGCGCGGCCGCGATGCTCGCCAGATGCTCGTGGTATTCGTCCTGGGTCCACAAGCCGCTGCGCGCGGCCAACATCGGACCCAGGAAATCCGTCAGCCCCTCGTAGCCCCACAGCAGATCCGTCTTCATCGGCTCTTCGTAGTAAGCGACGGTCAAATCGGCGGGCCGGCGAAACTTGCCGTTCCAGGAGTGAACGAACTCGTGCGCCAGCAGGCCGCCCAGCGCCATGCCGGCATCGGGCAGGAGCAAGGCTCGCTCGGGCAGGCGGCTGTCGTTCGATTCGTGATGTTCCAGGCCGAAATGCGCCACATGATCGCTCAGCGTCAACAGGAAATGGTAGTCGCGATAATGCCGCGCCCCGAAAAGTTTGCCCGACTCGGCAACCAGGTTGGTCATCTCCTTTTGAATCGCGGGGCTCATGTTGAGAGCGGCTTCGCTGTCCGCCACCATATCGATCTCATGGTGGATCGGCTCGCCCTTGGGCGTCAGGTCGATGGCGCGATAATACTCGCCCGTAATGACGGGCGAATCGACGAGCATATCGAGAGAAATCGGCTTGAACGAGACCTGATTGCCGGACTCTTTTGCCACCGGAAGCGGCGTCCCGAACTTCCAGCCATCCGGCATCAGGAGTTTGGCGTCGTACATCAACTGTTCGGCGGGAATGCCGGCTGGATAGAGGACAACCTCATTCCATTCCAGCACCAGCAGCTTGTCCGTGGCTGACCCGCCTGCCGGTTCAATATAGTCATACTGAGCTTCGAGACGACTGACGCCGGCGGGGATCTCCAGGTGGAAGGTGAATACGTCCAGCAGATCGCGCTGCCACGCAATGGTCTTCCCCCCCGCCTCGAATTTCAGCCCGGTGAGGTTGGAGATGGGTCCATCGGGCCCATGCTCGCCGGGAATCCACTTCGGATAGTAAAGAGTAAGAGGTCCGGGATTCACCGGCATCGCCAGGTGGGCGCGCAGCAGTTTTTGCTGCGTCTTGGTTGCGTCCACCGTGAGCGAGATCGTTTCCCCTGCGCGGGCCGGTGCGGCAGTCGCGGCCAGCGCCCAGACTATCGCGAGAAAAACCAACAACCGAATGCGGCATCGTTCCACTCGAATGCTCCTTATGCAAAATAACAAAAGCCTCACCCGTGCATCATACCCTCAATTGGCGCCGATATTGACCACTGAATTGCGCTGCCACTGAGCTCTGCCGTCCCGCCGCCGAGCGCCGAACCGCCTCCAACCCGAGATGACGTACACAGATTATGTGCACAATCGTCTTACCCGCAGAGCCTTTTTCGCATTTTCCGAAAAGCTTGACACCACCCTTTTTCTCAAGCCGCCATTCTAACGGAATGAACAGGCGTTTCCCCCTGAAAACTCCCTGTAGCAGAGAATTGCGTTCACATTCCAAGCCCGTCAGAACTTCGCCTCGAACACCCGGAAGCGCCGTTCCAATTCCCACTGCGCAGCCGCCTTTTCGCTCCCCTCAAGGAACGTCTTGCAGGCCGCTGAGGGCTTCTCCGCGCCTGGCGCCTGCCCCTTGCACACAGCCGCGGGAGCCGTGAACGCATCCGGCGCCGCCCACAGGCTTTCCCCAGGCAGAAAGTTATGTTCCATCCCCGTCCGCGCCAGCTCCTTCAGGTCCCGGTAGCTCAGGTGGTAGTCGAGCGCCGCCCGCACGTACTCGTGCGTCAGATCGATGCGGCTAACCCCTTCATCGTCAGTCGATAGCGCGACAGGAACATGGGCCGCCCGGTACAGCGGAAATGGGTGTTCCGCGCCCTTGATCCCCAGAATTCCCTCGTTCGAGCTCAGGTTGATCTCCACCATCACGTGCTTCTGCGCCAGCTCTTTCAGCAGCCCTTGCGCGTCGTCCTCATACATCACATCCACTCCGTGGCCGATCCGCTCCGCATGGCCCAGCTCCACCGCCTGCCGGATGTGGAACCGCAAACCCTCCGGCGGCACCAGTCCCTCGGCTAGCTCCCCCGCGTGCAGGCTGATGTGAACCTGGGGATAGATCCCGTGCAGGTATTCCAGCATCTTCATCTGCAAGCTATAGTCCCGCATGGAGATAAACCCGTCTTCCGGCTGCACGAAGTTGATCCCCACCCAGCCGCCCCCCCGTCCGCCGCTCGCCTCCATGCTCGCCCCCATACTGGCTTGGACGGTCTCAAACCCCAGCAGCGTCTGCGCGAAAACCTGCTCCGGCGGGAAACCCCGCAGGATCTGGTAGATGTACCGGACCTCCACCTGGCAGGGCGGGCCGGCCTGCGCCGTTCCGCAATGCTCCATCTGCCGCCGCTCTGTCTCGGCCGTTTGCACGTCCTCTTGGTCCGCGGCCACTTCCTCCCGCAGTCCGTGGTCGAGCAGCGCCTGCCGGAGCTGCGCAAAGTCTTGATTCCACCCTATTTCATGCGCAATCTTCGCCGCGTGCGTAAAGGGCGGTGTCTGCATCAGCTCCAGATACTGCTCGTTCTCGGCCGCCGCCCGGCTGGCCACTTCGTCCACCCACTCGCCCGTGTGTTTCTTGCCCAGTCCTCCAAATCGCCCAAACGTCGCAAAAAACTGGTCGTGCCCACTCAATCCGGAAGTCGCCACAAAGCTCCGCATCGAGAAGGCGTTCACCAGCCGGTCGTAGAGGTCCTGATACGCCGTAACCTTCGCCGCTGGAACCAGTTGCCCCGAACACGGCGGCTTGGCAAAACTCAGCGCGGCCGGGTCCACGCAAAGCCCGTCTTCCCCGGCCGCCCGGATAAAACTCTCCGCGTACACCGCTCCCGCAAGGTGAACGTGCAGGTCGGCTCCTTTGGGGAAATCGGCCAGGAAGGCATGCACGGCCAGCGGACCGTCGTGAACTACAGCCTCATAGGCGCGAGCGGCTCGGGCTTCCGAATCGGCTGCCCGCGGAGTCTGCGCCTGGGCGTCGGCGAGGTAAGCAGTGGCGGCGAGGGTTAGGCAGGCGAGAAAGCTGGCAGGTCGGCGCATGATTGCCTTCCAGTGTAGAGCAGGATTCCTGTGCATGGGGAGGATTTGCAGGCCCCGTTTTGCGCGGGGAATGGGAGTTGGTATACTGTCTGGAGTCGTTGTAGCACACTGTTCGTGGACCAGCCCACCTTCTCCGGCGACGCCGGAATCCGCGCAGGAATTTGCAATGACAAATCTGCACTGAGGCCAGATAGCTCAGTGGTAGAGCGCGGCCCTGAAAAGGCCGGCGTCGGCGGTTCAATCCCGTCTCTGGCCACCACACTCCCGTTTCACCCCGTCCCACGCGGTTCCATGTCCCTCCTCTCAAGCACATAAATCCTTATTTTTCAACATTACTTGTGTCCTGGCGTCCCAGCGAATTCCTTGACAGCCCATCTGTCCTGGGGGCAACATTGGGGGCAGGGCGACCTTTTCAAAAATGGTTGCCCCCAGGTCCGATTGGAGTTGCCCCAGATGCCGCTGACTGACAAACAGATTCAAAACGCGAAGCCCGGCCAAAGGCCTGTGAAGGCAAACAGGAAGGACAAGAAATCACCTCCCCTTGGAGATGGAATTACGAAGGGTCAAACTGCCGGCGATAAGACTGGGGCGACGAAAGAGAATCCGAAGTTCATCGCGACTAAGAAACCATACAAGATGTCTGACAGCGGGGGACTCTATTTAGAGGTCGATCCGTCTGGCGGGAAATACTGGCGGTTCAAATATCGATTCGCCGGAAAAGAGAAGCGAATCTCACTGGGCGTCTATGACGACGTAAGCCTTGCAGAGGCCCGTGAAGAAAGGGGTGAATGCCGCAAACAACTGGCTAAGGGCATTGATCCGGGAGTTCATCGCAAAGCCCAAAAAGCAGCGCGCACCAGCGGCGCTGCAAACAGTTTTGAAGTGATTGCTCGCGAATGGCTAAAACACTTCATCGATCCGAAATCAGAGAGCCATCGCAAACGTGTTTATGCACGCTTTGAGAATGACATCTTCCCTTACTTGGGCAGTCGCCCTATTGCGGATATCACTGCTCCAGAGTTGCTCGAGGTTATCCGTAAAATCGAAAACCGCGGAGCTGGAGATACTGCCCATCGCACCCTTGGAAGCTGTGGACAGGTGTTTCGCCACGGCGTCGGGTCCGGCCGATGCGAAAGGGACATCACGTCCGACTTGCGCGGACAATTGAAGCCAGTGGAGGAGCAGCATTTTGCGGCCGTTACTACGCCCGCGGAAATCGGTGGAATCCTGCGCGCGATTGATTCCTACAGGGGCACCCTCGTGGTCCGGAGCGCATTTCGCATTGCCCCTTTGGTATTCGTGCGTCCGGGTGAGCTGCGCACGGCCAAGTGGAAGGACATCGACCTGGACGACGAGCAGTGGACAATGAAGATCTCGAAGCGGGATGATTCCAAGCCTCGGCGGAACGATGTCGACGAGTATTTGATCGTGCCCTTGCCTCGTCAGGCAATGGAGATACTGAGAACAGTGCATGCGCTTACAGGCGACGACGTTTACGTCTTTCCGGGCGCGCGCGATCGCAATCGACCAATGAGTGAAAACGCAATCTTGACGGCAATGCGGCGCATGGGTATTCCCAAAGATGAAATGTGCGGCCATGGCTTTCGTGCCACAGCGCGCACGATTCTGAGGCAAGACCTGCACATTAGAGAGGATCTGATCGAGCATGAGCTCGGGCACCAGGTAATCGACGCCAATGGCCGTGCGTACAATCGCGCGACCTTTCTGGCGGAACGCCAGCTAATGATGCAGGTCTGGGCTGATTATCTAGACAAATTGAAATCGCAAAAAGTGATTCCCATGATGAAGCCCAAGCCGATTACCGACTTGAAAGCGATCATGGTGCCTGGGTACATGTAACGTGTGCGAACTGCGCCATGCAACGGCTGTCGCTAGTGATGTCGGTATCAGCAGATGACGGACGCGTCCTTCACCGCGGAGGGCCGGACTTCGGGAAATGTTCTTTTCAAGGGGTTGGCAACAGTAAACAGTGGCCGACATGAACTGAGCTATTTCCCAGTTTGCCCATGAGGAGCGGCCCTTGGACCGCAGCCGCACATGCAATTGGCCCTATGCCTATTGGCTCCTTCCGCCAATGCCACCCACATCCCCGAAATATTCCAAAAGCGTTCCAGCAAAGCACTCACAGGGGCGTATTCAATCGTGTCGAAAGTGACTATGATCAGCCCTTCCAAAAACAGGTGATTCTGGAGTGCGGGACGCCAATAATGGTCCCCTCACGCGGCCGTTTCTCACACGCCATTCCTCATGGGCATTCAATCCCTGCGAGAGAGCGCGCTGCCTAGCCACCAGAAGGGGTTTCGACATTGAGAATTTTGTAATCCCAACCATAATTCTGCGGACGCTTTGGAAAATAGAAGTTTCCGAAGTCTCCTGTTTCCCCCGGTCCGATATGCGCGTACACCTCCCTGACGCTTTCGCCTACTTCAGTGCAGCTAGATCGTTCTTCTTCAGTCAAGGGAGTATCTTCGGGCTGTGGAGTGGCTCCGCAAGCGAAGATACGAATCCTCATTCTGATAAACGAAACCTCACTCTTCGAATCGTTGAATAGGCGCCCTCCGAAGCGGTATCTCTCATTGGGGTCTTCGTTTGAACCGTCGAGAACCACTACGTCAGGCAGAGTCCCGGTAACCTTGAGGTGGGAGACGATCTCCGACGGTGCGGCCGGCCCGGTCACAAAATGCGTGTCTTTGCCACCGAATGCCCAGAAGAGAATGAAGGCAACCAGTGCAACAGGCACAAGCCAGTACGCACGTAACCAAGGCTTATTGATCGACGGCAAAGAGGCTTGGTGGGTCTGCTGATTCGCGGAAAAGGGTGTGGGGCGTTTGTGGCGCACTCGGGAAATCCAGCCAGAGAGCCAGCGGAAGATCAAGACAATTACTGCCCAACTGCCTGCAAACAGTATCAGACCGCCGATGAATCCTCCGATCGCAAATGGAACGAACTCCCCCAAGCCAGTCGTGCCACTCTTGCTGGCATTACTCATAGCCGCCAAGAAGCTGAGAATTGAGCACACGATCCACGATTCCCGAGAAACCAGCGGCCTTTTGGGGTTTCTCGGGTGCGTAGGGTTGTCTTGGCTGGCCACAGATTCCAGCTCAGACTGGTCGCCGTTGACCGAATGCTGTCCTCTTTCCTCAACGGAATTGGGCGTGGCCACTGGGAAATGCACACCATCAATATGTCGTGGATTGCCACACGCGCGGCAGAACTCATCTCCCCCGATAATCCTGGCACCGCATCTTCCGCAGTACGCATTGTCTCGCAGATTTTCTGGAGCGTGCGACCGAGCCGGCGGTTCCGGCTTCGAAATTTGAGGTCCTGCGGCGAGCATAGAACTGACTCCGGTCGGCGCCCCACACCGAACGCAAAATCTTGCTACTGCGGGTAGCTCACATGCGCAGTTTGGGCAGTACACAGAGTCGGTCCCCCATCAAAGGATGTTGGAATTGTACTTCAGGCTGCCCCTGGTGATTCAAAGTGGCAATAGCATACTGCGCTTAATGAGGCACAAGATAACCAGTGGTGGAGCGATCCGCCTTTGTCTTCTCGAAAAACCCTGAGCTGGACATACTACCCGTGACATGATCCACCTGGCTCACTTCCTGGTTCACTTAGTCGATGCCAGGTCGGCATCGGTTGGACAGTTTGTAAAGTCGAGCTTGGAGCTATCGTGGAGTATCCTTTTCCGACTAGCCTTGAATTCGCCCGTTTCCTCCTCCCCCGCCGTCTTTTCAACCAGGTAGTTTCCAACAATTGAGCCTTTGCTCCGCTTCCCTGTGAACGTAATCTTTTCGTCAGCGCTCGTGACCACAAAAGTCACATCTTCGCCCGACACAGACCCTGTCAGTGGACCACTGCCCCCAAGCGGGCGGAGTACAGCGAGGCAGCCACTAAGGTCGCCACCCATGTCTTGGACAAACAGGGCAAACCCGGCGTACAAGTCCGCAGTGTCGTTGTGGACCGTGCCCGCCAATTGTCCGGTGAATGGCCCCAATTGCTGCTCCTGAGGTCCGTTAACATCCCTCTCATTGGTTGCAGTCAGCTCACCAGGCTTTTGCTGTATTTGCGGCGACGGCTGAATCTGTCGGAGCGAGTATTGAAGATGCTCGTCGAGAAGTGGCTTCAGATGCTCGGAGCTGACCGCGAAGTTAAGGTTTTGCCCTTCCTGCGCCTGCATCGTTGCAATACCAATAGCCTGACCACTACCGTTAAGAACCGGGCCACCTGATGATCCCGGAGAGATGGGTGCCGTAATCTGCAAATATCGGATGGTCTTGTAACTGCGGATTGCGCTGATAATTCCATCACTAACGGTATTCTCAAGCCCTTGGGGACTCCCGATCGCGATGACCCTTTCCCCGACTGCTATGTCTCCGGAAGTATCGAGCGGAATGACGGGGAGGTCGTGAGGAGAATCTTCACCCCCAAATTCGTGGAGTTGAAACACCACAAG
Source organism: Acidobacteriaceae bacterium (assembly GCA_003139795.1). Lineage (GTDB taxonomy): Bacteria > Acidobacteriota > Terriglobia > Terriglobales > Acidobacteriaceae > Telmatobacter. The sequence continues at coordinate 4,103 of PLGM01000154.1, read as the reverse complement.
ATCCTTATCTCTGTCGAACCCTTCAATTGAGGAAACCTCGAACCTGCGCCCCGAACAACATTCTGCGGTGGCCTTCGACGCCCCATCGAGCACATGGTAGTTGGTGGCCGCCAGGCCCGCACTGGTCAAAATGAAGCCGCTGCCCTGAGCCTCTCGGTTGCCCGCCGCGTCGTAGCTGATGATTGTGAGCACCGCTGTAGTGAGGGGTGGGACCTTTGGCCGATTTGCGCTGGAGTCCGGTAAGCTTCCTTTTGGAATACCCACGAGCACAACAATAAGGATGAGGACCAGCGCGCCAATGATGATACCGGTCGGGAGAAGCCATCGGGCGCGCTTCGTTGCAGCGGACAAAGCACGGGCCCGCGGTTCCTGGTAGAGGGTCTGTCCGCACGCGAGACAGAACACAGCACCGTCAGGATTCTTGGTTCCGCAGTTAATGCAATGAGCCATTGATTCCTGTGTGTATAATAGGCCCGCCAGCGCTACAATTCCACCAACGATTTATCTGAGGATGTTGATCAGTGTATTGCCCAAACTGCGCATGCGACCTCCCGACGGTAGCGAAGTTCTGTGTCAGATGTGGAGCGCCTACTGGGTTCGTTGAGGCGGCGCCTTCTGCAAGGCACTTCGTGTCGAACCCCATAGGGCCAGCTCCGGTTGTTAGGCCTGAGCGTCCTGGTGACCAGGCGTATTGCGGGAAATGTGGCACCAAGGCCATTGGGGGCAATCTGTTCTGCACGTCGTGTGGGAATCTGCTGTATGGAGACGACGTGCCAGGACCGCCGACCTTGCTTAGGCATTCCGACGCCGACACGCGCGAAACCGAATCCACACCGATTCTGCCGACTGCCATTCACAGTAATTTCGAGGCCGTGCAAATTCAGGAGACAATGGCCGCGGTAGATGTGCTGGTACCCCTCGAACCGATACCGGATTCGCTCGGCGGAACTTTAACCGATCTAGCCTCCTCAAGCGCCATATCGAGCCCGGACGCAGTAGCGACCAACGGAATCGAGACGCCCGTGGTGCGGTTTGTACTATTGGCCCTGGGTACGATGCTGATGGTTTCGGTGATCGCCTTCGCTGTATCCGACGATATCGCCAGATCTGCGCTCTCGGTATGGCTTCCGCTTCTGGTCGCCGTGTTCATTCTTCCTTTCCTGCTTTACCTCGCCATCAAGACTTTTGGGACTTTGAAGTATTTGAGCGTCGCAGATGAGGCGGTTGGCCAAGCGCGAATTCGACTACTGAGGCAGAGCATCATCTTCGGTGTGCTGTTCACGATCATCTCTTCTGGAGTTGGGTACGGCATCGGGGCCAGCGGTAGTGAAACCCACCGAATGCTGGCCGACGAAGATCGATACGCTGCAGTGGGCAAACGTATCAGTGATCAGCGCAATTCCGGGGGGGCCACAGTCCCAACGCAAATCGCCATGTACGACCGCCTAGAGCCGGATGTGCGGGACTTTGCCAGGATCTGTGCAACCTTACACGCCGAGTTGACTGTCTTCGATGGAAAATATCCCGGCCAGCACCAGACCACCGAACCCTAGGCCGCCTGTTTGGATTTGCGCGCCACTTCACGCGGTCGCCTCGACGCGCGACGGCAAGAGCAGCGAATGGGGTCGCCTGCTTGAATGGTGCGACAGGGATGGCGTGCGGCACCAGTGGGCGATGCCTAGCGAACTCCTACAAGGTGACGGCATCGAGGTACGCCGCGAACTTGCGCGGCAGGGCCTATCTATTTCGCCGATCAAGGCTGCGCGGGAACTACTCGCCATCTACATACAGGTGTGGCCGGTCGATGAGCGGGCGCGGTGCGTGGGCCGGCTGGGTTGGCATGGTGGCACCTATGTTCTCCCCCACGAATCTGTCGGGCAGAACAGCGAGAGGGTTGTCTTTCAAAACGCGTGCGGAGTCGAGCCGGCTTTTGCGGTGGCCGGAACCACGATAGAATGGCGCGATCACGTCGCTTCACTCGCACAGGGCAATTCCCGCTTACAGTTTGCCGTCAGCACGGCCTTTGCTGGGGCACTGCTGGGATTTGCCGGCGAACCATCGGGCGGATTCCACTTTACCGGGCCCTCATCGACGGGCAAAACCACGGCGCTAAAGGTCGGCGCATCTGTGTGGGGCAAGCCAGAGGAGCCCGACCCGTACTGGCGGAGTTGGCGCGCGACTACCAATGGTCTTGAGAGTCTGGCGGCCCTGCACAACGATGGCTTGCTTATTCTCGACGAGATAAACGAAGCGGATCCGCGCGAAGTCGGCGAAGCCGCATACCTGTTGGCCAATGGCCAAGGCAAGTCGCGCGCTACACGCATGGGTACAGCACGCCCGTCGGCAAGCTGGCGACTGCTATTCCTGTCCTCCGGGGAAGAGTCGCTTTCGATATTCATGGCCCGCGCCGGCCTGAAGCCGACGGCGGGGCAGGAAATTCGCTTGGCGGAGATTGGAGCGGACGCGGGTGCCGGACTGGGCGCGTTTGAGAACTTGCACGGTTTCGCGGATGGGGCCGCTTTTGTCTCGGCGCTCAAGGATGCCGCGAGCCTGTATCACGGAGCCGTGGGCGCGGAATGGTTGCAGGTGCTCGTTCGAGATAAAGCCAAGTTGGACACGGTCCTGCGCGATGGCATCCGCCAGTTTGTCGCAGAATTTGTGCCCAAGGGCGCTGCCGGACAGGTGGAACGGGTAGCGCGTCGCTTTGGGTTGGTGGCCGTGGCCGGGGAAATTGCCACGAGCTACAAGTTGACCGGATGGAATGAGGGCGAGTCCATCACGGCCGTGGGCAAGTGCTTTGTCGCGTGGCTTGATGGCTTCGGCGGGACCGGCAACCGTGAAGAGCGGGCGCTCCTAGCCCAGGTGCGCAGCTTTTTTGGGGCGAATGGAGCCAGCCGGTTCCAGGACACATCCATCGAAGACCAGCGCATCATCAACCGTGCGGGATTTTTCCGGTCGGCCAGCGATGGCCAGCGCGAATATCTGGTACTGCCGGGATGCTTCCGGGGTGAAGTCTGCGCAGGCTTCGACCCGAAAAGTGCAGCCAAGATTTTGCGCGAGCGCGGTTGGCTGTTGACGGGCAGCGACAGAGCTACGCAAAAAGTCCGGCTGCCGGGGATGGTCCCAACGTGGGTTTACGTCTTCGGCGCGCGGATGTGGGAGGGGGATGAGGCCTAGACCTCTATCCCCTTAATGCAGTGCCGGTGTTTTCGCAGGCTGCCTCAAAACCATTGGGAACAGTGGGAACATCGGGAACAACCGAGAATAGCGCGGGTTTCTGTGTTCCCACTACGAATCCCGCCAGTGGGAACACGGGGAACAAAACCGGAGACCCTGTGGCCGATACGGCGAGATGTTCCCACTCGTTCCCAGTTTGTTCCTGCGACTTGGGAACGGAGCTATTCGGTGTTTACGCGGTTGTTCCCGCTGTTCCCTCTGTTCCCACGCAAATTGCAGAGGTTTCGAAAAAGCTAGTAAAGCCCCCGGCATCCCGGAGCCGTTCCGGCATCATGCACCGTCTGATGGGTGAATTCGACCGACGACTTCCTCGCCCGCGTCGCTCGCCGCTCGGTTGCGATGGACTCATGGTTTGTTCACCTCGGCTGGGCGATCTCCTGTTTGTGAGCCTAATGGGCAGCTACATTTGGCACCACGCTGCGCTCGACCAATTCCGCGCTTTGTATGGTGTCGCCATGGAGCGTGGCGGTGTCAGGCGAGCTTTATCCCACACCGTTAGGATTCGGAATTCGGGGCGTATGGCTTGGAGCCCCAACCAGCTCAGAAGGGCTAAACCTGCCCTCGAATCCGAAGAGGAGGTTGGGTCTTCGGAATTTGGGGCAGATTTCGCACATTTTCCGACCAAGCACGCGTTCGGAATTCAGAGCATATGAGCTCCCCTCCCGGTTAACACACGGCTTTTCACCTAATACTCCTTATGCAGCCCTGACCCTCTCCAGATCGGCAAGAAAGGTAAGCATCGGCGACCAGCAGCACTCTGGGACCCGTTCTCGGAGACCCCCTTCCAGGAGTACTTCTGGGTAAGGGCAGTCGTACAGCCCGCTGAACGACTCATAAGGGAGACTTTCCATGCGGGGGAGATGGTC
>PLGM01000305.1 GCA_003139795.1 Acidobacteriaceae bacterium | reverse complement strand
ACTTGTGCAGAGTCTCCTTAGCGGACAGAATCTTAGTCCTTTTGCGCCACCAGTTTTCCCGAATTACGGTTACCCAGGAACCGCAATCTGGCTGGGATTCAATCCCACCGGCACGGCTCCGCCCATTCCAGCAGTCGTCTCCGGAAACACGATCGAAAACAATACGTTCGGCGCTTATTATGCTGCGCTTCCCGTGGGGACCGTAAATGCCTATATCCAGTCTGCCTCCGGCCTGTCTTCCCCCACCTGGCAGGGACTTTACTACGTGATTGAAAACAATATCGTGCGCGACAATGTTACCAATGGCTACGGCGGAGGCATGTTTATCGCCGCGCCCGGAATCGTCGCGCAGAATCTGATTTACGGCAACGATTCCGATTACGGAGCGGGTGGAGTGTGGTGTAATTGCCCTTCAAGTGCACCTGATTATGGCCCCCCCACGGTCTTGTTTGTGAATAACATGGTGGGCAATGATACTGCCACGCTGGACGGTTCTGAAATCACGGTCTCTGAACCCTCACAACTGGAATTCGCCAACAACATCATCATTGGGAACTCCTCCCTTCCGGCTTTCGACGTGCTGGGTAATTCGAACTCCCCCCCACCCCCTCCCTATGCGATCTTCGATCACAACGACATCTTCAATTCGAACGGCCGGGCCTTCGCTGGAAACGGAGTTATCCTCGATCCAACCGGGACCTACGGCAACATCTCCGCCGATCCTCTCTTCGCCGATGCCGCAAGCAACGACTACCATCTGCAAGCCGGCTCTCCGGCCATTGACGCAGGCAATACCAGCGCCCTGCAGCAACTCAAGAACCTGGGCTTTCCACTCGCCACGGATTTCGACGGCAATCCCCGCGTTCAGGACGCCACCGGCACAGGCTATCCCATCGTGGACATGGGCCCATACGAGTACGCCGGAGTCCAGGAGACCGGGCCGACGACGATCCTGCTGACTCCCGCCTGGTATGAGCCGTATGGCCAAACTGAACTCCCGCTCACGGCGCAACTCATCTCGCCCAACGGCACTCCCACGGGGGTGGTCACCTTCTATGTAAATGGCAGCTCGGTTGGAACCGCTCCTATCGATTCCAGCGGATCGGCAACCATCAGCACCCCGCCTCTGGCGCAGGGCCAGACCGCTTTGCTGGCCACCTATCCTGGACAGGGCGGCTTCACTCCCGCCGTCTCCGTGGAAGTGCTGATCTTCGTCCAGCCCGATAATGCAACCCTCACGCTGACCTCTGCGCCCAATCCTTCCGCTCTGGGTTCACCCGTCACCTTTACCGCTACCATCGCCGCCACGAGCAATGGCATGCCGATGGGAGATATCCAGGTCACCGATAACGGAAATCCGCTGGGGACGGCGCCGCTCGACGCCGATGGCGTGGCGACCTTCGTCACCAGTTCGCTGACAGTCGGCAGGCACCTCATCGTCGCCACTTACCCCGGCAGCGTCAACTGGGGCGGAGCGTCGGCCAGCCTCATACAGATAGTGCTGTACACAGTTAAGGAAACCCTGACTTCTTCTCTCAACCCCAGCCACCGCGATCAAGCGGTCACCTTTACCGCAAGCGTCTCTTCGCCGTACGGCACGCCCACCGGAACCATCGTCTTCAGCAACGGAAGCACCGTGCTGGGCACTGTGCCGCTGGCCAATGGAGCGGCAAGCTTGACCACCAGCATGCTCCCCCAAGGCAGCGACACCATCACCGCCGCTTATTCCGGCGACTCCGACTTCTTTAGCAGCTCAGCCAGTCTTATTCAGGTGGTCATTGGCTTTCTCACTACAACCACCTTGAACTCAATAACTCCGGCCAAGCTCTATGCCCTGGAGCCGGCTACCATCGCCGCTACGGTTACGGGCCTGGGCGGCATACCTTCTGGCACTGTTACTTTCACAAACGCCGGCGCCAGCATTGGCACGGCCACGCTCAATGCCGCTGGAACGGCCATGCTGACCTATGCCTTCCCCGCCTCGGGCAACCAGGAAGTCGTAGCCGCATACAACGGCGACGTTAACTACTCCCCCAGCACCTCGGCGCCCTATACCGTCGATGTGCTCATCAACGACAGCAAGACCACGCTCGCCGTTACGCCCATCCCGGTTTTCGTTTACCATACGGTTACTCTGACGGCCACCGTCTCATCGGTAAGCGCCTCCGGCTTCGGAGTAGCGCCGTACGGCAGCGTCAACTTTCTCGATGGCGGTACGTTGCTCGGCTCCGCCCCATTGAATTCGAGCGGCGCCGCAACTCGCTCCTACACATTTACTCAGGTGGGCAACCAGAACCTCATCGCGGCCTATCCCGGCAACGTCGCCTTTCAGCCCAGCCAATCCTCCTCGCAACCGATCGTGGTTCAGCCCTCCCCGACGACAACCACCGTGACCGCGAACATCAACCCGCAGGAGATTGGCGCTCCCGTCACCTTCACCGCAACGGTCTCGGCGGGCCCCGGCGCGACCGCCTTTCCGGCGGGGACCGTCACCTTCCTCGACAACGCCAATTCCCTCGGCACGGTGACCCTCGACGCCACCGGCACGGCCACCCTCACCACCTCCGCCCTTGCCCTCGGCCAAGATCCCATCACTGCGTCCTTCAACAACACGACAGTCGATTACCTGCCCAGCGTCTCGCCCGTGTACATCGAAACCATCGTGGTCGCCCTCGGTAACTTCTCCATGACCATCTCGCCGACCTCGCAATCCATTTACACCGGGCAAGCCACTCAGTCGATTACAGTAACTCTGGTTTCCAGCGGAGGTTGGGACCGCAATGTTACCTTGTCCTGCGGCCAACTCCCGGCCAACACCACTTGCGCCTTCACCCAGGTGGCCATCACTGCCGCCAACGGCGTCTCCCAGCTTGTCATTCAAACCACGGCGCCAAGCCAGGCCACTTCAAACTCATCGGCAAGCAACTCTCGCTGGCCGCGCAGGGCTGGAACAGGGCTTGCGGCCCTGGCGCTAATCTTGATTCCGTTCGGCATTCCCTTCCGCCGGCGCTCTTCCCGGCTGCGGCGTATTCTGTCAGTGCTTGCCCTAGCGGCCTTGCTTGCAGTTATGAATGGATGCGGCGCGCCTCACGACAGCGGAGGAACTCCGGCCGGCGTCTATAAAATCTCCATCGACGCAACCTTTTCTGGATTCGGCGCGACACTCACTCAAAGCGCCCCATTCACACTGACCGTCCGATCCCTCTTCTAGCAAGCAGACTCGCCGGTAACGGGGGCCGGCATCCTTCGGAGCAACGATGCCAGAAGCAAGAACAGGCTTTCACGGAATCCGGAAACTTTTGCTTTCACCTGCTACATGTCTGGCGGCTTCTCTTCTACTTGCCTCCGGTTTGCTTCTATCCCCCGCTCGCGTCTCCTCACAGGTCGTACCCTCCGCATACGGGAGCAACAGGAACATTTGGGCCGGAGCGGAGTACTCCAACTTTCTGCCCGATTTCGGCCCTCCTCAACGGCTCACAGGTATCGGCGCCTATGTCGACTTGAACATGACACCGCGCTGGGGTGTGGAAGGGGAGGCGCGCTTCCTGCTCTTCAACGGCTTTGCCGGCGAGGCCCAGGACAACTACCTGATCGGCCCTAGAATTACGCTGCTTCACCGGGGAAAGTTCAGACCCTACGCAAAGGTCCTCGTTGGAATCGGACAAGATGATTTCCCCTTCACGATCGGAACCGGCAGATATCTCGCCCTTGCGCCAGGAGGCGGGGTCGACTACCGACTCTCCCGCAGAATCGCTCTTCGCGCTGAATATGAGTACCAATTCTTGCCTTCCGCTCCCGGCGTTGCGGGCGAACCCAGCAACGGCATGAAACCCAACGGCTTCAGCGGCGGCTTCGCATACAGACTGTTTTCTCGATGAAGGGCGCCGGCCTCGTGAGCCATAATCCAACCAAGCTCACGAATCACATCGGGGACCGGCTTCGCGGCGGCGCTTACTTCCTGGGCACTGCGAAGCGAGCGATCGAATGGACGGGGAAGGTGGTGCTGAGGTTGCTGGTTGCCACCACCGTCAGCGGGAATATCAGGCTCTGGAACCTCCACTTTTGCGTGTCAAGCCGGGGTCTGCAAGGGGTGCGCAACCTGGTAGGGGTGTGTTGTGGTGTTTCCGTGATTTGTGCCATAACTCCGGGCGTATTGATGCGCGCAGAAAGGAGCCCACATGACTGATGCGCACGCTACAAGTGATATCCGACACGTTACAGGAGACCTCGGTAGGGATATTATTGAGAACCGGAAACATTGCGGTGCACTGCGCGCTGGACAGGGTCAGCCACAAGGGGGATGAGGGTAGCCGGGTGGCCAAAGAGAGTNNAAGGCCTGTCGCTGGTGACCCGGTCGGGAAAAAGCTACTTGGGGCGTGCTTTCGGGGTACATCCACTCTGGTTCCGGCGTGCGACCTTGAAGGTGAAGACATGAAGCAGTCTTATGAGAAAGAACGGATCGTACATGCCCGCGGCGAGGCCCCGAACAGGGCTGCCGGCGAGCACCCCCTTGAGGCATGCGCGAGTTGCGCGGCGGCCGCAGGGGTCCGGTCCAACGGAGGGACGATATGAAAATCAGACCGGTGTTGCTTGCCGCTTTCATCACAGGTTTCCTTTGGACGCCGATCGCCGGCACAGCCCAAGCCAAACACGGGCAGGCTTTTTCCGGGGTCATCGCGGCGGCCGTCTCGGATAATAACCCAGCCGCCTTCAACGCGCCGGAGAGCAGTGTTTACGCGGACGGAACACGGGCCAATAACGAAGGGCGAGGGTCCGAGTCCAATGGCAGCCAGACAGGTTCAACCGCTCCAGCAGCCGGCAATGGGAATGCCATCACGCTCGACGTTGTGGTTACTGATAAGTCCGGCGCACCGGTAGCCGGTCTGCAGCCAGGTGACTTCAAACTGCTGGACAAAAAACAAGCGCAGAGCATCGTCTCTGTCCAGGCGGCCAATGGCTTGAGCGCGACGGCCGATCCTCCCGCCGAGGCCATTTTGGTGGTCGATGCCGTCAACGCGGGGCTTACGACAATCGACTCTGAACGGCAAATGCTGGTGCGTTTTCTCCAGGAAAACGGCGGAGAACTTGCTCTTCCCACATCTTTGGCCGTCCTGTCAGATCAGGGATTGACGGTCAAGAATCCGCCCACGCGCGACGGAAAGGTGCTGGCGGATTTCATCAATGCCAACATACCCGGCCTCCGTCCGATAAGCGCGGATGACTGGGATGGCAACATGGAACGCGAACAGCTTTCGCTGAAGGCGCTCGATGTTTTCATCGCGCACGCGAGCAGGGGACCGGGAAGGAAACTGCTCATCTGGTTGAGTCCCGGCTGGCGCCTGCAAACCAGTGGAAATTGGGTGGCAAGCCCAAAGGATCAGCAGATGCTGTACAACAAAATCGTCACGCTTTCAACGGCCATGCGCGCGGCGCGCGTTACGCTTTACAGTATCGACCCCTCGGGGATAGATTCCGAGCTGACCTTTCAACAGATTTACGAAGCCTATCTGAAGGGCGTGGACACGCCCAAGCATGTGGACTATGGGTACCTGCTTCTTCAGGTTCTTGCCACGCAGACGGGCGGGAAGCCACTTATCGCAACCGGCGACCTGGCCAAAGTGATGGACCAATGCATGGCGGACGCGAAGGCATATTATGTACTGACCTTCAATCCGCCTCCGGCCGCTTATCCCAACGAGTATCACAGCATTGAAGTGCAGGTCGACAAGCCGGGGTTGAAGGCGCGCACGCGCACGGGATACTACGCGCGGCCAATCGCAACGGGGCAGCAATTCATCCCCGGCGATTCTCCACAGAAGCCGGCAAACTGAGGGTGAGTTTTCCATCAGGAAGAAGGGCCACTCCGCATCTGCGGAGTGGCCCTGTCTTTCCAGTTCCCGGCAGAGGTATTATGGGAAGCCGTGATCCTGCTTGCAGGACAATCTTCAAGAAGGACACTTTCATAATCAGGAACAGGGACAAATGAGGGAAACTGGAACTTCCGGCTAAGAAGGAGATTTCCATTGAGACGAAGATGAACAGCCCGGAGAGCAAGGTTCGCGAATGAAAACGCTCAATGAGATCTCTGTGGAGGCCGCCTGCGAGAAGGCCCGCAAGCAGACCGGGAATCCGCTGGCGCTGGAGATGTTGTTCACACGCATCTACAGAGAGAACAAAGAGGCGGCCCCGGCTACTCGAGAGCTGAAGTGTTTGCAGGTGCTCTTTCCCGCAATCTTCCAACCAATCCAGGCGGGCGATCGCCTGGCAGGCAGAATTCAGTATCCGCTGGTGAGCTTCAGTGCGGAAGCAATGGGATTGGGTTATTACTGCCGGGAAGGCGAGATACGGGAAGTGGCGCGTCTGGCTGCGTTCTCCCCCGAGCAAGTGCGCGAAGTGGAAGACATGCTCGGGTTCTGGAAGAGCGAGAGCACGCAAGCCAGAACCCGGGCCGCTTATCCGCCTGCGGTGGAGAAGGCGCTGCCCAGCGACAATTGGACGGTGGAGAGCGGGATCGCTTTTCCACTTTACCGGATGGCAGGAACAGTGCTCGATTACGCAAAGCTGATGCAGGCGGGAATTCCGGGCCTTCGAAGGGAACTGGAGCAACGCCGTGCCGGCTCCGCTGCAAGCAAAGCTCAGTCCGATCTGTTCGCCGGCATGCAGGCAGCGGTCGGGCTTGTGGAGAATGCCTGTCTCCACTATGGCGCCCAGGCTGAATTTGAAGCCACTCGCGCGGCAGACGCAACTCTCAAGGAGCAACTGCACGGCATTTCCAGGACTCTGGCGGGATTGCCGCATAATCCACCCGCAACCTTCCGGGAGGCAATGCAGCTCTTTTGGCTCTACGTGTTGCTATCGGGCACATGGAACTACGGCCGCATGGATGTTTATCTCGGCCCTTACCTTGCGCGCGATCTCGATGCGGGAATCCTGGGTGAAGCCGAAGCTCTTGCGCTGTTGCAATCGCTCTGGCAACTTATGCATGCTTATTCCAACCAGTTCAACAATCGGGTCTTCGTTGGCGGCATGGGCCGAGCCAACCTAGCCGCCGCTGACCGTTTTGCGCTGCTGGCCCTGGAGGCCAGCCGGTCTCAGTCCCTGAATCAACCCCAGCTTTCCCTGAGATTCTTTGCAGGGCAGAATCCGGCCCTGATGACCAAGGCCATCACCAGCCTTGGGGAAGGCCGCACCTTCCCCATCCTCTACAACGACGACGTCAACGTCCCAGCCGTTGCCAAAGCGTTTCACGTCAGCTATGAGGAAGCAGTCGATTACGCGCCCTTCGGCTGCGGTGAATATGTATTGGATCATCGTGGCGTGGGCACTCCGAATGGCGTGATCAACCTGATGAAATGCCTGGAAGTCACACTGCATGACGGCGTGGATCCGGTCACGGGGATTGCTCTTGGCATCGCCTCCGGCAAGTTGGATTCCTTGGCGACTTTTCAGGATCTGTGGACGGCTTATTGCCGCCAGGTCGAGTATCACGTCGAAGCTCTGGCGGTTCAGGAGAAGATCGAGTATGAGGTGGTGGGTGAGACGAGTCCATTCCTTCTGCTGAGCCTGCTCTACGACGACTGCCTGGAACGCGGTCTGCCCATCTTCCAGGGCGGAGTCCGTTACCTGGGAGGCACGCTGGAGACCTATGGCAACATCAACGCCGCCGACAGCCTGGCTGCTCTCAAGAAGTTGGTATACGACGAGGGGCGGTACACGCTCCGGCAGATTGTGGCTGCCTGCGATGCCAACTTCCATGGCCATGAATCTCTCCTCCGGGAGTTAAGGCGGGCACCCAAGTTCGGTAACGACGATGACCAAGCCGATAGCATGGCTCAAGAGGTTCACAATCATATTTGCCGGGCGACCATGGCGCAGGCGGCAAAGGTTGGGTTGGATTCCTACCTGGCTGTGATCATCAACAATTGGGCGAATGCTCTATTCGGCAAGACCACCGCCGCGTCGCCGGATGGAAGGCTTGCCGGAGAAACTCTGGCCAATGCCATCAATCCTTCTCCGGGCATGGATTGCAGCGGGATCACAGCCCTTCTGAACTCTCTGGTTAAGCTCGATCCGGAAATCCATGCTGGAGCGGTGCAGAACATGAAGTTCTCCAGGTCGATGTTTACTCAGCACCGCCCCGAGTTGGAAGCTTTGCTGACCGGCTACTTTCGCCAGGGTGGAACCCAGGCAATGATTACCGTTGTAAGTCGAGGCGACCTGGAAGCCGCCATGCGCGAGCCGGAAAAGTGGGGACACCTTATGGTGCGTGTTGGAGGGTTCAGCGCTCGATTTATCGACCTTCCCCACGAAGCGCAGCTCGACGTGTTGCATCGCACACTCTACGAATAGAGCGGACCTGGCTTCAGAGGAAGTGAGGCTGACGGCAGATTGTATGAATGAGAACAATACCGGAGTGGTCTTCGATGTTCAGCGGGCCGCGCTCCACGACGGGCCTGGAGTGCGCACCGTTGTCTTTCTCAAAGGCTGCTTCCTGCGCTGTCAGTGGTGCCATAACCCGGAATCCTGGAGCCCGGAGCCGGAAGTCGCCGTTCAACCCGACTCTTCAGGCCAATATCGGACCTTTGGCTCGGAGATGTCGGTCCAGGACGTGATGCGAATCGTGCTCCGCGACCGGATTTATTACAAGGTGTCCGGCGGCGGTCTCACTTTGAGCGGAGGAGAGCCCACCCTGCAGTTCGATTTCTGCCGCGCTCTGCTCGGCGCTGCGCGCCAACAAAACCTCCATACCTGCCTTGATACCTGCGGCCATAATAGCCAGGAGACGTTTGCGGCGTTGCTTCCTCTGGTTGACCTGTTTCTTTTCGACTACAAGCTGACAGACTCGCAAGCACACCTGTTGTGGACCGGCGCCGGCAACGAGCTTGTTCTCAGCAACCTGGACTTCCTTTATCGATCCGGCGCCAGAATTCTTCTGCGCTGTCCGCTTCTGCCCGGGATCAACGACTCGCAGGAACATTTCGAAGCCATCGCTATCCTCAACCAAAAATACCCTCGCCTGCACGGCATTGAGATACTTCCCTACCACGACACAGGTCACTATAAGTTCGGATTGTTGGGGATGGATCCACCCAGGTTCAACACCTCGGTTCCCAGCGAAGAAGAGCAGCGGAAATACAGGCAGATCCTCGCCAGCCTTGGCGTGCAGATTGGCAACTGAGCGCTCAGGCGGCGCCGCAGCAGGCGTGTTTTCCCAGATTCCAGGGTGCGTCAGACCGGCAACTCGCATCAACACCAGCGTCGGAAGCGTTTGCGCTCGAAGAGCCCCGGCCGCAATAACGAAGAGAAAGAGGCAGAGCACAAGTGCCTGGGTCTGCTCGATCGCTCTGGAATGAATTCTTTGAGGCAATTTGAGCCCCCTGTTCTCCCATGCGATGGAACAAAACTCTACCAATCGAATTCTCACTTCAGAATCTCAGATCCGAGTTTCCTTGAATCGGCTGCTTCTGGTCCTTCCAGACGAACACGCCCGCCAGTCCTGGAGGCAGCGACACGCGCGCATTGAGGCCGTCGCCAGTGCGGTCGAGCCACACCTCAATGGGGCCTAGGGGATGCGGCATGAGGGCATGGACGTGCTGCAGCGAGCCGAGCGAGGGTTCGATGCGCACGGTCCGGAAGCCGGGCGAGGCAGGCTCGATCCCCGCAACGGTAGCGAGCAACTCGAATCCCGGACTGGCGCCCCATGGGTGGCAATCCGAGCGCGGGTTCTTCGCCAATTCCCCAAACGTCGTCATGCCGTCGCGCATCATATCTTCCCAGGGTTGCAGATTCTCGATGTAGCGATCGCCCAGTCCCGTCTTCTTGAGCGCGCGCCCGAAGTAATAGCGGAAAAACATGAAATCCGACGGGTCCGACTTCACTGCCGACGGATCTTTCAGCATGTGCTCCATCAAGTCCTTTTGCGCATTGCGCGGAACCGCATCCGCGAGCACGGCGAGCGTGTTTACCTCCTGTGTATAGCCGAGTTCCGGCGTATCCCGCAGCAGACCGCGCTGCGGGTCGAAGTGCGCCGCGTACGTGTCGCGGTTGAGTTCCGCGGCGAGTTGGCGGTAGTGCGCGGCTTCGTAGTTCTTTCCGAAATGCTCGAAGAGTTCGGCGCTTTCCTGGAGCGTGAGCGAAAACAGGAACCTATCCGAGATGGGGCTCCAGCCATATTCGACGGGCCGGTCTCCCCGCATCTTGACCTGCTCCTCCCACCATCCGAGCACGTTGCCGATGCCCGGCAGAAACTGCCGCGTGAACGCGTCATCGCCGCGGTACATCCAATGGTCGTGCACCATGGAGACCCAGTAGAGCGAAAACGGCGCGAGAAACTGCTCGAGGTTGGCGGGATATCGGCTCTGGGTCAGTCCGGACGGTACACGCGAGGCATCGATGTCCTCGATCGCAAGGCGCACCAGCCGGTCGTCGCCCGTGAGGTTGAGCCAGGTCAACGCCTGCACCTTGGTATCGGCGACGTATTGCATCCGCTCCCAGGCTATGTCGCTGATGAAGGTCTCCTGGGCGTTGAGCGCGAGCGTGCGCCAGGCTGCGTCCCAGACCGGTTGCAGCTCTTTGGAGTCGCTTTCAAAAACGGCCGCGCGGGCTGCCGGATACACGCAGAGGAGGCTCGACGCATCCTCGATGAGGAGCGGCTCGGCGAGTGTCTGGATGTCGAGTTGCACCCAGCGCCAATTGCGCGTCCACAGAGGGCGGTATTCGCGTGCCGCTCCATCGGGCAGGAAGACGTCCTCCGGTCCCATGACGTGTTTGCCGTCGAATTGATTCCGGTTTCCCTTTGCGCCCTTGCTGTCGTACAAAGCCTCAGAGCAAGTGAGATGAACCTGTGCGCCCTTGCCGCCAGCAACTCGCAGAACCGGGTAGCCGGTGGTCAGTGCCCCCTGGTCCAGTAGAACGGTGGCTTTGCTGTTGGCGGGGATGCGGATGGGCGCGGACCCTTGGACGAACGCCTGCGCAACCTCCACTCCCCCGGCTCGGGCGACGCGCTCGAATCTCTGCGGGTCCTCCGTGAGGAACGGCACGGTGTGGGGTTTGAGTTGCCAGCGCTGGTGGCTCTCGACTCCCGCCGGAGCGCCCTTGTCGATTTGCGACGCCGCCAGCCACGCCGAGTCATCAAAGGCGGCCTGCTCCCATCCCCACGGATAACTGGCTGCATCCACGCGCTCGGTTGCACCGGCGACGTAGTAGTTCCATTGTAAGCGCGGGTCGTTATCCTTGTAGATGTTCTGCCGATACGCCGAATCCTCGACTACTTTCCAGGTGCTGTTCGTATTAACTGCCTTGTTGGCCGGGTCGTCAGATTGCAGAATAAAACCTGTGCGATGGCTGATCTGTGCCATCGGCCTGGCAACGCCGCCATTCCACACCACCGCGGCAAGAACGTTGTTTCCTGCCTGAAGATACGGCGCCAGATCGACGGTCTCGAAGCGCCAGTTCGCCAGGTCGCTCTGCGCCGGTCCCGTCGACACAGATCGTCCATTCGCAAACAGCCGGTAGCGGTTATCGGCTGAGACGTGGACAACAAAACGCTCCGGCTTGGCGGCCAGGGTGAACGCTTTCCGGAAGTGAAAAACGCCGAAGTCCGTGGGCGACGCGATCGGGTGAGCGATCCACCAGGCCGGCCAGGCGTTTTCGAGCAATGCGGGATTCACCGGCTGACCGTATGCAGCAACAGCGAACAGGGAGGCGATGAGGATCAGAGTTCTTCGCATCGTCGATTTCATTGGATTTCTGCTCTTGAACTCTTTCTCGTTCGAATCTTACTATGCGGGGCCGGGTTCCAAAAGGCAGATATGCATCTATAAGAGAAAAAGCGAAGCGATTCCGGTTCAATCTGGCGTCGGCGGAATCGTCGAGAGCATTTCTCACTGATTTCCGCGACATAACATCGCACAGCTTTGGCCGGATTAGTCAAAGCCGTACTTGGCGATCACTGCTCCATCCGCCTTGCGGATCAATGCTACTGCTGCCCGCTCCGAGGGAAACTGCTAGTGTAGCGCGGGCATGAAGGGTCAGGGAAGTGCGACTATGTGAACAAGCGGTTCTAAATGGCCTGCACGAAAACCGATATTCGTGCGCCCGGTCGGTTCCACGCTTGAAGGTTGTGTGCAGTCGATCTTTCCACCCCGCAGCGCTTGGGCAATTGCCTGGCCGGCAACTTCGTATTCTGCTATCCTTGCCGAGGAATGCCGGTCGAACCCAGGCGCGTTGTGCGGATTTTGCCGTGGCGGCGATGTGCGTTGCGGCTGGCATTGGCAACGTGCGCGTTGTGCTCCTGCCTGTTTGGTTTGTTGGCTATCGTCGCGCTTCGAGCCTCCGGCCAGGCCCGGGCTCCCGAAGCGCTCTTGAGGGATGCCGACGCGGCTTATGATCGCGGCGATGTGCAACAGGCGATTCGCCTTTATGAGGAATTGCTCCAAACACAGCCTGATCGGGTGGAAGCACGGACAAACCTGGGAGTAGCTCTGGCCCGCGCCGGCCGCTACGGCGATGCGGTTGTCCAGTACAATGAAGCCCTGCAGCGAGCCCCGGATAACCCGAGCATCCTTCTCGACCTCGCGTTGGCCTGGTACAAGCAGGCTGCATTCGATAAGGCCGCTGCCGGACTCGAACATCTGCGCGGGATGCACCCTGAGAGCAGCCAGTCGCTCTATCTGCTTGCCGATTGCTACCTGCGTTTGGGACGAAACCTGGATGTGGTGGCGCTGCTTCAGCCTGTTTACGATGCCGATCCTCATGATCGCGCGGTGGACTTCGCGCTCGGCACGGCGCTCATTCGCGCCGGGCAGATCCAGAGGGGAGAGGTCATCATCGATCAGGTCGCGAAGACCGGCAGCCAAAATGAAGTAGACCTGTTGACAGGGGCGGCCCAGCTTGCCGCGCATGACAGCAAGGCAGCGGCAATCACGATTCACAAGGCGCTGGAGGCCGCCCCCGATCTCCCCGGCGCCTGGTCGTTGTATGGGCGGGCCCTCCTCGACAGTGGAGACCGCGAGGGTGCAAGAACGGCGTTTCAATGGGCGCTTCAGGCCGATCCCAACGATTTCGAAGCTAATCTTTATCTCGGTGGGATGTTGCGTTACGACGGCAGTATCGCGGAGTCAGCTCCGTATCTTGAAAAAGCGCGGATGCTGCGACCCACTTCAATGGAGTCGCGTTTCCAGATCGGCTTGCTGAATGTGGCCAGGGGACGCCTGGAAGACGCCTTGTCGGATTTGGAGCAGGTAGAGCGCCAGTCTCCCGACTTCAAGGAAGTCCACGTTCAGCTCGCTGCGTTGTACGCTCGCCTGCACCGCATCGACGACAGCGAGCGTGAGCGCGCCTTGGTGGTGCAACTCGACGACAAGGCGCGCGAGCAAGTTCCCCGCCAACCCCAGCCATAAGCGCTTATCTCGGTTCTGTAACCGGCAGAACCCGGTCTGCCTCGATATTTTTCAGGACCTGCACAGTTCCCGACGGCCACCGGACTTGAATTTCGTCCACCATCCTGGCCGTACCCAGCCCGAAGTGGACCGGGCCGGCGCTGGAGGAGGCGTATCCCGACGCGTTGGACTTGTAGCTGAACTGGGTTTGCCCCACGGCCACAATCTTAATCCGCGCTCCGATTCCGTCACGGTTACTCTTCGTGCCTCGCAGGGCGAGTTCCAGCCAATGGTTATGATTCGGGCTGTCGTTCATCCAGATTTCCGCCGGTGCGCTCAGCGCGGTAACCACAATGTCGAGTTTCCCGTCGTGATTGAAGTCGGCTACGGCAGCGCCGCGGTGGCGGCGCGGGGGCAGGGCGTCGAAACCCGCCTCCCCTGTCAAGGCTGACCAGTGGCCTCCGGGCACATTCCGGAAAACCGTGTTGGGCTGATCGATCTGGACAATCGAGGCCATGGCCGGCGATTGCACGTCGCCTCGGGCGACAAAAATATCCTTCCAGCCATCGTTGTCGAAATCCGCGATATTCAGGCTGTAGCCGGACATGGGACTACTGAGAGCGGTCATCCCGCTGCGTGCCGTAATCTCGGTGAATTCACCTTCGCCATTGTCCAGGAAAACAGGAAAAGTCTCATTTACCAGCGCGGTGAATGCAATGTCGGGAAACCCATCGTTGTTGATATCCTGGGAGTCCGCGCCCATCCCGGAAATGAGATTGCCGTGTTCGGGCAGCGCCACACCCGCCTCAAACGCAACTTCGTCGAAATGGAGGTTGCCTTTGTTGTGAAACAGAAAATTGAAAAGCTTGTCATTCGTTACAAAGATATCCGGCAGTCCGTTGCCTTCGTAATCCGCGACAGCTACTCCCATTCCCTTTCCGATATGCGCGCGGATTCCGGACTGTTCGGATATATCTGTAAACGTGCCATCTCCGTTATTCAGGAAGAGCTGATTGGGAAGTCCCTTGAAGAATTTTGGATGACAATAATCCGGTTTGCCGTTGACCTTGCAGACTGGTTCGTTCGATCGGTCCCAGCTTAGATAATTCACCACGAAAAGATCCAGCAGTCCGTCGTTGTTCACATCCGCCCAGGCGGCGCCGACGGACCACAGCGGCCCATACTGCTTATCGAGACGGGCGAGACCCGCCTTTTCAGTCACATCGGTAAAGGTCCCATCGCCGTTATTGTGATAGAGGGTGTTTCGATATACGCCGGTGACAAAGATGTCCTCATAACCGTCATTGTCGTAATCGCCGATCGCGACCCCGGTGTCGTAACCGGTCCCCGCGAGTCCCGCCTTTTCCGTCACGTCCGTGAATGTTCCATCGCCAATGTTTCGGAACAGCCGGTTCCAGTATTTTGGCGAGGTCTTTTTCAGGCTCGATATATCGGCTCCGTTGGTGAAGAAAATATCCAGATTCCCGTCATTGTTGTAATCGAAGACGGCAACTCCCCCAGCCATGGTTTCTGGAACGTGCCGCTCCGGAGTCTCGCAACTGTCGAGCGAAAACGCGATCGGCCGGGGCGTGAAGTGGATGGGAGCTTTGGCCGGTTCCGCGCCGGGAACTTGTTGTTGCGGAAACAGCAAAACGACGCCGCCCAACGATAACAGCAGCGCCGCGATTGCGATGCAACGCACGCGGCGGCCCATCTGCATGGGGTTGGACTCAATGCGCCGCATCTTGTCTGCTGAGCCTTTCAATCTCGCCCTTCTCCCTGCTGGCGTCTTCAGTGCGCCCCGCGGCAGTGTAAGCCCGGACCAGGTCCCAGCGAACCCGAACTTCCTCCGGCAGGGAATCGCGGGCAGTCTCCAATTCCCGAATCCCGCCTGCGGAATCTCCTTTCGCGATCAACCCTTCGCCGAGCACCATGTGGGCCGTGGCGTCCCTGGGCGCGAGTTGCAGCGCTTCCTGGGCGAACGATATGCCATCATCCATGTCCTGCCGCTTGATGTATTCTTCCGCCAGCCGGAGCCTCGCGGGTACATGCGACGGCGAGATCTCGATCTCGCGTTTCATTTCCTTGATCCCATCGTCTGGGCGCGCGCCCAGAAGGTAGGCGCCGATGAGAAAGTGAACTCCGGGCTGGCCGGGATACTTGGATTCCAGTTCGCTGAAGAGTTTGTCCGCCTCTGCATACCGCTGCGCTTCCACTGCGAGCGCGCCGGCGCCTGCCATGTGAACCATTTCCCGACGGTCGGCGGGAATCTCGGCGGGCAGGAATGGCAGGCGCAAAGCGGCCAGACCAAGCGGCTCAACCAGCGGCGATGTGTTCTCGCCCGATGCTACTCGACTGAAAAGGAGAGCCATGCTTTCATCGAACTTCTCTGACCGTGTGAGTAGAATCGCGGTGACGTAGTAGACGGTGGCCGTCATCTTCCGGTTGTCGCCCAATCCGAGCACAATGCTTTGTTGCAGGTGATCCAGGGCCCGCGTGTATTCGCGCGTCTCAAACTCGGTCAATCCCAGCAGCGCCCATCCGTGACCGTCTCCCGGATTCCGGGCGAGAAAGCGCCGCAAGACCGCACATGCTTCAAAGTAATTCTCCTTCTCATACAGCAATGTGCCCAGATACCACAACCCTTCGTCCCACTCCGGCTTGAGCTTCAAAGCCTGCTGATAAATATCGATTGCGGCATCGTCGCGGTTCTCGTCCCGTGCGCGTTTCGCGGCCTGGGCAAGCTGGTCAAAGCTGCCGGCGCCCTGCACTGCGGCTGCGCTCCGGGAAGACGTTGAAGCATCCTGCGGCGGGATAGAGACTGCCAGGACGAGAAGGGCTGGAGCCAGAATCGCAATCATTTCGGCGCCTCCAGAGGGTGCTCCGCGTCTTGCCCCCCCGCGGCCCGATCCAGATCCCCCTCTCTCTTCTTGATGGAGACGTATGTTGCCATTTCCCGCTGCGCATCCTCTTTGCGCCCCAGTTCCCGGTAAGCCGCCGCGAGATGAAAGTGAATGGCGGAACTGTCCGGCGCGAGCCGCTCTGCCGACTCCAACTCCTGCGCGCTTTCCCTCGCCTGTCCGGCAGCCAGCAGGGCACGCCCGAGAATATGATGAGCGTCGGGATTCGCCGGTTCAATCTCAACGGCATGTTTGGCCAGAGACAATGCCTCGGCCAAGTCACTGCTGTCGATATCGATTTGGGCCAGTTCCAGCAGCGCTGGAACATGCTGGGGAGATATCTCAAGTTCCTTGCGGAACTCTTGCGCCGCCTCGGCAGGCTTTAACTGGAATTTGAGCAGCGTGCCCTGGAAATAATGCACATCAGGCTGTTGGCCATACTCGGCCAGCAATCTATGGGAATACTCCTGCCCGCGCGCAAAGTCGTGCATGGACACGTAAAACGCGGCCTTTCCCGCCAACCAAACCCGCTCCCGGAACTCCGGCGGATAGTCTTCAGGGAGATTCGGCATGCGCAACGAGGCCAGTCCCATGGCTTCAAGCAGCACCGGGCTCTCCCCTCTCCGTTGCGCTCTGTCGGCCAACACGTAGAGCGCCTGCGCGAAGTGGCTTTGCCGCGTCAGGAGCAGCGCCCAGTGGAAGGCCGCAACATCGGTCAGGTCGTTGCTTCCGTGAAAGTCTGCATGTACCCATGTCTCGAGGTCTTCCATCGCGTGAGCGAAGTCGCGCATCTCGAATTCGCACAGGCCTTTCAAGGCCCAGGCTGGGCCCGGTTTTGGCACGAGGACGACGAAGTGAGCGAAAGAGGCTTCAGCCTCCGGAAAGCGGTCCTGATCGTAGAGCAGGTTGCCCAGCCACAACCATCCCTCGTTCCAGGAGGGGCGCAGGCGAACTCCCTCGCGGTAGAGCCCGATTGCTTCCGTCATCCGGTCGGCATTGCGCGCACTATCAGCCTGTCGCGCGATCTCGTCAAAGCTTTTTTGCGGCGGCGATGGAGCGGCTGAAGCGGCTAAAGACAGCATGGCCAGCAGAGGAAACACCGGAAGCATAAACGAACTATAGCACGGGTAATAGGCAAAAAAAGCGGGTGGCCACGTGGCCACCCGCCCAGAGTGAGACAAGTAGAAGTTAGAAGGAATACTTGACGCCCAATTCCAGAATTCGTTGGCCAAAATGCCACTGGGCGTGACCGAAGTTGGCGTTGCCGTTCACTTCCCCCGTGCCGGCGACGTATTTATAGTTGTTGAGCTCGGTGTTGCTGTCGCCCGGCGCAAAGGAAAGCAGAGCGTGGTTGAGGAAGTTGAATCCGGCGATCCTGAACTGCGCGTTCTGGTGTTCCCCGATCTTGAAGTTCTTGATCGCCGTAAGGTCGCTCTTCCAGTACTTCGGGCCCGGTATGTAGGGCAGTTTGGTTGTGCCGTTCACCCCATTGCCCGCCGGCAGGCTGAAGCAGCTTGCGTTGACGAAGTAATCCTTGGCGTTTCCCTTGGCCGGGTTGCAGGTGAGCAGCGGCATCATCTGGATGTCAGGCGTGCCAAGCAGCGCGGTGTTGTTTACCCCCCCGCTAGGATTGGATGCAGTAACGTACGCGGGATCGGCGGCGGGACTGTAATCGAAGTTGTAGCCGCCTGCGCCCGCGGTCAGGTCCGCGCCACTTTCAATTTGCGTCATGCCGGAGATTTCCCAGCCGCTCGCGGCGCCTCTGACGATGGAGTTGCCGCCATGATAAGAGGGCGCGTGGATGACATACGCGGTGCTCAAAACATTGGGGCGGTTGATGTTGGAAATGCCATAGAACTCGTTCACGCCGTAGTCCGGGTAGCCGCTTGTGCTGTCGGAGCCCAGGTAGCTATCGCCCAACGTCTTCGAGTACGTGTAGTTGATCATCAAGGTGAGAAAGCCGGACGTGCGCTGCAGACTCGCCTGGAGAGAGTCGAACCGCGCCTTCCCGGCGGACATTTCGTCGTTGATATCCTGGTAATTCTGATATGGACGAAATTGCTGCTGGCACGCGGTGGACGTTGAGCTGGTGGGACAGACGAAGCCCAGCATCGCTCCCAGCGGAATCGCGTTGACGTTGATCTGCGGTTGAAAGTATTGGGACGAATTGCCCACGTATGAAACCTCGAAACTCATTCTCGCGGGCAGCTTCTGATCGACGGTCGCGCTGTAGGTGGTTACGAGCGGCTGCTCATGGTCTGTCGGATTCACTGTGGAGAGGGTATTGGGGGAGGCAAGGGAACCCGCCGGAATCCCCGCGCCAAAGACGGCCGGACCGGCTGCGTGAGTGTCGATGTCTTCCCAACTGGGACAATTCGGATCGTTCTGGCCGCAGCTCCAGGCAACGGAACCGATTGAGGTCTGGGCAGAGGCGGTATAGCTATTGCTTTGCACCGAGTCGTACGCGCGGTACTTGCCATAGCCGCCGCGGACGATCGTCCGGCCGTTGCCGAAGACATCGTAGGCAGCGCCGAGGCGAGGCGAGTAGAACAGGAGGGTGCTGGTGGTGCCCGCAAGCGGGACCTTGGGATTGAGGAGGTGCCACGACACGCCCGTATTCAGGCCTACGGCGGACGGAGCGTTGTTGTAGGTGGCGGGATTGAACTGGGCCAGGCCGTAAGGCGGCGAATAGGGCTTGCCGTAGTGATCGAAGCGAACGCCGTACTGCACCGTCAAACGGCGGGTCACTTTCCAGTCATCCTGGGCATAGAAGGAGAGAATATTGTCGGCGATCTCAAGCGGCTGAGGCGGTTCTGCCTGTTCGGTATAGCCCGTCTGGCCAACGCCCATCAACGTGTCGGCGTACATGTTGCCGGAGACGAACGGCGTCCAACTGCCGTATCCCAGGTCGCCCCACTGCCCCCAGTTGTTCTGGGCATTGTTGATGAACTCCCAATAGACGCCCACCTTTGCGGTGTGCGTGCGGATGACCTTGGTCAGATCCTCCCCGGCGGCCGGGATCTTCTTGTAGCAGGCGAGGGGGAATTGATAGCCGACATCGCCTAAATTGGGGAATCCCGAGCCCCAGGTGGCAAACATGGGCGCCGTCGGCTGGTCGTAGATGCCCTTCAGCGTGAAGTTGGGGATGTCCGCGCGCTGCATCCTGGCTGGGTCTTCCGCAACCGCGGGGTAATTCTCGTAGGTAAAGGTGAACCTGGTCTCGCTGGTCATGGTGGGCGAGATGACGTGCATGAAATTGGTGCTCACGAAATCGGACCCATCCCCGCCGAGGAGAGGCGTTGGCGGGGGAACAGCGTTTTCAGAGGCCGTGTTGGCCCACATGCCCACGGACCAGGTCGCGGTCTGGCGCTGGCGGTTGTAGGTGACGTACAGCTTGGTCTTTTCGCTGTAGTCGAAGTCCACGCGCGCCATGTTCTGGGTCATATTCATGGGCTGCGTGATGTCCTTGACGAAGTTGAAGCCGTTGGAGTTCGGGGCGCCGTTCGGGGTGGTGGGCGTCGGCATATAGGCACCCATCAGGGCCACGCCGTTGGGATCGAGACAGCCTGACGAAAGAACGCCGCCGGTGACGGTGCAAGTATCCAGACGCGCCGCGGATACAGATTTTCCGGGCGTAAGCGCCAGCCAGCCGTCATAGGGATCGGGTTTAGCCGGAACTGCGGGCGTTGTAGGGGTCGCTGGGACCGCAGGGGTCATGTAACCGGGGCCCGGCGGCGTCGTCGGAGTTGCAATCAGAATGTTTCCCCCGCCGACAGTGGCGCCATTGGCGCCATAGGCGGCCACCGCGCTGAAGTCTCCGGTGAGCATCTGCGGCGTCATCACGAAGGCGGAATCGATGCCGGCGTCGTTGATCTGCCTGTAGAACTCGTAGCCATCGAAAAAGAAGAGCTTGCTGCGGTTCTTGTTGAACCTCGTTCCCGGAATGATCACCGGCCCGCCGATGGTAGCGCCGGGATAGTAGTAGGATTCGTTCGGTTTGGTCGTGACCCCGTTTTCCTTTTCATCCGACTCGAGCGAATTCAGCACATGGTTGCGGGCATTGAAGTGGAAGTCCCCATGGAAATTCGAGCCGCCGGACTTGGAGACGACGTTGACCACGACCGGCCCCTTGGCGTTATCGGCCGTAAAGTTCGAGGTAAGGATCTTCACCTCGGAAATCATGTCCTGGTTGGCGGTGACCGGCACCGAATTGCCGTACGCGCCCGGATCGAAGGTGTGACCGCCGTCCATGGTCACGTCCACCGATTGACCGTTGACGTTTTCGTTATCCAGCGGGCCGTTCAAGTTCAAACCGACCGTTTGCCCGTTGTATGCCTTCGCGTTCACGCCCCCGTTGGAGCTCATGACGGCGCCCGGCATCATGTTCACAATCTCGGTGGCGTCGCGGCTCACCAGGGTGAGTTGTTGCAGGTCGGCGGCAGAGATGGTGTAAGATTTCTCGCCCGACTCCACCTGCGCCAGCTCGGTTCTGCCGCCCAGCACTTCAACCGTTTCGCTGGCAGCCCCTACTTTGAGCGGAATGCTCATGGTGCGGTCGTCGCCTCCGGTCAGGGCGATGCCGGTTGCACGGTATTTCTCGAATCCTCTGGCGGTTACGATCACGTCGTAGGTTGCCGAGGGCAATGCCGTGACGGAGAAATACCCGTCCCGGTTTGTGGTCGTCGCCCGGGTCTCGCCGGAAGCCGCGTCCTTGATCGTAACGGCCGCCGCTACGATCACCGCTCCCCCGCTGTCCAACACGGTTCCGCTGAGGGTCGCAAACATCGACTGCGCCCACGCCGCCGGAGCGGCAAAGGCCAGAAGCAAAAGGGTGGGCAATAAGAATCTCACTCGCGTCATTTTTGAACATCCTCCTGAAGCATTGCTGGTTTCAGTTGCAAAGCATTGCCGGCGGTCCGTGGACCGGCGTTGGCCGACGGCCTGGCCGGAGCCTCATTTCCGCTGGACTTGGCAGCGAAATATCAAACCGGAAATTGGTTATCAATAGAGTTCTAGGGGGTTCTGCGCCGCATGTCAAGCCGGGACCCGCTACGCAACGGTTACGCGTTATTAACCAATTTGTTTGCGTTATGTTGCGTGCCAGCCGTAACGCGGGTGTAACGGGGCGTTTCCTGCTTGTCAACGGGCACCTAGGTTTGCTAGGATGTCGGCCAGAAAGAGGGGTGTTTCCCATTTCCTCGCGAATCCAGACCCCGGGTGAGGCTGAAGAGATCCAGGCAGTCCTTTCTTCAGAATCCTTTTCTGAAGCACCCATTCTGGCCAGGCTTCTCAAGTATTTATGCAGCAACCATTTCAGCGAGAACAAAAGCAGCCTCAACGAGTACAGAATCGGGGTGGAAGCACTGGGGCGCGCCGCGGACTTTGATCCGGCAAAGAACTCCAGCGTGCGAGTGGAGGTGCACCGGCTTCGCGGGAGGCTGCGGAGGTATTACGAAACTGAGGGAGCGAACCACCCTCTCAGAATCGTCCTGGAGGAGGGCCATTACGGACTTCAGTTTATTCGGCGCGAAGATGGGCTGCCTGCGGCTTCCAGCGAGTCGCAAGAGTCCAGGAGCCCCGATGAGGAACAGGCGGACAGCTTAAGCCGGCACGACTACCCATCTGATAAGCCAACGGTGGTGCTGAACCCTGCCGAGAAGGCGAAGATCATCCGCATCCCCAACGTGTCGACAAAAGGCGTGGCAATCGCCGCGGCAGTCGTTGTCGTGGCAATGGTTTCCGTTTGGATGTTGATCGCAGCACCGTGGCGCGGAAGATCTGCCCACACCTCCATTGCGCCCGCTCCATCCGTGGTTGGCGCAGCAACTGCTGCGACGGCCGAGAATGGATCTGTACTCATACTGGCGGGCTATCCAAAAGATAAGTATATTGACCGCGATGGAAGGGTCTGGGGAGGCGATCGCTACTTCACAGGCGGAGAGGCAGTTGAGCTAAACATTCCATTCATTCAGGGAACGGCAGATGCAACCATGTACCGCACTGCTCGAACCGGGGAATTCAGCTACGACATTCCTGTAAAGCCAGGCAACTATGAATTGCGGCTGCATTTCGTCGAAACGATCTTCGGACCGGGCACGTATGCCGCCAGGGGAGAGAGCAGCAGGGTCTTCTCAGTGTTCCTGGGCGGACGGCCGTTATTGGTCGACTTCGACGTTCTGAGCGAATCCGGAGGGTCTTATCGGGCATTTACCCGGGTGTTCAACGGTGTTTCCCCGGACGGCGATGGGATGGTTCATCTCAAGTTCACTCGGTATTTCGATCAGCCCATTGTCAATGCCATCGAATTGGTGCCCGAAGCCGGAGGCAGAATGAACCCGGTGCGGATTGTGATGCAGGCGAACTCCTTTGTCGATCATGCCGGGCGCCTTTGGGGGTCTGACCAATATGCCATCGGCGGGGTTATGGATACCCATCAAAAATCACCAGTCGACACGACCGACCCGCATCTCTTCGATGGTGAACGGTTTGGGCACTTCGCTTATCAGATACCTGTGGCTCCAGGCCGCTATACGGTTACCTTGCATTTTATAGAAGGGTTTTACGGCACTGTCGTTGCTGCACCCGATGCCGGGGCCGGCCGTGTCTTTGACGTTTATGCAAACGGTGAGGCATTGTTGCGCAATTTCGACATTTTCCAGAAAGCCGGGGGACCCAACAAACCAGTGACGGAAACCTTCCACGGTATCGAGCCAAATGCGGCGGGTCTGATCGTTCTGGAATTTATCCCGGTCAAGAACTACGCTTGCGTGAATGCCATCGAAGTGACGGATGAGTCCGGGGGCGAGTCCCTTCCCATCGTATAAAGGCACCGCACGGCTTCGAATCGCACGCTATGGGGTGGGAACTTTCATCTGCCATCTGCGGCACAACCAGGAGAGTGATCGACTGCGCCGGGAAGGTGGTGCTGAGGCTGCTGGTCGTGCTTCCCGTGGCTGGCGGTGTCACGGCGACTGCAGGTCCGGCATAGGTGGACGGGCAGTCGCATTGGCGTTCAGCGCCACAGTGAAGGTGACGGTGCTGGCGGCAGTGCAACCGGTCCACGAGTTAAACGTATTACTGCTCGACGTGGCGGGAGCGGTCAACGTGACGGATGTCCCTGCATTGCAGGTGAGCGTGGAACTCGTCGTTTCGGAGGTTGTTTTATTGTTGTCCGCGAGAGCTACGCCGATCGCCACGCCGCTGGCCGGGTTGGTCGAGTTCAAAATTAGCAGGTAGGTCGTCGGAGGGGGCGGCCCCGTGCCGCCGCCGCCGCAGGCCGTTAACAGGAGACTCAGCCCGGTTCCAATCCAGATCGCCGTATTCCCAGTCGCGTTCCTCATACCGAAGAGCCCGAGCCCCCGAAGGTCTGGCCTCTGCCAGCCCCTTATCCACTGGATTTGGGGGCGCGACTTCAAAATCCTTGCCGCCCGACTTCCAGAAGTTCCGCTCTTGGGTGTCAAGCCGGGGTCCGAAATGCAACCGTTACTTGTTCTTAACAGTTTTGTTTGCAACATGTTCCATGACAGTCGTAACACCGATGTAACAACCGCGGTTCAGACGCATATGAATCGCCATGTGTGGTTATCGAGAACAAGTCAGGCCTCTTCACAACCGAAGTCCCGTGGTTTTGGGAGCTACCATGGTTCTCCGGGCGTAAGCCTTTTTTCCGCATGGCATCCGTTTGGACTATCTATTCGTTTGAAGGTCAAATCGACACCACACACATCTACGGTTAGTTAGGCTCCAGCCCCTGGTAGAAGTATTATGGGAAGTCGGAAACACAAGCCGCAGATGATTGTTCCGGAAAGGGCTGGCAATGCATCCATTCCGCCCCGTCGCCATTCTCATATTTGCCTGCATGCAGATTTCCTTATCCGCCGCGTCCGGTTCCGATTCGGCAACCCAGGCTCCGGCGGCGCAGTCCACACCCGCCTCCGCTCCTGCAACGGTTTCAACCGTTCTGCACGCCAACGCGAACCTCGTCCTGGTGGATGTGGTGGTTACCGATCGGGGCAACGCCGTTCATCTGCTGGATCGGGGGCGGTTTCACGTCTTCGAGGATGGGCGCGAGCAGACCATTACCTCCTTCGACGAGCACAAGCCCGCCGCGGGGCCGGCGGCTCCCGCCAAGCCCGCCGCGCTGGCTCCTCACACGTATACCAACGTCCCGGCCTATCCTGAGGCCCCCGCGATCAACGTGCTGCTGCTGGATGGGTTGAACACGCCGCTGTCAAGCCAGTTGGACGTGCGCCGGCAGATGATTCAGTATCTGGGCAAGATCCCGCCGGGCACTTCGATGGCCGTCTTTACGCTCTCCTCGCGGCTGCGGCTGATAGAGGGTTTCACCACCGACGTTGCCCTGCTGACCAAGGCCATTCAAAACAAGAAGGGCGGCCCGCAGTCGTCGGTTGTTCTGGACTCGGAGACCGGCAATGGAATGGATAATGTAATCGCCGACACAATGAACGACTCCGGCGCTACAAACCCTCACGGAGGCCCAACGGCCGAGGCTGCCATGGAGCGGATGGCCCTGCCCTACATGCAGCAATTCGCCGCCGAGGTGACCTCCTATCAGAACGACCAGCGGGTGAGAATGACTCTGGACGCCATGCAGCAACTGGCCCGCTATTTGAGCGCCATCCCCGGCCGCAAGAACCTGATCTGGTTCTCCGGCTCTTTCCCGCTTGCGCTCAGTCCCGACGCTTCGCTGATCAGCCCGTTTACGATGATGCGCAACTACGCGGACGAGGTCCGGGAGACCAGCGAACTGCTGTCGTCGGCGCGTGTGGCGGTCTATCCCGTGGATGCGCGGGGGCTGATGTCGTTGCCCTCGTTCCAGGCGTCCGGCATGGGGCCCGGCAGAACGGGCCTGGGCGCATCCTCAAACGGCGCCGTTAACACGGACCCTCACATCCCTGTCAGCAACAACACCAGATTCGCGCAGCAAACCCAAGCAGAACAGGCCTCGATGAAGCAGATTGCCGAGCAGACCGGGGGGCAGGCGTACATCGATACGAACGGGCTCAAAGAGGCCGTGGAAGGCGCAGTCGAGAACGGTTCAAGCTACTACACCGTTGGTTATGCGCCGGGCGGAAAGCTGGACGGCCAGTTCCGCAAGATCACGCTTCGCCTGGACGACGCCGCCGCCTACAAACTCGCCTACCGCCGCGGCTACTACGCGGACCCTTCAGAAAAGCCCTCCGCCCACAATGCCGGAGAGCCCACCCTGATGACCGCGGCAACCCTGCTGGGCGCGCCGCCGACGGCCAGAAG
>PLGM01000189.1 GCA_003139795.1 Acidobacteriaceae bacterium | reverse complement strand
GGCGAGATGCGCACCAGCCGGTGCACGCCGCTCTCGCCAGCCAGCTGTCCGAAGGCGTACTCGCCGATGATGGTGAAGGTGGCCGACTTGATGCCGGCTTCATCGCCGTCCTGCAAGTCGTTGATCTCGGTTTTGAAGCCCTCACTCTCGGCCCAGCGCAGGTACATGCGCATCAGCATCTCGGCCCAGTCCTGGCTTTCGGTCCCGCCCGCCCCAGGGTGAACCGTAACGATCGCGTTCAGCGGATCGGCCTCGCCGTTGAGCATGGTCCGGGCTTCCAGCGCTTCGTTGAACGCGGCCAGCGCCTTGATGTCGCGCTCCAGTTCGGCCAGCACGTCCTCGCCCTCGCGGGCCAGCTCGAAGTAGGCCTCGATGTCGCTGGACCGGCGCACCAGCTCCTCATCGTCGGCCACCAGATTTTCCAGGCGTTTGCGCTCGCGCATCAGCGGCTTGCTGGCGGCGGGATCGGACCACAGCGCAGGATCGGCTAGCTTGGTCCCAATGTCGGCAAGTTCCCTGCGGATCCGAGCCGGGTCAAAGATACTCCCGCAGGTCGCGCGTTTGGTCGCGCACGGGAGCGTAAGCGAATTCGAGATCGTTCAACGACATACTCGGCTCTTATGACCTGACTTTGATTTGATCTGTGGGGCGAAGGCTCAGCCGCAAGGCCCAGCCCAGAATCCCCAAACCCAGTATGGCACACCCCCACCCGAACACGTCGCCGTGAGCGGTGTAGAAGGTCACGTCGTCCCGGAATCCGTAACCGGCGGGCAGCGCGTCCGTCTGGTGCCGGGGAATGCTCTGCCGCACACTCCCATAGGGGTCGATGGCCGCGGTCACGCCGTTGTTGGTGTCGCGCAGAATCCACCGCCGGTTCTCGATGGCCCGCATCCGCGCCATGTTCAGGTGCTGCCACGGCGCGCTGGTGTCGCCGTACCAGGCGTCGTCGCTGATGTTCACCAGGACTTCGGCCCCCAGCTCCGGAAACTCCCGCACCTCGTCGGCAAAAACCGCCTCGTAGCAGATGAAGACCCCGTACCGGCGCCCATTCAAACGAAAAACCTTGCGCTCGTCTCCGGGCGTGAACCTGGAAACGCGGCCGGTAAGCTTCCGTGCAAAGAACAGCAGACGCTGGAAGGGAACGTACTCACCGAACGGAACCAGGTGAATCTTGTCGTATCGGCCCACCCGCGCCCCATCCGCTCCCACCACCAGCGCCGAGTTGTAGTCGCGCCAGCCGCCCTCGTCCGCTGAGAAATCCGCGCCCTGGTTGCCCACCACCAGCGGCGCCTGCACCGCCCGCGCAATCTGCGCCAGTGCCTGCTGAAACCGTGCGTCCTGCTCCATGAACGGCGCCGGCGACTCCGGCCACGCCACCAGGTCCGGATGCGTCGGGTAAGGCGGGCACACAATCTCACCCTGCGTCGCACCCGTCTCGGGAATTCCCGCGATATAGCTCTTGCACTCTTCCCCGGCCAGCTTGATGAATTCGGCTATATGGCTATTCCATTCCCCGGGTCCCATCCAGAGGCCCACGCCGGACACATCCAGATTCGGCTGGATCAGCACCGCCGTCGCTGTTGCCGCAGGTCTCGGCGGCGCCAGCCAAATCCCCGCCGTCCCGCCCACCATCAAAACCACCCCGGCAATCCCCCACGGCCGCCGCCCCGAGCGCCGGTGCAGCACCAGCCCGCCCGCAATCAAGGCGTTCACTCCAACCAGCACAAAGCTGATCCCGTAGACTCCGGTCCAGGGCGCCAGTTGGTTCACCAGCGCGTTGTCCACTTGCGAGTAACCCAGTTGATCCCACGGAACGCTGGTAATGCGCGCAGCCGCCAATTCCAGTCCGGCCCAAAGGATCGGCGGCGCCGCCAGCGCCAGTCGCGTGCTCCCAGTGGCCCGCCGCACCAGCACCACTCCCAGGCCGAAAACCCCGAAGTAAAGTCCCAGCACCAGGCTGTATCCCATCAGCAGCATTGCCGGGGCCACCGCCGGCAGGTCGCCATACATCGACATCGTGTCGCGGACCCAGTAGCAGTTGCCCACGTACCACAGAAAGCCGCTGACATACGCCAGCAGAAAGCCTCTCCGCAACGGCCGCGGGCCGCCCACGCACGCCGGCGACAACAGCGCCACCAGCAGCGGGACCAATCCAAACCACGCAAACACCGTCCGCCACACCGGGAGTGGCCCTGCCAGCGGAAACGGCAACTCCAGCAAACCGGCAGAGAGAACCGCCGCGGCCCACAACGGCCAGGCCCCCAACTTCCACGAGGTACGCTGCATACAGGGCCGAGTGTATAGCATCCGGCTCGGGAACCGTAGTGACGAGCCCTGAACCCCGAACCGCGAGCCGGCCCACCTTTTATCGGGACAAAACAAATCTTCCCCGTCGCCGCCGCTGTGCGAAAACCCACCTGGCCCTCAATCGGGAATCGCCCGCGCCTGCCGCTTCGACCTTCATACGACAGCCTCACAGCCCGGGAACGCGCTACAATTGTGCCTATGCTACTGGTTGTCTTTGCAATGCGGCTGCTCGAAACAATGTTTTTCGTCGGTCTGGCCGGATCAGCCGTGGTCGTCCTCATCAGCTTCTTTGAAGATGGAAAAGAGTTCTTCGGAAAGGATGAGATCTGAGGTGCTCCGGATCCCGTCGGCGGCGCCTTCCCATTTTCGTTGACTCGGTGTTGATTCGGACTTACACTCACCTCAGGACGGGCGGCGATAAGAGTTCCCCGAGCTCCAGAAAGCGGGCCGTCCTGCCGATCCAACCGTGATGGCATCCACCCGAACGACTGTAGCCCCGCCTTCGACGCGCGTCCGCCTCATCGTGGCATCCTCGGTGATGCTCACCTTCATCTCTTTTTGGCGCGCTGCGGCCATTGTTCTCAACGACTTGGGTTCTTCAGCATTCTATGCCGGGGGTATCGCCGAGCAGGCGGTGGGCGCGGCAGCCCCCTGGTTCATTCTCGGCATCATGCTGTTCAGCTTCGCGGTGCGCGCGGTCTACGTCGAAAGCTGTTCGATGTTCACCCGCGGAGGCGTCTACCGTGTTGTCAAAGAGGCCTTGGGCGGCACATTCGCCAAACTCAGCGTATCCGCCTTGATGTTCGATTACATTCTCACCGGACCAATCTCCGGCGTTTCCGCCGGGCAATATATTACAGGCCTGATGAACGAGCTCATGACGGTTGCAGCCAATAGCCACTGGCTCCCTCCGGCTCTGATGGACGCGCAGAACAACCCCTTCCAGTTCAATATGAACTCCACCGCGGCTATGTTCGCAGCCGCGGTCACCATCTATTACTATTGGCAGAACATCAAGGGCATTGAGAATTCCAGCGACAAAGCCCTGCGCGTCATGCAGATCACCACGGTGATGGTGGTGATTCTGTTTCTGTGGGGCACTTACTCGGTGTACGTGCGCGGCGCTCAAGTGCCTCCCTCGCCCATACCCTCCCATCTCAAGTTCAGTAGCGAGGCCCTGGGTTTCCTGAAAGGATCGCCGCAGTTGCTGCCGTTGATGGGCCTGTTCGGCATTCTCATGGCATTCGGCCACTCCATCCTGGCCATGAGCGGCGAGGAGAGCCTGGCCCAGGTCAACCGCGAGATCGAGCACCCCAAGCTCAGGAACCTGAAACGCGCGGCAATTGTTATCGCCTTCTATAGCCTGATCTTCACCGGCGGCGCCACCATCCTGGCCTCCATGCTCATTCCCACATGGCAGCGGACCCACATCTACCAGGACAATCTGATCGCCGGCCTAGCCATGTATATGGTCGGCCCCCCCTTCTGGCGCATCGCCTTCCGCATCTTCGTGGTCCTCGTCGGCTTCCTCATTCTCTCCGGCGCCATCAACACTTCGATGATCGGCTCGACCGGCGTGCTGATGCGCGTGGCCGAGGACGGCGTACTGGCCGACTGGTTCCGCAAGCCGCACCCCAGGTTCGGCACCAGTCATCGCATCGTCAACCTGGTCTTCATCCTGCAGATGTTCACCATCATCGCGAGCAGGGGCAGAGTCATCATCCTGGGCGAGGCCTATGCCTTCGGCGTGATCTGGTCGTTCACCTTCAACAACCTGGCCATGCTGGTGCTGCGCTGGAAGTATCATGGCGAACGCGGCTGGAAGGTTCCTCCCAATCTGCGCATCGGAAAAACCGAAATCCCCATCGGTCTCCTCTCCGTCTTTCTGGTGCTCTTCTCCACCGCCGTGGTCAACCTGTTCACCAAGTCGATCGCCACCATGAGCGGCATTGCGTTTGCCGCGGTCTTCTTCGTCATCTTCACCGTCTCCGAACGCGCGAACCTGCGCAAACATGCCCTGGCCTCGCGTCAGATGAAGGATCAGTTCCAACTGGAGCACCAGGACACGGTGAGCCGCGAGTCGGCGGCCATCCGCCCCGGCGGCGTGATGGTGACCATGTACGACGCCTCCAACCCCCTCGCGCTGAAGTGGACCCTCTCCCACACCAGCACCGAGGAGCGGGACGTGGTGGTGATCAGCGTGCGCATGATGGGCGCCGGAGGACCGGAGTATCTAAGCGCCGCAGATCAGAGTTTCAGCGAACACGAGCAGATGGTCTTTACCAAGGCCATCTCCGTTGCCGAGAGCTTTGGCAAGAAAGTCTCCCTGCTGCTGATTCCCGCCGGTGATGTCTTCGCCGCGCTGGCGCAGGGCGCAAACTCGCTCGAGGCAGACGCCGTGGTCTCCGGACTCTCCAGTTCTATGACCGCCGAAGCTCAAGCTTTCCACCTGGGACAGGCCTGGGAAGCGCTACCGGAGCCCAAGCGCCAGTTCAACTTCTATGTCGTCGGGCACGACGGCAACGTCAAGGCGTTTTACATCGGGCCGCACGCACCCGCTCTGAGTCCCGACGATGTCCAATTGGTCCACCGGTTGTGGCTGAACATGCGCCGCGACCCCTCCGTACAGGACCTGCATCACAGCGACATCATCACCTATGCTCTTACTCGGCTGGCCGGTCAGTATGCCCGCGAGAAGCAGGAGATCCTGCGCGACCTGCGAAACTATCGCGCCATCGATTCCCCTGTCACGCTGCGCCTCGGCAATCAGGATCTTTCCGGCATCCCGCCTGCTCCCGGAAAACCGCCCCTCCCCCCAAAGCCACCGGGGTCTCTCTGAATCCCGCATCCTCGCGGCTTGGCTTTCCCATCCGGGACCCCACGCCGCCGATGACCTTTGCATCTTGCTCCGCAAACCGTAGCACCGCAATGCGCCATGACCCTTTCAACTTTTGGCCGCACCTGCTGCTTGGTACAAGAGACCTGAAACTGCCGCCGCTGCGGCGCTATCTACCCGCTGCCGGACTTCCGCCCGCCGCATAGCTTCCCCCAAACTCAACTACCGGCCGCTGCTCGCCCCTGCAGCGTATTTTTTACTGAAATGTTTCATCCCCGGTATCGTCTCGCATTTTTTGTTTGTAAAAGAGCCTACGGATGCGTATTGTGTTTCTCAGGACAAGTGGTTCGCCCGCGCAGATTTGTCGACTTAGGCACAACGGGTATTGAACCACTTATGAGTACGTAACAGGAGGAACCGTGGGAGTTTCAGAAATTCTGGCGCAGATCGATCGCGAGATCGCCCAGTTGCAACAGGCGCGTGCACTGCTGGGTGGCAAAGCCGCCGCAGCGCTCAAGAAAGCTGCGGCAGCCCCCGCCGCCAAGAAACCCGTCAAGAAGAAGAGAAATCTTACTCCTGAAGGACGGAAGCGCATTGCCGAGGCCGTCAAGCGGCGCTGGGCAGAACAGAAGAAGGCAGCACCTGCAAAGTAACTTGAATCGCGGCAAGGCTATGGGCTGGTTCCAAAGCCAGCCCATCCTCCGTCCAGCCGCCGTGGCAGCTCAAAACTTAGACTAGATGGATTCCCCCGGCGCCCACCGCACAACCTGGACCTTGGCATCCACCACTGCAGCCAGTTCCTCCGGCGTTCCCTTCAGTTCCGGAATGGTTCCGTAGTGAATGGGAAGGATGATCTTCGGCTCCAGATAGCGCGCCGCCAACGCCGCTTCCTTCGGTCCCATGGTGAAATGACCTCCAATCGGAAGCATGGCCACTTCAGGCCGGTATAGCTCGGCAATCAGTTTCATATCCCCGAAGACCGCAGTATCTCCCGCATGGTAAAGCACCGGGCCATCTGCAACGCTCAATACGTACCCTGCGGCAACTCCCACATAGTGCGTCCCAGTTTCATCCTCGGCTGCCGATGAGTGTTTGGCCTCCACCATCGTGGCCGCCACATCGTCCAGTTGCACGGTGCCGCCCAGATTCATGCCGATCGTGTTCGCCACTCCCTTGCCCGCCACATAGGCCGCCAGCTCATAGATTGCCACCACGGTTGAGCCGTGCCTGGCCGCCACCGGAACTACATCGGAGATATGATCGCCATGGCCATGGGTCAGAAGGATGTAGTGAATCTTCTCTGGCAGCACAAAATCCTTCGGATACTTGGGATTCTGCGCGATGAACGGGTCGATCAGGATGTTTGTGCCCTTGGCGGTCTGGACCAGCACCGTCGCATGACCCAGCCATGTGATGCGCGTTCCCTGCAATAAACTCACGTTGCCTCCCTGCGCCAGTCTCCCGCCGTCTACCCTCTACCGCGTCATAATGACCTCAGAGACGCTGTCCTTGGCCAGAAATTGCCTGTGCCCCGACCAGCCGGCAAACACCCGCTCGATGCTGCGGTTCGTAAAGGCCCGCCGAATGGGAAAGTCCTGCGCCAACTGCACCTCGACATTGTCGCCGGTGGTGAGATGGAAGCGGCAGTGTACCGTCTCCGCACCCTGGGTCCGGGTGTGGAAGAATGCCAGCACCTCCCCGCCCGGATTCATGGCCGCATGAAGATGCCCCACCACCGGCGCCACCAGCGGCTCGGGCAGGTAATCCAGAGCCGTCCACAACAACACCACGTCAAAGGTCCGCCCGGCGAAATTGAGCGCTTGTTCCAGGAATCCTTCCACGTTCCAAATCGGTTTCCCCTCCTCGTCCGTGCCGCTCTGCCAGTTTCCGCTACAGGCATCGTGAACCAGATCGGCCAGGAATACGCTATGGCCCAGCCCGGTGAGGTAGTTGATGTTGGCCGGCGATGTATAACCGGTATCGATGACGCGCAGGCCGGACTCGCCCTCCAGCCGTTTGCGCAACACCCCCCAACCGCCCGAGTGCCGCGGCACTCTCGGCCCGGTAACGCCCGTAACGGAAGCGGTAGAGCCGCTGTCCTGCTTCTTGTCGAACCAACGGCTTAGCACCCTGAAATCCCCTTGCGGTCAAACACCCAACCGCTGCGCAGAGTGGAACTCGGCCGTCGGGTCAAACGATCCCGCCGGCCGGCGTGGGATTGGCGCTCTCCGCTCCCTTGCCAACGGCCTGCGTCAGGTCCACTTTGCCGCGAAATATCGCGTTGTCTTCCACTGCCAGCCGCAGTGCGCGAATATCCCCTTCCACCACGCTGCCGGCGCGCAACTCCACCCGCCCGCTGGCCACCACGTTGCCTTGAAGATGGCCCAGTATCAGCACGTCTTTCGCTGAAAGATCGGCCGCCACGTGTGCATTGGGGCCGATGGTCAACCGGCTCTCGGAGAGGCTCACCGTCCCCTCCACGCGCCCATCCACAATCAAGTCTTCACTGCCCTTCACTTCGCCGCATATTACGACGCTCTTGCCGATGCGCGCGGGAGCATTCTCCACTGCCATGGTTGTTTTCCTTCCGGGGGGCAAAACAAGCCCCTGCCCGAACTATACGCAACCCGGCCGCCTTGCTTCAATCCGGCAAACCCTGGCGCCGCCGCCGCGTCCAAGAATTCATGAACTCGAAATACGGGGCATAGGCCGTCAATGCCCGCTAAAATATACCCTGTGCGCCGCCTTTTGCCGCTTCTCCTTCTCCTTTCGTGGGCCGGTCTGTCCCCCGCCCTCTTTAAAGGTCAGGCTGCTTCGTCCGCTCTCACGCCCCCTCAGGCCCAGGCGTTGGTTGAGCGCGCGCTTGCCACCGAGTTGCGCACCGCCCAGGACCCAAACCACCCCATGCGCTACAGGCTGCGCAAGACCAGCCCCCGG
The DNA here is from genome assembly GCA_003139795.1 of Acidobacteriaceae bacterium. Lineage (GTDB taxonomy): Bacteria > Acidobacteriota > Terriglobia > Terriglobales > Acidobacteriaceae > Telmatobacter. The sequence goes on along the minus strand of PLGM01000189.1, from coordinate 91,806 downwards.
CTCACCTCCACCAAGGAAATCGTTGAAACCAGGGACGGCGATGTCGCCCGCCTGGTCTCCATCTTCGACAAACCCCTCAGCCCGGCCGACGAGCAGCGGGAACAGGCCCGCCTGGATGCGCTGCTCAGCGATCCCGGTCTGCAACGGCATCGCAAGCAAGGCGAGGACGAGGATGCTGTACGCGTCATGAAGATCCTGCGCGTGCTCCCCCAGGCATTCCTCTATCAATTTGCCGGCTCCGGCACTGGCCCCACGGCAACGGTGGAGAAATTCACCTTCAGGCCCAACCCAGATTTCAACCCGCCGAACTTCGAGACACAAATCCTGACCCAGATGACCGGCGAACTCTGGATCGACGCCGCACACGAACGCGTAGCGCGCCTGGAGGGCCACCTGCAGCAGGACGTGGACATTGGCTGGGGCATCCTGGGCCGGCTGAAAAAGGGCGGATGGATCGTCATTGAGCAGGCCGACGTGGGCGCGCGCCAGTGGCGGACCGTCCGCTTCCAGATGGTCATGAGCGGCCGCGTGCTCTTCTTGAGCAGAAGCTTGGACACCTTGGAAGAGCAGACGCAGTTTGCACCACTGCCCGCGGGACTGGACTACCGCCAGGCCATTCAGATGCTGCGCGCCGCTCCCGGAAACACCGCGCCGGCAGTCCGGTGAGGCGCCGCAGCGCCAAATGCCAAGCGGCCCCGCCCTTGCGGGTGGGGCCGCCCGGTTGTTTTGAAACGACCTTTACTTGGCGTTGGCCACCACGGCGAAGACGATCACCAGCGTGAAAAGAGTGAGGGACTCCATGAACGCCAGGCCCAGAACCAGGAACAGCATGATGCCGGCGCGGGCGCCGGGGTTGCGCGCCAGAGCTTCTGTAGCCGAAGCGGTTGCCTTGCCCTGACCCAGGCCGCACAGACCCGCTGCCAAAGCCATGCCGATGCCGGCGCCGATCGGCACCAGGTTGATGGTTGACGTGCCGCCATCCGCGAAGGCCGGGATGGCGAAGCAAAGAGCCGCCAGGGCCATGAATACGTATTGAAGTTTCCGCATATTTCTCCTGCTTCCCTTGAATTTGGCCGCCAGTGGGTGGTTGANNGTTAGCTGTTAGCTGTTAGCTGTCTTTAGTGCTCGTGCGCCACCGCCTGGGAGAGATAAATCATCGCCAGCAGCATGAAAACGTAAGCCTGAATGAGCGAAACCGCAAAGTGCAGGCCCAGGAAGATAGCTGGAATGGCTAGCGGCACCAGCGAAAAGAAGACCAGCGTCACCAGATCGCTGGCCAGCATGTTGGCGTAAAGACGGATGGTGAGCGACATCATGCGCGCCAGGTGGGAGATGATTTCGATGGGGAACAGCAGCGGCGCAATCCACCACAGCGGGCCGGCAAGTTCTTTGAGATAGCCGACGAATCCCTGCTCACGGACGCCGTGGAAGTTGTAAAAGAGGAAAGTCAGTACCGCAACGCCCAGCGGCACCACCGGCTGGCTGGTCGGCGTAATGATGCCGGGGATCAGCCCCAGGCAATTGTTCAGCAGGACAAAGAGAAGGACGCAGGTCACGAACGCCTGATACCGCTCGTATCCAAGACCGATGATCTGGTCCGCCTGCCCCCCGGTGAACTCATGGATCATCTCGGCGATCTGCTGCGCCGGTTTCGGTTTTTCCACCGAAAGCGTCAGCCGCACGATCGCGAAAAAGACGATCAGGCCGCCGGCCACCAGCAGTTCCATCGCAAAGGTGTCGTTGATGGGAGCGGCAGGATTGGCGGGATGAACGCCCACGGCATGTAAGAGCGCGGCCACGGCCCCGCCGAACAGGTGGTTCAACAAGCGCGTGAATGCAAGAGTTTCCGGCATCGAGACAAGTGTCTTTCTGTTTCCAGGCCGCTCCGCTTTGCCTCGGCGGAACCGCTCCGCCTCTCATTCCTTGAGCAACCGCAACGCCTCCCAGGCTGTGGCTACCAGAGCCAGGCCCAGACCGCACAAAAGCGCTACCACCGAACCATGGAAACATTTCAGGCTACCATAAATCGCCCCCGCAAAGACCGTGAGCCTGAGCACAAAGAAGACCGCAACCAATCCCGCGCTTCTGGGGCTCTTCTGCTTGTCCAATTTGGCATTGACAAACCGGATCAGCCGCTGCCACTCCAGAATGCTCGCCGCCGAGATCGCGGCTCCCATGGTCATCATCGCCGCGTTGCGCCAGCCGGAGGCAAACAACAGCGCCAGCGCGGAAACCAGGCCCAGAATCAATGTGTTGCGCATGGCCCGCTGGAGCAGGGATTGGAGCGCCTCATCGCTGAGGCCGGCCAGGGGGTGGGTCTCTTCAGTCATAGCTCGGTGTCCGAGCTGCCCTCTCCGGCCCCGTTTCCGGTTTTGGGCTCGTTCCCGGAATCGCTCCCCGCCTTGATCGCAAGCCGGACTACATAGACCAGCCCGGAGATGCCGCCAAAGACGACCCCGGCGATGCCGATCCACGACTGGTGCAGCACTTTGTCCATCCAGGCGCCGAGCAGCCAGCCGATAAACGCCGACGACGGCAGCAGAATCGCAATCTGCATCAGCTTTTCCGCCTGCACCCAGGCATCGATGGCGCTGGAAGCTTTACTCCGCGGCTTGGACTCCGGATTGGGGCGGTTGAAGGGCACTCATCGTGGTTATACACGATCGGCGCCCTCCCGCGCGAAATGGCCGGGCTCACTTGTTGGATATTGAAGTGGCGAGCTTCCAAGCCTTGACTCGATACTTGCCCTCATCCTCGTCCAACTGCGAAAGACCGAAGGTATAGTTGGCGTTGTTGCCGCCGGTGGGAATCACCGTGACCTGGGCCGCGAAATAGTAGACCTTGCCCGGCTCGGCGGTGAAGGATGCCACGTCGATGCTCTTCTTCAGCATATGTAAAGCCGATTGCCAACTCGCGCATAGGTGATGTACTCCTGGCGCAACGTCAAGTGTGAAGTATGAGTTGTCTTTGTTGGCGCCCGCCCAGGCTCCGTCCATACCGAAGCGGACTGTAGCGTACATGAAAGGGCCGATCATTTGGTTTTCGTTTTCGATAAAGACAATCTGCGCCTTGCCTTCTGCTGGAGCGGCTGGCGGGGTCTTACTCCTTTCTGTTTTGACATCGAATTTGACTTTGTCGTCGCCGCAGGCATCCGGCAAAATGGTGGCCCACGCCTGCCCGGCACATGCAAGAGATGCGCAAAGAAACAATGCATTAAGACTTGGCTTCATAGGGATTCTCATGAAGTTTTAGATACACGTTCGAACTTTTTAGTTGCGCGCGTCACTCACAAGGATAGGTTCATGCCGCAGCGGCAACCCCGCCCGCCCTCCACGTTCCGGACGATATACTGACTCTTGGACCAGTGACGGAGCCCACTCGCAAAGGAAGCGAACGTGTTCGATTCGGAATTTGAGCGCAGTCTCTTCGACCTGCGCAAATCAAAACTCGAGGAAATCGAGAAGCTGGGCCAGGCCGCCTATCCCAACCAGTTCCCTGCCTCCCACTCCGTCCCCGCGGTGCGCGCCCGGTGGGGCCAGTCCCAGGCCGAAGACCTCGAAGCCAGCCGCGTCACGGTGGCCGTCGCCGGCCGCATCATGGCCATCCGTGCCCAGGGCAAGGCCGGCTTCGCCACCCTCCAGCAAAACGGTGAGCGCCTGCAGATCTACGTCCGCCTCGATGCCGTCGGCGAGCAGGGCTTTGCGCTCTACAAGCTGCTCGACCTCGGCGACCACATCGGCGCCTCGGGCTACCTCTTCCGCACCCGCACCGGCGAGCTCACCATCCACGTCGAGCGCCTCACCTTCCTCTCCAAGGCCATGCTTGCGCTGCCGGAAAAGTTTCACGGCCTCGCCGATGTCGAACTGCGCTACCGCCAGCGCTACGTCGACCTGTTCACCAACCTGGACAGCCGCAAAGTTTTCGTCAAGCGCGCCGGAGTGCTCAAGGCGCTGCGCCGTTTCTTCGACGAGCGCGGCTACCTGGAAGTCGAGACCCCGATGATGCAGCAAATCCCCGGCGGAGCGGCCGCGCGCCCCTTCAAAACCCACCACAACGCGCTCGACATGGACCTCTTCCTGCGCATCGCGCCCGAGCTCTATCTCAAGCGTCTCGTCGTCGGCGGCCTCGACCGCGTCTACGAGATCAATCGCAACTTCCGCAACGAAGGCGTGAGCACGCAGCACAACCCCGAGTTCACCATGCTCGAGTTCTACCAGGCCTACGCCAACTATTACGACCTGATGCAGATCACCGAGGAGATGATCGAGTTTGTAGCGCGGCAAGTGAACGGAACCACGGTGACGCACTTCAACGGACACGAGATCGACCTGGGCAAATGGACGCGCCTGACGATGCGCGAGGCAATTATCAAATACTGGCCGCCAGAGCTAGCCTCGACAGGGAAGCCAAATTCGATCCGCTTTACAGTTCGGGGAGAGTTACAGGAACTCCTGGAGCCATCCATTGTCACTCTGAAAGACGTCTGTGACGAACTGAATAATCAAATTCTTGCTGCCTGCGGCGAAGACGAGACTCTTCGCATTTCGGCGAGACAGGACCAACTGTCAAAGATGAGCAACATGATGGCTGCGGTCCTTGAAGACTCCATCGCCGCAGCGCCCATTGGCAAGTCGGTCTATAACCTTTTTGAAGCGGTGGTCGAGCCGTTTCTTATTCAGCCCACCATCATCTACGACTACCCGGTGGAGGTTTCGCCGCTGTCCAAAGCCAAGCCCGGCGATCCGGCGCACGTGGAGCGCTTCGAGTTCTTTGCCGGCGGCTTTGAGCTGGGCAACGCCTTCAGCGAGCTGAACGATCCGGTGGAGCAGGAGAAGCGCTTCCGCCAGCAGCTCGCCGAACGCGACCGCGGCGACGACGAGGCCCACCAGATGGACGAGGACTACGTGCGTGCATTGGCCTACGGGCTCCCTCCCACCGGTGGCGAGGGCCTCGGCGTCGACCGCCTCGTCATGCTGCTTACCGGCTCGAAGTCGATTCGCGACGTAATCCTGTTCCCGCTGATGAGGCCGGAAAAGCAGTGATCAGTGGTCAGTGATCAGTGATCGGTTTCGGCGCTCGGACTTCATTGTCTTTTGAGGGGAATTCCGCAGGATCTGAGAAACCGCTTGACAAGTCGAGCAAACTGCAATCATTTCCACTGACCACTGACCACTGACCACTGACCACTGACCACTGACCACTGACCACTGACCACTGACCACTGACCACTGACCACTGGAGCACTCGTGAACATTCTCTTCGTCGGCGACATCTTCGGCAGCGCGGGCCGCAAAATCGTCCGCGAGCACATCGGCCACGTGCGCGCCGCCCACGATGTCGACCTGGTCGTCATCAATGCCGAGAACGCCGCCGGCGGCTTCGGCGTCACCCCGCAGATTGCCGAGGACCTCTTCGATCTGGGCGCCGATGTGCTCACCACCGGCAACCACGTCTGGGATAAGCGCGAACTGATCGAGTACCTGAACTCCGTTCCCGCCGAAAGCCAGGACCGCCCCCGACGCGTGCTGCGCCCGGCCAATTTCCAACCCGGCCTTCCCGGCCACGGCGTCTTCGAGGGAACCACGCGAGGCGGCGTGGATTTTGCAGTCGTCGACCTGCAGGGCCGCGTCTTCATGAACTCCACCAACGACCCCTTCCACGCCGCCGACGCCCTTCTGGCCGGCATCAAGGCCAAAGTGATCGTCGTCGATTTTCACGCCGAGGCCACCAGCGAGAAGGTCGCCATGGGCTGGTATCTGGATGGCCGCGTCACTGCGGTTCTGGGCACGCATACCCACGTTCCCACTGCCGACCAGCGCATACTGCCCGGCGGAACCGCCTACCAGACCGATGTGGGCATGAGCGGCCCCTACGACAGCATCATCGGCGTCGAAAAGGACCTCGTGCTGCACAAGTTTCTCACCGGCATGCCCGGCAAGTTCGAAGCCGCCAAGGGAAACCCCAGGATGTGCGCTGCCCTGGTCGCCTGCGATCCCCTCACCGGACGCGCCTCTGCCATTCAGCACATCATGCTGGGCGAATGACCCCGGCCTGCTTCGGTGAAGTCTACCGGCTCGAGTCTGGCATTTTTTCAGGATGGGTCTGCGCAACCGGATAAATCGTCAGTTTGCCCGATTCGTCAATGGAATCGGATGGACCGCCTGCGTGGCCGGATCCCAGAGCGGAATCGGATGAACCGCCTGCTTCTTCGGGTCCCACAGCGGGATAAGGCCATGCATCGTTGCGACCTCGGCCTGCAGATTCGGGTGCATTGTTGACATTTCCACATCGGCCTGCGGAATCGGAGGCGCCGCCTGCTTCTCCGGCCCAGCCGGGCTGCCCTCCACCACGGCCTGCGGCTGCGGAACTTCCGTGGGGGCCGTCTCCTGCGCCGGCTTGCCTTGTACATCGACCGCGGCCGGGTTGACCGTCTTTATGTTGAGCATCTCCGCTGGAGTATGTTTGGCCCTCAGCAATCTTCCCTTGCCATCGAAGGTCATGGTCCACTCCATGGGGCGCGGATTCGCCGACACATCCGCAAACAGGATGACGGCGCCGCCACGTGCCGGAATCTCAAGAATCGGCGTCGAAGGCGTGAAGTACTTCTGGCCCTCGGGGATCTCGTTCGAAAGCGACGCCTGCGGATCCCCTCCCGCAAGCGCGGCGTAGCACAGCCCCGTACCAAACCACTCGGGAGGCTTGTCCGGGTGTTCTTCTGCCCGGATGTGATTGAAGGCTGAGATGGTCAGGGCGTTGATCGGCGCGGGCGAAAAGAGCGAATAGCCCCGCAGTTGAATCGGGATGATGCGCACCCGGCCTTCATCGCCGAGGGGAATCGAGGCCGTAAACACGCTCACGTCGCCCGTCCCGTTGTTGCGCAGAAACCTCAGAAAAATGTGGTTCGGCAGCGCCGGGCAAACCACCTGCTGATAACTCCATTTGCCCTCGTTAAACTCCAGCCCCACATACCCCGCATGCTCGCCGATCGAACTCTCCGCATCCGCCGCCAGTTCGCGATCCTTCTCGCTCATCTGCTCAACGGTCCGGAACTCGATTGAATCCGCTCGCCCGGTAGCCTCGGCATCGGGGGAAAACGGCATCGGGCGCCTGACCTCGGGGACCACCCGTTCCGTTGCTGGAGCGCTCGCGGGTATCTCCCGAACCGCCTGGGTCTTCAGGGGAGCGCAGACAGTGGCCAGCAGTGTCACGGCCAGTACGTTGATCAGGATTCTCAGTCGTTCCATGTTGCCCATAGAGTACCATCAACGCCCGTGCGGAGTTCAGCATGAAGCAACCCGCACCATGCAAAAAGGGCAGCCGGATGCAGGCTGCCCTTCATGTTCCCAGGAACGGTTGATTGCGCGCCGGAAAGCCGTGGCGTCCGGCGCGGTCAAAAGATCAAAAAACCAACGGCTTGATCAATGCGCCGCCCTATGTCCGGCTGCCGGCTTGTGAACCGGGGCAGCCTTCTTCGCCGGCACAACCACTCCGTCGCGGAGCACAATCTGTGCGCCCTGCACCTCCGGGGGTGCAACCGGAGCCGGCGCAGCGGCCGGCGCAGGGGCCGCCGCAGCTGGAACCGGCGCAACAGCCGGCGCAGGGGCCACCGCACCTGGAGCCGCCGCAACGGCCGGTGCAGGGGCCACCGCACCTGGAGCCGCCGCAACGGCCGGCGCAGGGACCGCCGCAGCTGGAGCCACCGCAACGGCCGGCGCAGGGGCCGCCGCACCTGGAGCCGCCGCAACGGCCGGCGCAGGGGCCACCGCACCTGGAGCCGCCGCAACGGGCGGCACCGGGGCCACTGCAGCTGGAACCGGCGCAGCGGCCGGCGCAGGGGCCGCCGCAGCTGGAACCGGCGCAGCGGCCGGCACTGGGACGCCCCCAGCCAGAACCTGCGTGTAGCTGTCGTATGTACCGTCTAACTCCGCTTGCCCCTTGGACTGGAGCCCGAACTCGAAACCCTTTGCAGGAATGTCCTTGTCCGCCAGCGGCGTCTTCAGGTTGACGACGAAGTCGGCGACCTTGGCTACCTTGGCGTCTGGAGTCACGGCGACCTTGATAACCGAGGCCGTGGCTTCGATCACGATTCCCGGAACCGGGGTCGGTTTATCCTTCAACAGCGCCCACAACTTGTCGGCGTCTTCCTTTGCACCGAACGCCAGAACAAGTTCCTTGTCGGCCAGGGCCAGGGTGTTGAGGTCCGGAGTAGTCGCCAAAATCTTGTGGATTTTCTCGGCAGGGGTATCGGCCGGCTTGATGACCAGCGTTCCCGGCGGAAACTCTGTTGCCATCGCCTGCGTCTTGATGTCGTCCAGACCATCCATGGCGCCGTGGTACTTGTTGTACCAATAGTCGAGCTTCTTCTCGATCTGGGGCTTGAAGTTGGCAGGCGCATAATCGAAGGCCCGTGCATAGAACCACACCGCGTTCGCCATGTCCGGAGGAGCCAGCTTGACGTACGCCTCTGCCAGGTTGAGGGTATCCGACAATCCTGGCCCAGGGACCGTCGTTGCCGCGGGCTCAAACAGCATCAGCTCCTTGCGGTACTCGTCAACAGCTCCTTTGAAGTCCTTCTTCGAGAGTGCGTCATCCAGAGCGATGGCCGAGTGAAAGATCGGATAGGTCGCCGCAGTCTGCTTCTTCCAATCGGCGTCGGAGGTACTGGCAGGCTTGGCGCCCGTGAGCCCCTTCTGCGCCAGCGCCGCGGCATCGTCGCAGGTCTGCGCATCGCTGGTTTTGAGGCACTGACTCTTCTTGACCACCACTGACAGGAAGATGCCCTTCATATTGCTTGGGTCCACCTGCAGCAGCCGGGTGGCCGCCCCCAACGCATGGTCGGCGTCACCCAACCCCTGGTAGGTATCCACCAGCAGGTCAAGAACTGCCTTCTTGACCACGCTCTGCGGATACATTTGCAGAAAGCTCTCCAGACCCGCGGCCTTGGCCTTGGGATCGGACTGTGTGGTTGCCATTTGATAGGCGTTGAATTCAGCCGGATCCTTGATGGTGATCGAATCCTGGGCTCGTAGCGTGGGCGCGGTAACGAGGCTGATGCTCGCCCATGCCATCACAGATGCAAAGACTAGCTTCTTCATTCAGTGCTCCTGGGAATTGCCGAAATGGAGATCAATATTCAACCACTCGCTCGCGGAAAGCACAACCAAATTCGTTCGGCGGTCGAATACCTGGGCTACGGGTAAACGATATCATGACTTCCGCTACGGTGTTGCGAGGATTATAGAAAGCCCTGCCCTCCCTGACAAGCGAACTTGTGCGGGAAAAACAGAATCGCCCCGGCAACTCGTGCCGGAGAGCCCCTCGGTGCCGTCCCGCCGCCCGCCCAAAGAGATGATTTGGTGGCAAATTCTCTCAATCCAGCACGAAAAACGGCCGGCCTCGCCTTTCGCAGCCACTCCCTCCAGATTGCCCGCACTCTTGCCGCCTACCGGCTTGGACACCGGTCCCGGAAAAAATGTTCCTGGAGCTTCAGCGGGCCAGCCCGCACTCTTACCGGAGCAGCCGCGCCAGCTCTGCCTGTTCGGCCAGAAAGGCGTCATGGCCATGAGAGCTGTCCATCTCCCGGTAGTCAGCCTGGACTCCGGCCGCGCGAATGGTATAGGCAAAGTGGCGCACTGCCTCGGGCGGAAACAGCCAATCCGAGCTGATGCCCACAAAGCTCAGCCGGGCGCGAATCCGGCCGAAGGCCTCCGTCGCCGAGGATGAACCGCGCTGCGGATTCCAGGTGTCCATGGTGCGCAGGATGGCCAGATACGCATTGGCGTCGAAGCGCTCGACGAATCGCTGTCCCTGGTGGTCCAGGTAGCCGCCGATGTCGAATCGCCCGCCAACCAGGCCCCCGCCCAGGTCGTCCAACCCCCATGGGTCCTCGCCGTTGCGGTTGGGATTCCGCCCAAATCGCTCATCGAACAGCGGCGCAGCCTTGTAGCTCAGCATGGCGATCTGCCGCGCCAGCGCCAGCCCCCGCCGTGGAGGCCGCTGCGGCAGATAGCGCCCGCCGGCCCACTCCGGGTCCTGCTGGATGGCCTGTCGCTGCAGATGACTGAGCGCCAGTCCCATCGCCGGCAGCGGAGCCACCCCGATAATCACCGCCCGCTCCACCCGCTCCGGATGCACGATGGCCCACTCCAGCGCCTGCATGCCTCCGATCGAGCCGCCCAGAGCCAGCCTCAGCCGCCGGATCCCCAGCGAATCCAGCAGCCGCCCTTGCGCCCGCACATTGTCGCGGATCGAAACCAGCGGGAAGTCCGGCCCGTACACCTCTCCCGTCTCGCGATCCACCGAGCCCGGCCCTGTCGACCCGTAGCAGGAGCCCAGCATATTGATGCAGATCACGCAATCGTTTTCCAGCGATAAAAGCCCGCCCGGCGCAAGGATCTCCGGCCACCACGCCCCCACCTGCGCCGATCCTGACAGCGCGTGGCACACCAGCACCGCGTTGTCGCGCGCCGTGTTCAGCCGGCCATACACCGCATAATGAAGCGTAGGGCCGGCCAGCGTCCGCCCGCACTCCAGCAACAGGTGCTCGTCGAGCACAAAGTCGCCTTCGTAGGTGGGCGCCGGAGATTGCGTCCCTCCCTTCGTAGCATCTGTCCCGTCTGGTCCGGCGCCTTTCGATATACGCGCTTCGGTCATGGTGCTCATCGTACCGCCAGATCCGCGGTTGCGGTCGCGCCCTCGAATCTGTGCCCATTCGCCCCCTCGATTGCCTGGTCCAGATCGGCCAGAATGTCGCGGATGTCCTCAATCCCCACCGAAAGCCGCACCAGCTCCGGAGTCACGCCCGTCGACGCCTGCTCCTCGTCCGAAAGCTGCCGATGGGTCGTCGAAGCCGGATGAATCACCAGCGACTTGGCGTCGCCGATGTTGGCCAGCAGCGAGAACAGTTCCAGCCCGTCGATCAGCTTCTTCCCTGCCTCGTACCCGCCCTTGATCCCAAAAGTAACCAGCGCTCCCCGTCCGGTGGGCAAATACTTCAGCGCCCGCCCGTAATAAGCGCTGGATTCCAGCCCCGGATAGTTGACCCACTCCACGCCCGGATGCTGCTCCAGGTGCCGCGCCACCGCCAGCGCGTTTTCTGAGTGCCGCTCCAGCCGCAGGTGCAGCGTCTCGATCCCCTGCAGCAACAGAAACGCATTGAACGGCGAAAGCGCCGCGCCCGTGTCGCGCAATCCCTGCACCCGCGCCTTCAGAATGAACGCCAGCGGCCCGAATGCCTCCGTGAACGAAAGGTTGTTGTACGAAGGGTCCGGCTCGGTGAGATTCTTGAACCGCCCCGAGGCCGCCCAGTCGAACTTGCCTGCGTCCACAATCACGCCGCCGATGGCCGTCCCGTGGCCGCCCAGAAACTTCGTCGCCGAATTCACCACAATGTCCGCGCCCCACTCGATCGGCCGCACCAGCGCCGGCGAAGGCGTCGTGTTGTCGATCGCCAGCGGCAACCCATGCTCGTGGGCAATCGCGGCAAGCCTTTCAATATCCGCCACATCCAGCTTCGGGTTGCCCAGCGTCTCGGTATAAACCGCCCGTGTCTTCGCGTTGATCGCCGACCGCAACCCCTCGAAGTCGTCCGCATCCACAAACTTCACCGTGATGCCCAGCCGCGGAAATGTGTAGTGGAACAGGTTGTAGGTCCCCCCATACAGCGACGTCGTCGAGACAATCTCGTCTCCCGCCCCCGCCAGCGTGGTCAGCGCCAGCGTCTCCGCCGCCTGCCCTGAGGCCGTGGCCAGTCCCGCCGCTCCGCCTTCGAGAGCCGCCACCCGCTTTTCGAACACGTCCGTGGTGGGGTTCATGATGCGGGTATATATATTGCCGAACTCCTTGAGCCCGAACAGCCGCCCCGCGTGGTCGGCGTCCTGGAAGACGTAGGAAGTGGTTTGGTAGATGGGCACGGCCCTCGCGCCGGTCGTCGGGTCGGGCGATTGGCCGGCGTGTACGGCAAGAGTGGCAAGATGCTGCTGTTTCGCTTCGGACATGATGGGCTCCTTCATGGTTCTATGGTTTTGAGCCATTTTCATGGCTAATACAATCTGGGTGCCCCACCTGGGCGCCGGGGAACCCTTCGGGTCGGGGCACGACGTTCTTGTTTTTGTCGCTATAGTGGGAAACGGCGCCCCCAAACAACAAAACGGCCCGAATCCTTTCTGGACCCGGGCCGCCTGATTTCGAGAATCGGTTGCGTCTAGCGCATTCGCGTCTCAACCTCCGCACGGACAGGTCCGCAAGCCATACACATACACATGGCCATGACCCCAATTCCGTGCTTCGTCGAGTTCCGCATTAAGGGCAGTATCGACGCAAGCGGGGATGCGTGTCAAATGCAGCTGCCGACACGGAATCTTCCGCACTGTACGACAAGATCGTAATTTGTCATAATGTATCCATGAGCGCCTCACGCCCCCGAACCTCCCGCGTCTTCACTATCAGCTTCCCCGAGGAGCTGGCCAAGCAGGTAGTCGCCATTGCCGAGGAAGAGAGCCGCAACATCAGCGAGCTCTTCCGCGAGGCCTTCCGCGCCTACAAGATGGAACGTAACGAACGGAAGCTCGTCGCCGCCCGTGCCGACGCTGCTACGAGGGTTTCGCATCGCTATACCGAAGACGATATTGAGGCAATGGTCGACGAGATTCGAAGCGAACAGTACATGCGAAGAAAGCTGACCGCTTGATCTGCGTATTCGACTCCAGCGTTTGGATCTCGGCCTTTCAATTCGGCGGGACGCCGCTTGTCGCATTGCGAGCAGCGTACAGGCAGCATCGAATCGCCACCTGCGATCAGATCCTGTTTGAAATCAGCCGATCATTGCGCCAGAAGTTTGGGTGGTCTCCCGATCGCCTTGAGGACGCACTTGGCGATTACCTCGATGGTGCGATTCATGTGCGGATATCTGGAAGCATCCATGGCGTTTGCCGCGACCCGAAAGACGATATGGTCTTTGAATGCGCAGTGGCGGCGGGAGCAAGCGTCATTGTTTCGGGCGACAAGGACTTGCTCGCGGTGAAGACCTATGAAGGAATCCGTGTCCTCGCACCGCGCGAGTTCTTGCAACTGATGGAATCCCAATAGGTTCTCCCTGCCATTCCGCGGCAGTCCTACTCCTCCGCCTTCCAAACATAAGCTCCAGGCTGCGGCAGCCCTATGTGCGCCAGCACGCGGCAAACAAACTGCCGCGCCATCTCCGTCGAGTCGATCGGCCGGAAATAGAATGCCGGAATCACGGGAAAAATCACCGCGCCCGCCTCTGCCGCCAGCGTCATATTGCGCAGATGAATGCGGTTGAACGGCGTCTCCCGCACACACAGCACCAGCGGCCGTTGCTCCTTGAGTGTTACGTCCGCCGCGCGCGCAATCAGCGAGTTGGCCAATCCATGTGCGATTGCCGCCAGCGTGCCCATCGAGCAAGGCAGCACAATCATCCCGCTCGACGGATGGCTTCCGCTGGCAATCGCCGCGCCAATGTCCGCATCCGAGTGCTGCACCGTCTTCCTGGGCGCCGCACCCAGCATTTTCTCGAGCAGATCGTTGCGTCCACCCACCTCCAGTTCCTCAGCCACCACGCGCAGCGAATTCTCCGAAGCAACAAAGTGGACGCGGCCCACCCGCTCGTCCGCCTCCAGCGCGCGCAACAATTCGCGGCCAAAGACCGCGCCCGAAGCGCCCGTGAGAGCAACGGTAAGATTCACGCCTTCCACTGTGCAGTCTCCTTTGCCGCTCTACTCGCCCAGCACCCGCTGAAAGATCGCGTCCACATTCCCCAACTGCCGCCTATAGTCGAACGTCCGATCCAGCTTCTCCGGGCTGAGCAGCGCGGTAACTGCCGCATCCCGCCCAACCTCGTCGCGAAACACCAGGTCCTCTTTCCACGCCCGCATGGCATGCGACTGCACCAGCCGGTACGCCTCCTCGCGCAGCATCCCCGCTTCCGCCAGGTCCAGCAGCAATTGCCCGCTGAAGATCAGCCCGCCCGTGCTCTCCAGGTTCCGCTTCATCCGCTCCGGATACACCAGCAGCCGGCCAATCAGATCGGTAGTTTTCGCCAGAAGGTAATCCACCAGAATAGTCGAGTCCGGAAAAATCACCCGCTCCACCGACGAGTGCGAAATGTCCCGCTCGTGCCACAGCGCAATGTTCTCAAGAGCCGCCTGCGCATTGCCCCGCAGCACCCGCGCCAGCCCGCTGATCTGCTCTGCGGTAATCGGGTTCTTCTTGTGCGGCATCGCCGACGAGCCCTTCTGTTTCTCGCTGAAGTACTCCTGCGCCTCGCGCACCTCGGTCCGCTGCAGGTGCCGAACCTCCACGGCAATCTTGTCCAGCGTGCTCCCTATAATCGCCAGCGTCGAAATGTACGCCGCGTGCCGGTCCCTCTGAATCACCTGCGTGGCCACGAGCGCCGGCTTCAATCCCAGCCGCGCGCAAATCCGCTCCTCGTGCTCCGGCTTCAAATGCCCAAACGTCCCCACGGCACCGGACAGCTTCCCCACCCGCATGTCCTCGGCCGCCGCGTCGAACCGCACCAGGTTGCGCCCCATCTCCGCGTACCAGTTCAGCAGCTTCAGCCCAAACGTAGTCGGCTCCGCATGAATCCCATGCGTCCGCCCGATTGTGGGTGTGTCCTTGAACTCCAGCGCCCGCCGCTTCAGCACCGCCAGCAGCTCCACCAGCCCGCCGCGGATGAGCGCCGAAGCCTCCTTCACTTGCAACGCCTGAGCCGTATCCACCACGTCGTTCGAGGTCAGCCCATAGTGCAGCCAGCGTGACTCGGCTCCCAGCCCCTGCGCGTCCAGGTTCTCCGCCACCGCGGTGGTGAAGGCGATCACGTCGTGCTTCACTTCCACCTCGATCTCCTGAATGCGCTCGACCGAAAAGCCCGCCTTCGTGGCAAACGCCTCGGCGGCCGCCGCCGGAATCACCCCATCCTCGGCCAGCACCGTGCTCGCCGCCGACTCCACCTCCAGCCAGCAGCGGTATTTGCTCTCCTCCGTCCAGATCCGGCCCATCCCCGGCCGCGTATACCTTTCGATCAAAGCAATACTCCTCCACAAGGCCCCATACTGCGCCCCGCGCCAACCCTTGATTGTACGAGGAGAATCTGCTCGGTTGCGAGGAATCCGTGGGTGCCCCACCCTCGCGGCGTATTTGTCTTTGCCGCTAGGGTGGGAGACCGCGAACACCGACCGCCTTCCGTTCCTCACACGCGAGGAATCCCCAGCCGCTCGTGCAATTCATCGAGAAGCAGCCCCCGCCCCGCCTTGTACGGCTGAAACCACTCCCCATCGATCACCAGTTGCGGAATCGCCCGCTTGCCCACGTGCCGCACCACCTCCGCCGAGCCCGCCGGATCGCGGTCCACATCGATCTCCGTATAAACGATCCCGTGTGCGTCCAGAAACTGCTTGGCCGCCCGGCAATCCGGGCACCAGGCAGCCGCATAAACTTGCACTTTCATGCGCCCATTCTACCGTCTTCGCCCTGATAACATCTCTGACCATGACCGCTAGCGAAATCAAGGCCCTCCTGAATCTCCAGCCGCACCCCGTCGAAGGTGGCTTCTTCCGCCGCACCTGCACATCCGCCGTCCTAGTCGATCTGCCCCGCGGGCCGCGCCCCGCAAGCACCGCCATTTACTATCTCTTGGAGCCCGGAACCTTCTCCGAGATGCACGTCCTCGACTCCGACGAGCTCTTTCACTTCTACCTCGGCGACCCTGTCGAAATGCTCCAGCTCCACCCCGGCGGGCGCTCCGCGCTTTTCACTCTTGGACCCGATTTAGCGGCTGGTCAGCACGTCCAGCTCCTCGTCCCCGCCGGCGTCTGGCAAGGTACGCGCCTCATCGGCAACGGCCAGGTCGCCCTCTTGGGATGCACCGTAACCCCCGGCTTCGACTTTACTGATTATCGAAGCGCAACTTATGCTGAGTTAGCAGAAAAGTGGTCCGCGGAAACGGAACGAATCAAGGCGTTGACCCGCAGCTAAGACGACCGCCGCTCCCGAAAGAAACTCCGTAGCAACTCCCCCGCCTCATCCCCGAGAATCCCCTGCTCCACCACCATGTGGTGATTGAGCTGCGGATGGTTGAGCACCGTGAGCACCGACCCCACCGCCCCCGCCTTGGGATCGGCCGCAGCAAACACCAGCCGGTCCAGCCGCGCATGGATCATAGCCCCCGCGCACATCGCGCACGGCTCCAGCGTCACAAACAGCGTGCAGCCCTGCAGCCTGTAGTTTTCCAGCGCCGCAGCCGCCGCACGCAAAGCCACAATCTCCGCGTGCGCCGTAGGGTCCACATCGCGCAGCACGCGGTTCTGTCCCCGCCCCACAATCTCCCCTTCGCGCACCACCGCCGCCCCAATCGGCACTTCGCCGGCCTCCGCGGCCAGCCGCGCTTCATCGAGAGCGGCCTGCATGAAATCAAGATCGCCCATCACGCGACCCCCGCTGGCTGCTGCTGCGTCATGCAGTGCAGCGTCCCCAGCCCCCACACCAGGTCCACGCTATCAATTCCAATCACCTCGCGCTCCGGAAAAACCTCCGCCAGGATATTCAGCGCCACGCGATCGTTCGCATCGTGGAAGGTAGGAACCAGCACCAGCCCGTTCGCAATATAGAAGTTCGCATAACTCGCCGGCAGCCTTTGCCCGCTAAAAACCACCGGCCACGGCAGGGGCAGTTCCACCAGCGTGAATTGCTTCCCATCCAGCGTCCGCGAAGCCTTCAGCCGTTCCAGATTCTCAGCCAGCGGCTCATGGTTTGCGTCCTTTGCATCCGGCTCAACCGCCGTCAGAATCGTCGCCTCTCCAACGAACCGCGCAATATCGTCCACATGCCCGTGCGTATCGTCGCCCGCCACTCCCCGGCCCAGCCAAATCACCTTGTCCATCCCCAGAAAATCGTGAAAGGCCTGCTCCATCTTCTCCCGTCCCACGCCCGGATTCCGCTCCTGCACCTCGCTCAGCAGGCACTCCTCGGTAGTCAGCAGAATTCCCTCGCCATTGGCGTCGATCGACCCGCCCTCCAAAACCAGCCGGCGCGCCAAACCATCCTCCAGCTCCACCGCGGGCTGCCATTCCGGCACTCCCAGCAGCCCAGCCACGCGCCCCGGCACCTGGTCGTCGAGCCGCCAGTCGGAGTACTTGGCCCATGCATTGAAGCGCCAGTTGGTCACTCCCACCTGGCCCTTGTCGTTGCGCACAAAAATCGGTCCCGAATCGCGCGTCCACACACGGTCGGTCGGCCACAGGTGAAAGCTCACCCGCTCCAGATGCGCCCCGGCCCGCTCCAAAACTCCCAGCGCCCGCCGCTGCGCCTTCGCGTCATCCACCAGAATATGCACCCGCTCCCGCGCCGAGAGCAGCCGCACAATCTCCGCGTACACCCACGGGATCGCCTGAAACTTCCCCGGCCAGTCCTCCGGATTGTGCGGCCACGCCAGCCAGGTCGCCTCGTGCCGCACCCACTCGGCCGGCATCCGGTAGCCCAGGCCACGCGGCATCGCTCCTGTCGCAATCTCGTCCGGCATGTCTACTTCGAATCTCCGTCCACCGGCCACGAGTTCACCGGATCGAGAAACCGCTTCGTGATTGGCCCATACGCATCGATGCGCCGGTCGCGCAGAAACGGCCAGTTGCGCCGCGTCTCTTCAATCAGCCCCAAATCGATTTCGCCCAATAAAATCTCTTCCGCATCGTGAGAGGCCTTGGCCATCACGCGTCCAAACGGATCGGCCAGAAAGCTTCCGCCCCAGAACTCGAGGCCCGGCCCCGTAGCACGATTTCCCAAGACGTCGCCATGCTCCCGGCCCACCCGATTCACGCCCGCCACATAGACGCCGTTCGCAATTGCGTGCGACCGCTGGATCGTCTGCCACGCCTCATACTGCGCCGCGCCAAATTTGTCCTTCTCCGCCGGGTGCCATCCAATCGCTGTCGGATAAAACAGCACCTCCGCGCCCTGCAACGCGGTTAGCCGCGCCCCTTCCGGATACCACTGGTCCCAGCACACCAGCGTGCCCACGCGCCCAAACGCCGTGTCCACGGCCTGAAACCCCAGATCGCCCGGCGCAAAATAATACTTCTCGTGGTACAGCGGATCATCCGGAATATGCATCTTCCGGTACACCCCCGCGATGGCCCCGTCGGCATTCAGCGTAACCGCCGTATTGTGGTAAAGTCCCGGCGCACGCCGCTCAAACAGCGAAGCAACGATCGCCACCCGCGCCTCACGCGCCACCTCCGCCAGCCTCTGCGTCGAAGGCCCCGGAATCGCCTCGGCCAGATCGAAGAGTCGAATATCCTCGCGCTGGCAAAAGTACTGCACCCGGAAAAGCTCCGGCAGACAAACAATATTGGCGCCCAGCCGGGCCGCCTCTTGAATATGCCTCACCGCCGACGCAAAGTTTGCCTCCGGGTCCGCGCCCATGCGCATCTGCACCAGCCCCACAACGTATTTGCGCGTATTTCCCATGATTTCCCGGCCAGCCCTCCCACGCCATTCCCTTACGCCATGCAGCAAGGCCAATCCCGCCGCGCGGAATTGGCCTCCCAACTCAGATGCAATCCCCCTGCTGCTACTCTTCCAGAATCAGTACCGCCGCCGCAATCGTCGTCGTCCACCGCCCACGCTTGTCGCCCACCGCCGACTGCGTCACGTTGCTGGTGCGCACAATCTTGTTGGAGATGCGATATATTTCCTTCTTCTCGTCCCAACTTGTGTCCGGATCGAAGTCCACGTCCAGCGTTGTCGCCAGCATCTCCGCGGCCAGTTCCTCGGCATATTCGCCGGCCTGCTCCTCGGTCTCCCCGAAGCTGTGGTGCTCGCTCAGGTAGCCGTAGGTGTCGCGGTCTGCCGGAATGGCCACGCCGATGCTCGCCACGATCAGCCGGTGCGGTTCGCGCGTCGAGTTCTCCGCGATCACCGCAAAAACCACCTCACCATGATTCAGATAAGTCAGCCCTTCCTTGCGCGGTATCACCTTGCACCGCGGCGGAAAGATGGAAGAAACTCTCACCAGATTCTGCGAGGCGATCCCCGCATCCCGAAGGGCCAGCTCAAACGAAGTCAACCGCTCCTTGTGTTTGCCTACGCCCTTGGTGAAGAATAGCTTCTTCGGGACCATGCTTTTTCCCAATTTCTATGTACCCTCCGTGAGTTTGAAAATCGTGATTCCCGTTCAACGTTCCCGCATGAGTCTATCGCATCCGGCCGGGTCGGGACAGAGCATGAGCGCATTTCATCTCATATTCACGGCGCGGGCAACCGCCTTCAATCGCCGATTTCAGAATTAAAGGAGCGGGTCTACCCATCTCAGCCCGGGAAACCGGGCAAAGTCGCGGTCCGTGGTGTACAGCACTCCGCCATATTCGATCGTCAACGCCGCCAGTTGCGCATCGGTAGCCATTGGACCTCTGGCCTGTCCTTCCAGAAGCATTCTGCGCAGTATGCTCCAGTGGCGTTCTCCGGGCGTCAAAACACGAACATTGGACAGATTCATCCATTGCTCCACCAATGCGAGCGAACTCTCCATCGACACTTGATTGCCGGAAATTCGCGTGTCCGTGGAGATGCGCAAAAAGCCATGAATGGTCTGCCAAGGCAAACCGATCAGCTCTGGCCCACAGATCACCGATTGCCACCATAGCCGCGCCTGGTCGTGCGGAGTTGCTCTGCCGTCATAAGCGTATAAAAGCAGATTGACATCGAGAACGATCATCTGTGGTAGGGCCCTTCCAACTCCTCCAATAGCGCCTCGATGTTGTCGTAATTCTGTCCGGGACGCAATCCCATAAAAAGAGGCGTCACTACGAACGGTGCTCGTTCGGCGTTTTTGTCTTCGGCTGTCAGTCCACGGCGCAGCAGCCGGTTCACCGTCCCCTTGAAGGAGTCACCCGAGCGCCGCACCTCCTGCTGCACGAGCACGGCAATATCGTCGTCAATGGTAAGAGTGGTTCGCACATCATGATGATATTTGATAAGGCATCATGATGTCAAGAACCCAGAAGCACTGAACTGGCTAGATCCCGGTTTGCCGGTCAACCGCTCGGAATACCATGGGGTTGTGCTTAGGGCCGCTTGGTTTTCTTCGGGTTCTTGTGTACGGAGCGTGCTGGTTCAATTCGCCAACCGCAAACATACGTGGAGCCCTTTGTGGCAGGCCAGATGAAGAATAGGCGGTTCTCTTTGGGCGCGAGTTGAAGCCTCATGACCGGGGATTTGCACGCCTCTTCGTCTGTAGATTCTGGGTTGTATTGAATGGTAGATGTGACGAGAAGATCGTCGCTACCTGGTTCGACAAAAATGCATGCAACCTGGCCCCCTATCAGCGGCACGCGGTAATCTGCAAAGCGCACCCAACTCTCCAATATGTTCATTGCGCCGTTGTCTTCAATCCTCACAAAACACAACTGTGCGCGATCTACGCGCCACGATTGGCCAAGAAGCGACGCAGAACAAGTAAGAAGCAGGCAAAGGCAGAGCAAAGGCTTTTTCATAGACTCGCATCCTAAACGTCAATGCGAGGGGGAGCAAGCGCGTTCAGCTAGCAATTACTTCTCTATTGTCGTCTGCTCAAAGACTGCCCGCGACCCAAAGGTTGCACCAGGCCGCGGAACGCCTTCCGCGCCACCAATCCAGCGCCCAATCAACCCGCCATTGCCACCCCCAATTTGCAGGTGGTAGCCTCTTCCTTGACCACGCACGGAAAGGAACCCCTCAACACCATGCAAACCACCTACAACGGCCTGGAACTCCCCAAAGACGGCCAGCCCATCGACTACAAGAACGGCCAGTTCGAAGTCCCCGACCATCCCATCATTCCTTTCATTGAAGGCGATGGTACCGGCCGCGACATCTGGAAAGCCTCGCAGCGCGTCTTCGACGCCGCCGTCGAAAAGGCCTACGGCGGTAAGCGCTCCATCAAGTGGTTTGAGATCTTCGCCGGCGAGAAAGCCTTCCGCCAGTTCTCGACCTGGCTGCCCGATGACTCCGTGGCCGCCGCCCGCGACCTCCGCGTCTCCATCAAAGGCCCGCTCACCACGCCCATCGGCGGCGGCATCCGCTCCCTCAACGTCGCCCTGCGCCAGATCCTCGACCTCTACGCCTGCGTCCGCCCCGTCAAGTACTACCAGGGCGTTCCCAGCCCCGTGAAGCACCCCGAGAAGCTCGACATCGTGATCTACCGCGAGAACACCGAGGACGTCTACGCCGGCATCGAGTTCAAGGAAGGCAGCGCGGACGCCGCACGCCTCATCGATTTCATCAACAACGACCTGCTGTCCAAAACCAAGAAAAAAATCCGCGAAGACTCCGGCGTCGGCATCAAGCCCATCTCCATCTTCGGCACCAAGCGCCTGGTCCGCTACGCCATCCGCGCCGCCCTCGACGCCGGCCGCAAGACCCTCACCCTCGTCCACAAAGGCAACATCCAGAAGTTCACTGAGGGCGCATTCCGCGAGTGGGGCTACGAAGTCGCCGTCGAGGAGTTCCGCGACCACACCGTCACCGAGCGCGAAAGCTGGATTCTCGGCAACGTCGATGCCAACCCCGGAATTACCATCGAGGAAAATGCCGCCCTCATCGAGCCCGGCCTCGAATTCGGCTCTCCGGCCTTCCGCGACTCCGTCTACGCTGAAGTAAAAGCCGTCCTCGACTCCATCGGCCAATCCCACGGCAATGGCGCCTGGAAGTCGAAGGTGCTCATCAACGACCGCATCGCCGACTCCATCTTCCAGCAGATCGTCATCCGCCCCGCCGACTACAGCGTCCTCGCCACCACCAACCTCAACGGCGACTACATCTCCGACGCCGCCGCCGCCCAGGTCGGCGGCCTCGGCATCGCCCCCGGCGCCAACATCGGCGACGGTTTCGCCGTCTTTGAAGCCACCCACGGCACCGCTCCCAAGTACGCCGACAAGGACATGATCAATCCCGGCTCCGTCATCCTCTCGGGCGTCATGCTGCTCGACTTCATCGGCTGGAAGGAAGCTGCCAAACTCATCGAACAATCGCTCGAAAAGACCATCCTGCAAAAGTTCCTCACATATGACTTCGAACGCCAGACCGCCGGCGCCACCAAGGTCGGCACCAGCGAGTTCGCGACGCGAATCATCGGCAACATGTAAGCTGACAGCTGACAGCTAACAGTTATGACAAAAAGTGAACAACGGAAAGCCAACCGAAAACACCTAATACTCAGCACAATCAACCGTCAGCTGTCGGCTGTTGGCTGTTAGCTGGCCAAGGAGAATGGAAATGCGCAAGAAAGTCAGCATCGTAGGCGCCGGCAATGTGGGCGCAACGGCCGCGCATTGGATCGCAGCCAAGGAACTCGCCGATGTCGTCCTCATCGACGTGGTCGAAGGCATCCCCCAGGGCAAGGCGCTCGACCTGCTCCAGGCCATGCCCATCGAGAAGCGCGACGTCAGTGTCACCGGCTCCAACGACTACGCCGATACCGCCAACTCCGACGTTGTCGTCATCACCGCGGGCATTCCCCGCAAGCCCGGCATGAGCCGCGACGACCTGCTCCACACCAACTTCAAGATCATGTCCGATGTGGTCGCCAAGGTGGTCGCGCAATCCCCCGAGTCCATCCTCATCATCGTTTCCAACCCCCTCGACGCCATGGCCCAGACCGCCTATCGCCAGGCGGGCTTCAACCGCGAGCGCGTCATCGGCATGGCCGGCGTCCTCGACTCCGCCCGCTTCCGCGCCTTCATCGCCGCCGAACTCGACGTCAGCGTTGAAAACGTTACCGCCTTCGTCCTTGGCGGCCACGGCGACACCATGGTCCCGCTCCCTCGCTACTCCACCGTCGCGGGCATCCCCATCACCGAGCTGATCGCCCCCGACCGTCTCGAAGCCCTCGTCCAGCGCACCCGCGACGGCGGNNGAGGCCATCCTCAAGGACAAGAAGAAAATCCTGCCCTGCGCCGCTTACCTCGAAGGTGAGTACGGCATCGACGGCTACTTCATCGGCGTTCCCTGCAAGCTCGGCGCCGCCGGCCTGGAAAAGATCATCGAGATCAAGCTCACCCCCGAAGAGGACGCCGCCCTCAAAAAGAGCGCCGAAGCCGTCAGGGAGCTCTGCGCCGTCATCGGCGTATAGCTCACTCCCTGACTTTTTGGTCCCAGCGCGGCGGTTGTCATTTTTTCCGTTGACAGGAGAGCCCTGGAACCGGCAGCCTCAATCCCATACCTGACCAAAAAGGAAGGGTAGAGATGACTTTCCTCAAATGGGCAGTACCGGGCGGTATTGTCCTCATGGCAACCGCCGTCTCTTCGGCGCAACAGAAATTCCCCTTGCGTTCCGGCGAATGGGTCGCCACCACTTCGGTCGCCGGATCGAATGACAAGCCCACCGATCTCCTCTACTGTTTGAATGACGAAATGTGGACCAAGGCCCTCACGCAGAACCCCTCCTGCTCCATTACGCAACTCGCCGTTTCTTTAGTCGGCGCAAGTTACGCCATGGACTGCCAAATGAAGGTCTTTCAGATCAAGGGCAAGGTCAACATTGTCTTCGATGGAATGACCCACATGATCGGCAAGGGATCTATCGACATGACGCGCAACGGAAAAGTCCCCCATTCCGATTCTCAGATCGACTACCGCTGGAAGGGCCTCACCTGCAACCCCAACGCCGACATGAACCTGAAATTCAACAAACAGCATTGACTCAAGTTGCTGACCGCCCCAAAACAGGAGGAATAATGAAAACCATCCGAGTTTTGCTGCTCTGCCTTGCCCTGCCGCTCGCGGCCCACCTCTGCCTTGCGCAAACCCAGGACGCCAAAGGCTGCAAGGACTCGCCGTTGATCACCCGCTTTCCTGGCAGCTTCATCACCAGTTGCAAAGAAGCTGCAGACGACACCTATAGCTTCGAGATGGGGCCCGGAAAACCTGCAAAAAAGATCGAAGGCAAGTTCCTCGACATCAACTACAGATATCCCTCGACCGCGTCCAAGGCTCAGGTGCTGCGCAACCTCAAAACCGCGATCAAAACCGCGGGATACACCTTCGATTACGACTCCGGAGATTATGGCGACTTCTACGTGCATCTTGGCAAAACCTGGATATACGTGGGAGTAAGCGTGAGCTTGAGGTACGAAGAGGTCATCGTCACCGAGACTGCGTTGACGCAGGATGTGGTTGCCAACGCAGCCGCGCTCGACAGCGGCCTCGCCGGCACGGGCCATGTTGTGGTCAACGGCATCCTCTTCGATACCGGCAAGGCCGACGTCAAGCCTGAGTCCGCGCCCGCCCTGCAGGAAGTCGCCAAGCTGCTCAAGCAGAATCCCACGCTCAAGGTCTATGTCGTCGGGCATACTGACAATGTCGGCGCGCTGGCCGCCAACATCGACCTATCCAAGCGGCGCGCGGCTGCGGTTGTGCAGGCGCTCACCACACAGTTTGGCATTCCTGCCGCCCGGCTCCAGCCCTACGGCGACGGCCCCTATGCGCCCATCGCCTCCAATGAGACTGAGGACGGCCGCACCCTCAACCGCCGCGTCGAGCTGGTCAAGCAATAACCCGCTCCCGCATCCTCCATCCAGTCGATTCCATCCCAAGGGCCGCCCGCCTGCGGCCCTTTACCTTCCACTGAGCTTCCGTCTTCGTTCAAGCTCCGAATCTGTCAATGTCCAGCTTGGCGCAAACCTACTGCTTCTCAAACTCCACCACCCTCGGCCCGATCTGTGCCGCGCACTGTCCGGGCGCCAGGTGTCCGCAGCCGGCAAACACCTCCAGTTGCGACTGAGTTACCAGTTGGTGAATCTTCTCGCCCTGGCTGAGCGGCGTTATCTTATCCTCCGCGCCCCACACAATCAGCACCGGCATCTTCAGCCCCGGCAGAAGGCTGTCGGTCGTGTCGCGCCCGGTCAATGCCCTGTCAAGCGTGCGGTGAATCACCCAGGCGTTTTTCTTCGAAATCCGCAGAATATCCCGCGCAATGAACCCCGGAACCTTCGGCGGATTCGGCATCAGCAGCGCGTCCAGTTGATCCAGGTCGGCCGGCGTGCTGGGCGTAAACAGCCTCGTATCCCATTTGGGCGTCTCGTAAATCCCCGCCGAGTCAAACAGAATCAGCCGCCGCACCCGCTCCGGATGCTCGCTGCCGATCCGCTGCGCGATCCAGCCGCCCATCGACCACCCGCCCAGATCCACCTGCTTCAATCCCAGCGCATCCAGAAAGCCCAGCACCACCGCCGCTTCATCGGGCACCGAATAGGAGAAGTCCGCCGGCTTTTCGCTGCGCCCGTAACCAGGCAAATCGGGCATATAAACGCGGAAACCCGCCTTGGCCAGATAGGGCGCCAGGCCGTGCCAATCTTCGCCGCGCCCGCCCAGTCCATGCACCAGCACTACCACAGGCCCTTCAGCCGGCCCCTCCGCGTTGTAATGGACGCGATGGCCCGCAACCGTAACCGAGCGGCTCTCAACCCCTGACAGACACTCCCCCAAATACATCCATTCGTTGAAATAGCTCACCGGCCGCACCAGGAAACCAACCCCGCCAACCACCACCAGCAATCCCGCAATCCAGAGCAGCCTCTTGAACAACCTCACCGGCCCTCCCCCTTCTGTTCGATCGCCCGCGCCCTCTGCCAGCCGGACTCGATCACCCGCACCGTCACCGGGTCCAGGCGCAGCGTCCGCCGCGGCGGATGGCTATTCCACTCCGCCCGCTGCACCCATCTGACCGCGTCCGCATCCGAGGCCGCCTTCAATGCTCCGCCCGCCACGCGGCACAGGTAATCCGCAATCACATAATGGTACCGAACGCGCTCCCCCTCCCGATGAATCCGGTCCAGCAGCTCAATCAGCTCCACCGGCTCCACCGTCAGCCCGGTCTCTTCTCTCACCTCGCGTACCACGCCGGCGCTGAGCGCCTCGCCCACTTCCAGCAGCCCGCCCGGCAGCGACCAATGCCCCTTCAGCGGCTCGCTTCCACGCCGCACCAGCAGCACCCGGCCTTCATCAACCACCACCGCGCCCACCGCCACCCGCGGCGCCTCGGGAAACTCTCGGTGCATTTCTCCTCCACTCCCATCCAAACCCTCTTTACCATAGTGCTCTTGCCGCCCGTCCGCGCAACCCTCTGCTCCCCGGCTGTTCTCTCGCCCAGTCCCATCCCGGCTCCCATTGCAACTTTTTCTTCGCGCTATCATCGAAGACTACCGGAGTACCCAATGTCGGAATTCACGCTGCGTATCGACAACATGCACTGCGGCTCCTGTATCCGCCGCGTCAGTCAGGCTCTGGCCTCGGCCGATGGGCTTGAGGTCCAGGAGGTGCGTCTTGGGGCAGCCCGTCTGAGCTCCACCCAAAATCCTCCGCCCGTCGATCTTGCTGTCGCCGCACTGGCCAAGGCCGGCTACCCCGCGCGACTGGAACAATAGGTGGCCGCGTCCGCAACGGAATCGCTCACCCTCCCGGTGCTGGGCATGACCTGCGCTTCCTGCCAGCATCATGTCGAAGACGCTCTCCGCTCCACCCCCGGAGTCCAATCCGCCCACGTCGATCTCATCGCCAATCGCGCCAGCATAGTCTTCGATCCCGCCGTCGCCGCCCCCGAGGCGCTCGTCGAAGCCATTCGCTCCGCCGGCTACGACGCCGTGCTTCCCCGCCCCGACGCTTCCTCCTCTGCAGCCCCGTCCGACGCGCTCACCGCTGAAGCCGCTCGTAAAGCCTGGGTAACTCTCGCCGCCGGCGCCGCCGCCATGCTCCTGGCGATGCCCCTCGGACTCCCGCCTTCCGGAGAAGCAATGGGCTCGCTCGATCACGCTCTCATGCGCGTTTTCCCCTGGCTCTATGCGCTGCCGCCTGACCTTCTGCGCTGGTTTCTGCTCGTTCTCACCGCAATTCTCCTGGCCTGGGCCGGGCGCGGCATCTATTCGAACGCCCTCCGCGCCCTCCGCCACGGATCAACCAACATGAACACCCTGGTCAGCCTGGGAACCAGCGTGGCCTTTGCCTGGTCCGCCTATGCCACCATCCGCCCCNNCGCGCCAAACGCCGCGCCCTGGCCGCCCTCGACTCGCTCTCCCGCCTGCGTCCCGTTACCGCACGCCGCATCCTCGACGGCGTTCAGGCCGTTGTCCCCCTCGCCGAAGTTCAACCCGGCGACAGCATCCTCGTCCTCCCCGGCGAACGCTTTCCCGTCGACGCAACCATCCTCGAAGGCCGCACCTCCGTGGACGAATCGATGCTCACCGGCGAACCGACCCCCCAGCCCCGCGAACCCGGCGGCCGCGTTCTCGCCGGCTCGCTCAACTACGACGGCGCCGTCGTCTGCCGCGCGCAATCCCTCGGCGAGGCCACGGTGCTGGCGCAGATCACCCGCATGGTTCAGCAGGCGCAGTCCTCGCGCGCTCCCATGGAGCGGCTGGCCGACCGCGCCAGCTCCGTCTTTGTCCCCATCGTGCTGGCTCTCGCCGCCATCACCTTTTCCGTCTGGCTCCTCGCCGCTCACTCGCTCCCGCTGGCCCTCGCCAACACCGTCGCCGTCCTGGTCGTCGCCTGTCCCTGCGCCATGGGAATGGCCGTGCCCGCCGCCCTCACCGTCGCCGTCGGCCGCGGTGCGCAACTCGGAATCCTCTTCAAAGGCGGTGAAGCTCTCGAACGCCTCGCCCATCTCGACGCCGTCGTCCTCGACAAAACCGGGACCCTCACCGTGGGCCGCCCGGTGCTCGCAGCCGTGTACCCCCTCGCCGGCAACGCGGAAAGCGACCTGCTCCGCATCGCCGCCGCCGCCGAGGAGCGATCCAACCATCCCCTCGCCCACGCCGTCGTGGACCACGCGCGCTCTCTTGGCCTCGTCTGGCAACCCGCCCAGAACCTGCAAATCCTCCCCGGCCGCGGCCTCACCGCCACGGTTGAAGGCCGCCAATGCCTGCTCGGCAACGAAGCCCTCTTCCAGGAATTCTCCATCCCATTACCCAGGCCAGTCAGCGAGCCGGATCCCGGCGTCACCCGCCTGTGGATGGCTCTCGACAACGTTCCCGTTGGCTATTTCGACGCCCGCGACGCCCTCCGTCCCGATGCCGCCGCCGCCATCGCCGCGCTCCGCCACGACGGCCTCCGCATCCTCATGCTCACCGGCGATTCCGCCGCCGCTGCCGCGCCCATCGCCCGCCAGGCCGGAATTGCCGAGGTCGTAGCCGGTCTCGACCCCGCCGCCAAGCTGGCTCGCATTCGCGCCCTGCAAAAGACCGGCCTGCGCGTGGCCATGGTGGGCGACGGCATCAACGACGCCGCCGCTCTGGCCCAGGCCGACGCCGGCATCGCCATGGGTAGCGGCGCCGACCTCGCCCAGGAAGCCGGCGACGTCCTGCTCCTGCGTGCCCAACCCGCCGCCATTCCCGCCGCCCTCCGTCTGGCCCGCTCCACTCTCCGCGTCATGCGCCAGAACCTGGCCTGGGCCGCTGCTTACAATCTCCTCGGCATTCCCCTGGCCGCCGGCTTGCTTTATCCCGCCTTCCACCTGCTGCTCACTCCCTGGCTGGCCGCCGCCGCCATGGCTCTCAGCTCCGTCTGCGTCCTCGCCAACAGCCTGCGCCTTCGCCGCTGGAAGCCCTCCGCCGCAAAAAACGCTCAGGCAAGCTAAACTACCCCTGGAGCCAGTCTGTGCGCATCCTCACCCGTTACATCCTCGGCGAGATTCTCTCCCACACCCTTATCGGTTGCGCGCTCTTCACCTTCATTCTCTTCATGCGCGAGCTGCCCCACATCCTCGATATGGTGGTCCGCAACAGCTCCACCTTCACCACCGTGATGGAAATCGTCCTCTTCATGCTGCCCAACTTCTTCATGGTCACCATTCCCATGGCCGTTCTGGTGGGCGTGTTGCTGGGCCTCAGCCGCCTGGCCGCCGACAGCGAGATCGTCGCCATGCGCGCCTCAGGCCTCGGCATCGGCTACTTTGTCCGCGTCTCCGCCATCGTCGCCATCGTCGGCACGCTCCTGGGCCTGGTCAACTCCCTCTATGTAGCTCCCCGCGCCAATCAGGGCATCCTCAATCTGGACAAGGCACTTGCCTCGCAGGCCTCCTACGAGATTCAGCGCGGCGTGTTTTACGAAAACTTTCGCAATACCGTCCTCTACGTGCAGGACGTGCGCTCAGGAACGGGCGCCGCCAACTGGCGCCAGGTCTTCATGGCCGATGTCACTGACACCTTCACTCCCAAGATCACCACCGCCGCCTCCGCCACCGTCGTCAGCGACTCCTCCCAGGAACTGCTCATGCGGCTGCGCAATGGAACCGTGGACGAAACGGTCGCCGGCCAGCCGCAACAATCCAACATCTCCACATTTGCCATCGACGATATGCCCTTCGCCCAGAGCCAGCAGAACGAAGGCCATCTGGGACGCCTCGACACCGTCATCTACGCCCTCCCCTTGAGCGAACTGCGCCTCCGCACCCACGGCCCCGACGGCAAGCGCTTCCTCATCGAATTGAACAAACGCTTCGCCTATCCGGCGGCCTGCCTCGTGCTCATGCTGGTGGCCGTTCCGCTCGGCGTCACCTCCCGCCGCGGCGGAAAGAGCTCCGCCTGGGTCTTTACCATCCTGCTGGTCATCCTCTATTACTCGCTCTCCCTCATCGGCATCGCCCTGGGCCGTCAAAACTGGATTTCCGCCTTCCTCGCCGTTTGGTCGGCCAACATCCTTTTCGCCGTCGGCGGCCTCTTTCTCCTCTGGCAAATGGCCAGCGGCGGCCGCGTCCTCAATGCCGTCGCCAGTTGGACCTCGCGTTTCCAAAAACTCAATCCTGCCGCCGCGGCCAGGCCCAGCACCGCATCCCTGGGCGGTCTCCTCGGCAGGTTTCAACCGCGCCCCCAGCGCGCCGCATCCCACGGCGTCTTTCCCCGCATCCTCGACCAATACGTGGTGCTTGAGTTCCTCAATATGTTCGCCGTGGTGCTGCTGGGCTTCGTTCTGCTCATGCTGGTCTTCACCGTCTTCGATCTGCTGGCCGACATCCTGCGCAACCACATTGCTCTCCTCACAGTCGGCGCCTACCTCGTCAACCTCACCCCCAGTATGCTTTACCAGATCGCTCCCCTGGCCGTGCTCATCGCCGTGCTGGTCACCTTCGGCGTGCTCAACCGCAACAGCGAAATCATCGCCATGAAGGCTACAGGCATAAGCCTTTACAGGCTGGTGGTTCCCATCATCTCCATCTCCGCCCTTCTCGCCGTCACCCTCTTTCTCTTCGACCAGTTCTATCTGCCCCAGGCCAATCGCAAACAGGAGGCTCTCCGCAACATCATCAAAGGCAAACCGCCCCAGACCGTCCTGCACCCCGAGAACAATTGGATCTTCGGCCAGCCCCGGCCTGGCGAACCCGGACGCATCTTCTACTACCAGTTCTTCGATCCCGACCGCAACGAATTCGCCAACCTCTCGGTCTTCGAGTTCGATCTCTCTACCTTCGCGCTCTCGCGGCGCATCTTTGCCGCCAAAACCGTCTGGGACTCCGCTACCGGCTCCTGGAGCTTCCAGAATGGCTGGCAGCGCGACATCGAAGGCGGCCACCCCACCGATTTTCGCGAATTCAAGCAAACCTCCTTCTCTGAAATCCATGAAGACCCTGGCTATTTCAAGAAGGAAAGTCTGCAATCGCAGGAGATGAACTTCGGTCAGCTCGACCGCTACATCGGCGACCTGCGCCAGAGCGGCTTTGACACCATGAAGCTGCGCGTCGCCCTGTGGCACAAGCTCGCCTACCCGCTCATCGCCATCGTCATGGCCGTGCTGGCCATTCCCTTTGCGCTCTCCATGGGCCGCCGCGGCTCCCTCACCGGCATCGCCGTGGCCATCTTCGTGTCGCTCACCTACTTTGTGGTCAACGCCCTGTTTGAGTCCATGGGCAACGTCAACTATCTGCCCGCCGCCCTCGCTGCCTGGTCCCCGGATATTCTCTTCGGCCTCACCGGCGGCTATCTGCTGCTCAAAACCCCAACCTGAACCGGCTCATATTGGTGTATGATTTGCTGGGCGTAGTTAGCGATAACTTTCTGTCGTCAGGGAGCCGGAATGAGCAAAGAAGGCCAGATCCAGCCAGCCTCCGTCGATCCAGCAGCGATTCCGCAAAGAAAGTTGTACACCGGCGCCACCATGCCGGCCGTCGGCCTGGGCACCTTTGGGTCCGATCACGTCACCTCCGCCCAGGTTGCCGAAGCCGTCAAAGGTGCTGCCGCGGTCGGCTACCGCCACTTCGATTGCGCCTCGGTCTATGAAAACGAAGCCGAAGTCGGAGCTTCGCTCCAGGAAATCATTCAGGGCGGCGTCAGGCGCGAGGAACTCTGGATCACCTCCAAGCTGTGGAACGACAAGCACGGCGAGAACGATGTGATCGCCTCCTGCCGCCAGTCGCTCGCCGACCTGCGCCTTGAATACCTCGACCTTTACCTGGTCCACTGGCCTTTTCCAAACTTCCATCCGCCGGGCTGCGACGTCACCTCCCGCAGTCCAGACGCCAAACCCTACATCCACGAGAGCTATATGAAAACGTGGCGCAGGATGGAAGATCTCGTGGATCGGGGCCTGGTGCGGCACATCGGCGCCTCCAACATGACCATCCCCAAGCTCAAGCTGGTGCTGCGCGACGCTCGCATCAAGCCGGCAGTCAACGANNGAAGACACCGCGCCCACCGAAGATCCGGTCATCGTCACGATTGCCCGGAGCCATGGGGTCCATCCCGCGGTAGTCTGCATCAAGTGGGCCGTCCAGCGCGGCCAGACGCCCATTCCGTTTTCCGTCAACCCGCGCAATTACCTTGCCAATCTACAGGCCGCGGCCGGCGATCCGCTCACTGAAGAAGAAATGCGCCAGATCGCCGCCATCGACCGCAACTGCCGCCTGGTCAAAGGCCAGGTCTTCCTGTGGAAGGACGGCCAGACCTGGGAAAGCCTCTGGGACATCCACGGAGAAATTACGCCGCCGTAACAAGGCGATGGCACACCGTCCACTCAACCGGACGAATATGCAATTCAAATGGCTGGAGCAGAAAAATGAACGAAACCATGACCGCCGCGTTCCTGCCCGGAAACTCGACCGTCGAACTGCGCACCGTGCCCGTGCCGTCCCCGGGCCATGGAGAAGTTCTCCTTCGCATCAAGGCCTCCACCATCTGCGGCTCGGACATTCGCTGCATCTATCACGAGCACCTCGGCAAAGGCCCTGAAGGCTATCAGGGAGTCATTGCCGGCCACGAGCCTTGCGGCCAGATCGTCGCCGCCGGCGAAGGCTGCCGCCGCTTCCTCGCCGGCGATCGCGTCATCGTTTACCACATCTCCGGCTGCGGAGTCTGCAACGATTGCCGCCGCGGCTACATGATCTCCTGCACCAGCCAGAAGTATCGCCGCGCCTACGGTTGGCAGCGCGACGGCGGCATGGCCGAATACATGATCGCCGAAGAGAAGGATCTCATCGCCCTCCCCGCCGAGCTTTCCTTTGCCGATGGCGCGCAGGTAGCCTGCGGATTCGGCACCGTCTATGAGGGCCTCGCAAAAATCGCCATCGATGGAAATCACGCCGTGCTCATCACCGGCCTGGGGCCCGTCGGCCTCGCCACCGGCGCGCTCTGCCGCAAGCTCGGCGCCAACAAGATCATCGGCATCGATGTGATCCCCGAGCGCATGAAGATCGCCATCGACCTCGGTCTCTGCGACGCGGTCCTGGCCTCGGGGCCCGACAATGTCCAGCAAGTCAGAGAACTCACCGGCGGCTTGGGCGTCGAGCGCGCGGTTGATTGCTCGGCTCACCACGCCGCCCGCGCCACCGCCATACGCGCCACCCGCAAGTGGGGAAAGATCGTCTTCCTCGGCGAAGGCGGCACAGTCGAATTCAATCCATCTGCCGACCTCATTCACGATCAGAAGACACTTTACGGATCGTGGGTCACGTCGACTTGGTTGATGGAGGAGTTGGTCGAGCGCCTGGTCCGCTGGAACCTTCATCCAGCCGACATCATCACCCACAGGTTCCCGCTCGACCGCGCCGCCGACGCCTATGCGCTTATGGCCTCCGGCAAGTGCGGCAAAGTCGCCGTCTGCGCCGATGAAGAGTTGATTTAGAACTGCAACAAGGGGCAATGCAATGGGACGTTGACGTTTTACCGCCGCCTCTTATCAGCCAGGAGAAGACCCGATGATGTGGAAACGTGGTTCCGAACCAATGACCAATTGGGAGCGCCAACTCAGCGCTCTTCTGCCGCTCTATGGGCATCGCAACTGGGTCGTGGTAGCCGACTCGGCCTATCCGGCCCAATGCCGGCCCGGAATCGAAACCATTGTCGCGGATGCGGATCAGATTCATGCGGTGCGCACGGTCCTTGGCGCGATTACCGCCTCCCGGCACCTCCGGGCAAACGTCTTTGTGGACTCGGAGCTTGCCTTTGTCGAGGAGAACGACGCGCCCGGCATCGCCGAGTACCGGCAACAACTGGATGCCGTGCTGTATGGCTTCCACGTAAACCGCATTCCGCACGAGCAGATCATTCACAAGCTCGACCAATCCGCCCAGGTCTACCGCATTCTCATCGTCAAGACGGATACGACCATTCCCTACACCTCGGTCTTCTTCGAACTCGACTGCGGTTACTGGAACGCCGGCGCGGAACAGCGGGTCCGCCAGGCGATTCTGGTGGCGGATTCGCGATAGGCAGGAAAGACTTTCAAAAAAACGGCAACACGGCATTCCTGATGCCTGAAGCAAGCGGCACAGTTAAAGAAAGGATCCTCGAATGGCATTGAACAGGCGTGAGTTACTCCAATGGATGGGCGGCGCATGCTCCGCTCTCGCTCTCTCAAGGTTCACAAGAGCCCAGGCGGCGCAGGGCGGTAACTTCCTGCCCACTAGGCAGTCTCTGCAAAGCTACCGGATTCCGGACTGGTATCGCGACGCAAAGTTCGGCATTTGGGCGCACTGGGGCCCGCAGTCGGCCATTGAAGACGGCGATTGGTACGCCCGCAATATGTACATGCAGGGATCGGACCAATACCGGTACCATGTGGAAACCTACGGCCATCCCTCCAAGGTCGGCTACAAGGACCTGGTCGATAACTGGAAGGCCGCCAAGTGGGACCCCGAACACCTCATGGGCCTCTACAAGAAGGCCGGCGCAAAGTACTTCGTCAGCATGGGCGTCCACCACGATAACTTCGACCTTTGGGACTCGAAGTACACGCGCTGGAATGCCGTCAACATGGGACCTAAGAAGGATGTTGTAGGCATCTGGCAGAGCGCGGCCCGCAAGCACGGATTGCGCTTCGGCGTCAGCGAGCACCTTTGGATCAGTTACAAGTGGTGGGCCGTCAGCCACGGCGCCGACAAGACCGGGCCCCTGGCCGGCGTTCCCTATGACGGCGCCGACCCGCAGTACGCCGACCTCTATCACGATGCCGGTTGCGCGAAGTTCATCGACAAACTCGATTGGAACGACGACGGCATTCCCGATTCCTGGCGCCGTCATTACCTCGACCGCATGACCGATCTCATCGACAAGTACCAGCCCGACCTTCTTTACACCG
Source organism: Acidobacteriaceae bacterium (assembly GCA_003139795.1). GTDB lineage: Bacteria > Acidobacteriota > Terriglobia > Terriglobales > Acidobacteriaceae > Telmatobacter. The sequence continues at coordinate 57,258 of PLGM01000189.1, read as the reverse complement.
ACGGTCACCTTCCCTTCGAGGACTACGGCCTGAAGATGGTCTCGCACCTCTACAACGTCAGCGCCCAGTTGCACGGCGGCCTCACCGAGGCGGTTTATACCAGCAAGGAGGCAACGGATTGCGCCGTCGGGACGTGCCTTCTTGACCACGAGCGCGGCGTCTCCGACGGCATCGCCGCCAACCCCTGGCAGACCGATACCTGCATCGGTCAATGGCATTACAAGCGCGGAGAAAAATATAAGACGGCCAAGAAAGTGATCGACCTGCTCACCGATATCGTCAGCAAAAACGGCAACCTGCTGTTGAACTTCCCGCTGCCCAACTCCGGCGAGCTGGACTTCGAGGAAATGAGTGTGCTCGCAGGCATCACCGCGTGGATGGCCGTCAACAGCGAAGGCATCTACAGTTCGCGTCCCTGGAAGATCTACGGCGAAGGCCCGTCCACAAAGGTCAAGATCGAAGCTGGCAACTTCAACGAGGACAAGCAGAAAGATCTCACCGCCGAGGATGTTCGCTTCACCATCAAGGGCAATACTCTCTATGCCTTCGTCATGGGTTGGCCCGATAAGTCGGCAGTTATCGACGCGCTCGGCCTCAACAGCCCGCAGAATCCGGGCAAAATTCGCAATGTGGAACTGCTCGGATCGAAGAGCGAACTCAAGTGGAAGCAGGACGAATCCTCATTGAGGGTCGAGATGCCCCCGAACAAAATCTCCGACGTGGGCATCACGCTGAAAGTTGATCTGGCATAGCGGCAGGCTGAGCCGCGTCCGTCGCCTTTCGCGAAAGGTCAGTCGAAAACAGGGGCTTCAACTCGCCCAATTCACCCGCCGCTCCAGGTGCATCGCAGCCGTTGAAGCCCCGGTGCATCTTGAGAGGTTCTACGCGCCGGGAATTCCGCAAATTCAGCATGTACCATGAAGAAGGACTGCCCATAAGAGGACCCCGCAACCATGCTCCGCGATCTCCGCCCCCTCTTCGGTTACATGCGCCGCTATCGCTGGGGATACCTGTGGGGCAGCCTCTCCTGCATCGCCACCAATGCGGCGGCGGTCCAGTTTCCCAGAATCCTGGGAATGGCCGTCGACGAAATGCAAAAAAAGCAGGCCACCCGCGAAACGATTCTCATCTTCGCAGGCCTGTTGGTCGTTATTTCTCTCGCCAAAGGCGTCTTCCTCTACGCCCAGCGCTGGATTCTCATCGGCATTTCGCGGGAGATTGAATTCGACATCCGCAACGACCTCTTCCGCCATCTCGAGAAGCAGGACTCCGGCTTCTATCAGCGTTACCGCACCGGCGACATTATGGCCCGCATGACCAACGACCTCAATGCCGTGCGCATGTTGCTCGGTCCGGCTCTCATGTACAGCGCCAACACGGTCTTCTTCACCGTATTCGCCTTGTATTTCCTGCTCCACCTCAGCCCCTGGCTCACCCTCGTGGCTCTCGCGCCCATGCCGCTCGCCAGCATCCTGGTCCAGTACCTCGGCCACAGGATTCACGACCGCTTCGAACGCATCCAGGCCAGCTTCTCCGCCATCTCCTCCCAGGCCCAGGAAAACTACTCCGGCGCCCGCCTCATCCGCGCCTTTGCCCGCGAAGACTCCCAGATCGGCCTCTTCGAAAAACTCAATCGCCAGTACATCTCCCGATCCCTTCGCCTGGTTCAGCTCATGGGCATGCTCTGGCCCACGCTCGAGTTCATCCTCGGCATCTCCATGGTCATCACTCTGCTTGCCGGCGGCCACCTGGTCATCGCCCATCGCATCTCGGTCGGCGATTTTGTCGAGTTCAACACCTACATGATTCTGCTCATCTGGCCCATCATCGCCGTCGGCTGGGTGATCAATCTCTTCCAGCGCGGCACGGCCTCCGTCCAGCGCATCGACGAACTGCTCAAAGCCGAGCCCGCCATCGACGACGCCGCCGCCGATCCCGCCATTCCCCCCGACGCCATCCTCCAGGGCGCCATCGAATTCCGTCACCTCAACTTCCGCTACGGCGAAACAGAAGTGCTCCGCGACATCTCCCTCAATATCCCCGCCGGATCAAGCCTGGCCATCGTCGGCCCCACCGGCTCCGGCAAATCCACCCTCGTCAACCTGCTCTCGCGCCTCTTTGAGGCCCCCCACGGCGCGCTGCTCATCGACGGCCGCCCCGTGCGCGACTATCCGCTCGCGGTGCTGCGCCGCAACATCGGCATGGTGCCCCAGGAGACCTTCCTCTTCAGCGACACCATCCGCGAAAACCTTTCCTTCGGCGCACCCCAAGCCAGCGCCGAGGAGATGCTCGAAGCAGCCGAAGCCGCCCACATCCGCCTCGAATTCGAAGAGTTCCCCCAGGGCTTCGAGACTATGGTCGGCGAGCGCGGCGTCACCCTCTCCGGCGGCCAGAAGCAGCGCGCCGCCATCGCCCGCGCACTCCTCCGCCGCCCCGCCATCCTCATCCTCGACGACGCCCTGGCCAGCGTCGACACCTACACCGAAGAGCGCATCCTCGGCGGCCTCGGCGCCTACACCTCCGCCTCCACCACCATCCTCATCTCCCACCGCGTCTCCACCGTCCGCAACGCCGACCAGATCGCCGTCCTCGACCACGGCAGAATCGTCGAACTCGGCCGCCACGACCAGTTGCTGGCCCTCGACGGCTACTACGCCAGCCTCTACCAGAAACAGCAACTGGAAGAAGAGCTCACCGTCGCAGGCTAAGGCCGCTCAGGCATTCCACCTCGAGCCAACGGCATCCGCGCTGAATTCGTCGCCATCCAGGCCCCCCTGCCTGCGTATGGGCATGGTCATTACCTGCGCCGGGGCGGGGTTCACCTTGGGGTCTTTCGCCACCTGCCGCCACGCGTCCCGCACGTTCCGCACGCAGTCGATCGCGTGCTCGAACTTCTGCCGCGAGGCCGACTGCGAGGCCTGCAATATCTGTGCAAAGATGGTGGCGTAGAACTCGCTCAGCGCCTCGGCCGGCCGCCCCCCCACATCCATGCGCAGCCGCGCCTGCAGGTGGATGATGATGTCCAGGGCCCGCTTCACCGCGGCCCGCCGCCCCGCTTGGTCTCCGCGCTCCACCGCCGCGCTGGCAGAGTAAAGAAAGCGGATGATGCCGTCATAGAGCGCCACCACCAGCTCCACGGCCGAAGCGCTTTCCAGCGCATGTTCCTGATAACTTCCCATCGGTTTCGAACTCCTTAGCCGTTTGTGTTCTGGTCATAGCCGGTGATCGCCGAGTAAAGCTCGTTGACCCCTTCCAGCTGCGTGGGCAGTTGCTGCATGATCTCGTTGGCGCTGTTCAGTTCCGCGGTCAGGCTCGTCTGCTGCGCTGAGATCAGGCTGCTCTCCCGCGAGATGTCCGCATTCAGCGTGGATTCGATGTTGCTGTTGGAGCTTGAGGCAAGCGACAGAACGCCCGTCGCCGAACCTGTGCCCGCATTCGTCAGCATGTTGGAGAAGGTCTGGCCCCAGCCGTTCGCGTTCTGGAAGAACCCCGCCACGGAGCTGTAGTCCGAGTTCAGCACCGAATCCAGGCTGGCGGCGTCGAAGGTCAGCGACCCGTCATTGTTGACGCTGATCCCCATGCCGGTCAGGCTGTTGATGTCCGACGAGTTGGTGTAGTTCAGCGTCGTGTTGGTCAGACCGGTGGTGTCCAGAATGTTCGAGGTCACTTTCAGCGCGCCGGCCGAACCCACGGTTCCAGACGTTAACTGCAGGCTTGACGCACCGGTGGTGCTGTTGGTTACCACCAGAGCCGTCACTCCGATGCCGGCCGCGTTGATGGCGCCGGCCAGCCCGGAAAGGTTGTTGCTTGGAGAACTGCCTGAAGCGGGCGGCACATTGATGGTCTGCGCCGTGCCGCTGCCCACCGCTATCGTCATGGAGCCGGTCAGCGCATCGCTCGCGCCGGCCGCCGTGCCCAACGTGCCCACGTCCGCCGTGGTGCTGGTGTAACCGCCCGTGTCGGAATAGCGCAGCGGCGTGGGAGCGCTGGCGACGATGCTTGAGCTTACGGTCAGCGCCCCATTGGCCCCGGCGGTCTCTGACGTCAGCGTCAGGGTCGACTCTCCGTCGCTGGTTACCACCGCGGCCGTCACCCCGATGTTGGCCGCGTCGATCGCGCTGGCCAGGCCGGAGAGCGTGTTGATGCCGCTGCCGGTGTAGAATGTGCCGGCCGTAGATGTTCCGGCCCCGACCACGATTTTTTCCGCCGTGCCGCTGCCCACCGTGATGGAGATGGAGCCGGACAGCGTCGTATTGCCGTTGGTGGAAATCGAGGTCAGCGTGCCGTTGGGGTTCAGCGTGTTGATCCCGCTCATCAGTTGCTGTTGCAGCAACGACAGCGTCGGAGAGCCGAACAGCGGCTCGGGATTGCCCGAGCTGTCGTTCCCTTCCTGGGTGTTCATGGCGCTGACCAGCGAGTTGTAGTCGGAGACCATTTGATTCACCGTGCTCTCGACATCGGTATTGTCGTTGCCGATCACCACCTGGATTTGCTCGCCATTCGCACTGGGAGCCAGCAACTGGAAGGTCACGCCGGGGATAAGATTGGCCACCGTGTTTGAGGAACTGGTCAGGTTGATGCCGTCCACCGTCATTCGGGCATCCGCGCCCGTCACCGGTGAGGTGTAGGCCAGCGAATTGGTAGTGTCAAGAATGTTGGAGGTCACGGCCAACGTCCCGGCAGTCCCCGCGGTCTTCGACACCAGCGACAAGTTCGAAGACCCATCGCTGTTGGTCACCACCGAAGCCGTAACCCCGATGCTGGCCGTGTTGATGGCCCCGGCCAGCCCGGAGAGCGTGTTGATGCCGCTCCCGGTGTAAAAGGTGTTGACCGCCGGAGAGCTGGGCGCGGCGCCTATAACGACGCTCTCGGTCGTGCCACTGCCCACCGCGATGGAGATGGAGCCGGAAAGCGCATCGTTCGTCGCATTGGCAATCGGAGCCAGAACTCCGCTGGAGTACGACGACCCGGACCCCGCCGTGCCGCTGTAACTCGGGGTTATATTGGTTGTGTTGCTGGCGTCGACGATCGAATTCGCGCTCACAATGATGTTTCCCCCGGCGCCCGAGGTGCCCGAAACCAGACTCAACCGCGAACCCGAGGAATCGGTCAGCACGCTCGCCGTTATTCCCACTCCGGACGCGTTGATGGCCGACGCTAGTCCCGCCAGCGTATTGTCCGATGAGTTCAGCGCGATGGTCTGTCCTTTGCCGCTGCTGCCCACCTGCAGCGTGATGGAACCGGACAGGGTGTCGGAAGCATGGCTGATGGGAGCCAGATAGCCGCTCGAAGTCTCGGCCAGACTGGTCACCGTCACCGTGTGCGTCCCGGCCACCGCCGCACTGCTGGCCGCTGTCAGCGTCAGCACATTGGTGTCCGAACTGGAACCTGTCTTTTCGGACAGAATCCCTTCCAGGTCGGTGAGCGAACTCATGTCGTTCGAAAGCTTCGAAAACAGTGTGCCCAGGCTGGAGATCGCCGTGTCCTGGCTTTGCAATGAAGTCAACTGCGTCTTCCACGGCGTCTCCACATTTTGTAGATTGGCCACGATCTCAGACACCGTCGTGCTCACATCGAATCCCGTCCCGCTGGTCGGCGACCCGAAGCTCAATCCCACTGTGCCCATCGCACACTCCCGCAAGAATTCAAGCAGCCGGAGTACCACTCGGGATAAACCTGCATTGGAAATCTCTTATTGCCTTGAAGGGGCATTCATCGCTGCCGCGAACCTCTCCGGAGTTCCCCCCGGCTCACGCAAAAGAAGGGCGCCCGCGCGGGCGCCCTTCTTTGTTGATTGGCTTTACGCCGGTTAACTCCACCCCAGCGACGAAATCCTATCGCTGGGGACCCCGGTTTACTGCAGCAGCTTGGTTACTTCCTGCTGCATGCTGTTGGCCTGAGCCAGGGCGGCGATGCCGGTCTGGCTCAGGATTTCGTACTTGGACATGTTGGAGGTTGCCGACGCGTAGTCTGTGGCCTGCACCGCGTTTTGCGCCGACTGCACGTTCTCCTGCTGGGTGCTGAGCACCTGGCTAACGGAGTTGAGCGTGTTGATCTGAGCGCCGATGTAGCCGTCCTGCGCCGAAACATCGCTGATGGCCGTGTTGAGATCGCCCAAGGCCGCCTGCGCATCGTTAGCATTGGACAGATCGGTGTTGGACAGCGACTGGCCGGCAGCATCCGCGTAGCTGATGGTCGCCGTGCCGCTGGAGCCGTTGTTATCGGCAACAACGGCAGTGTTCGAGGTATTACCGGTGGTGGTCGTGTCTGTAACCGCGCCGGTCACGCCCACGTTGTAATAGGCTGAGCTGCTTGCTCCCTGAGTGTCTGCTGTTTCATAGATTGTGCCGGCCGTCGTATCGGCAACGGTATTGGTAACAATCGCACCCTGTGAGGAGGCGTTGGTGGAGGTCAACGTCATGAGCGTGCCGGTAGCATAAGTCCTGGAAGTGCCCGATACGCTGGTTGTCACTGAAGCAGTATTCAGCGAAGCCGTGACCCCGAGATTGGATGAGTTGATCGCGGCAGCCAAACCGGTCCACGTCTCCGTACCTGGAGTGATAGTGGTTCCGTCGATCGTAACGCCGCCCGTGAGCACGTCACTGGCATTCGTACCGCCGGCTGCACCAATCTGGGCAATCTGATTCTGGTTGGCAACGTTGATGGAGGAAACGACTCCGGCGCCACCTGTGATTGCAGTTGTGGCGGCGAAGGTATCCGATGCGTTCGCCGAGTAGACGTTGAGGACATCGCCCGCACCGTAATTCGTAGCCCCAACTTCCTCTGCAGCCGAATTGGTCGAAGCTGTAACACCGTAGTTACCAGCATTGATCGTCTGCGCGACCTCGGCCAAGGTCTGCGTGCCATAGGTGGTTGCGGTTGGCGCAACGCCGAGGGCGATTGTGGAGGCGCTTGAACCGAAGGTTAAAACACCACCAGTAAGGTTACCGCCTGTATTCGTAACCGTGCCGACCAGGTTGGTGAACTGGGAGTTGGTAGCGGTCGGTGTGTTGGCCAGAACCAGATCGCCAGCGGCGTGAGCATCCACGAGATTTGCCGAGCTCACGGAATCCTTTGCGTTTGCAGAGGTGAAGGTCAACAGAGAGTTGGCGACATACCCGTTCTGCCAGCCGGAGGTGTTCAGGGTAGCCGTGACGCCATAGTTGGCGGCATTGACCGTGGCAGCCAGGTTGGCCAGAGTGTCAGTCGAGTTGGCAATACCCAGTTGAATGTTATGGGTGGCGCCGTCGGAACCGGTGATAGAGAGAGTCCCGCTCGATAGGTTGCTCGTCGTGCCGGCGCCTACCTGTCCTGCGCGCTCTTCCAGAGTCCCGATAACGCCCGCGCCCTGGGTTCCGGTGCCGATGCCTTGACCGCTGATGATGATGCCGGTGTCGGTGCCGCCACCGCCGGTGGTGTCAGCCGCCGCAGCGCCGGTCACGCCCGCGGTGCCTGCTTGAGCCGCTGTGCCAAAGGTGGCAGTCAGGCCCAGGCCGGAGTTATTGATGGCCTGGATCAAGCCCTGTGCGGTGTTGGCATAGCTGGTGCCCGCGCCCACGGTGATGTTTGCAGAGGCGTTTACTGCCGAGCCGCCCGCGCCCTCGGTCAGATAGTTGGCCGTGATCGTCGTGCTGGCCGTCGCCGCGCCAAGGCTGTCGGTCACAGCCGCATTCTTGCCGCCGCTGGAGAGGTCGACGAATACGTTGTTGGCGCCATTGCTGTATGCCATCACGCCGTTGCTGTCACCCACGTTCGAGGCCGACAGGGTGCGGATGTTCAGGGCGTCGACCGACGAGCCCTGCGATGAAGAGTCACCGGTGTAGATGTTGGTCTTGGAGTTGAAAACCTGCTCCTGGTTGTAGGTGGTGGTGGAGCCGATGTTGGAGACTTCCGACAGGATCGACTGGTACTCCTGGTTTGCGGCCAGGTCCTGGGTCGAGTTGAGGGTGCCGTTCGAGGCTTCGGTAGCCAGCGTCACGGCCCGGTTGAGCAGGCTTGTCACTTGCGAGAGGGCGCCATCGGCGACTTGCAACAGACCTACACCCTCTGTCGCGTTGGTTTGTGATTGGGTGAGGGCTTGCTGGTTGGCCTGCAGGCCGTTGACCAGCGAGAGGCCTGCCGCGTCGTCCGCGCCGGAGTTGATCTTCGAACCGGAAGACAACTGCTGCAGCACGGTAGACAGGCTGTTGTTGGTGTTGTTCAGGTTGTTCTCCGCGTAGACGGCGGAGAGGTTGTTCAAGACACCCAGGGACATGGGGTTCTCCTTGTGGGATGCGTGGATTTACGGCCCTTCCCCGAAAGCGCCCCCACATTTTTTGCTTACCCTGGGTGGCTGTTTCCAGCTCGGGAACCGTCGCATCTGGTCCCTTCTTCGGCCCCGGAGTTATGGACTTTATCCCCCCACCCCGACTGTCCCGCCGGGGACACTTACAACACTTTTGTTCTAATTCTTTAACCTTTCCCGCAGCCCGCCGATAACTCCCGCAAAGGAGTTTCCCAGGGCGATGATCCAACTTACTCGTCTCAACAGCATCCCCATCGTGCTCAACAGCGATCTCATCAAGACCGCCGAAGCTGCCCCGGACACCATGCTCACCCTCATCAACGGTGAGAAGCTGATCGTGCGCGAGACCTGCGCCGAAGTTACCGAGCGGGTGCTCGCCTATCGCGCGCGCCTGCTGGCACAGGTGGCCCGGCGACTGCCCTCCTACGGCGATCTGCAGCGTGTTGTCTCCATCGCCAGCCTCGACGTTGCGGACCAATCAGGCGCCGCGCCACCGCCCCCCCTGCGCAAACCGGACCCCGAACGTTAAGCGAGAAAGAGCCGGCGTCCCGGTACCCGGTTTCTGAAGGAGCGTTTCATGGATAAATCGAGCATTGGCGGAGTTATCCTGGCCATCGCCGGCATTGTCGCCGGCTTGCTCATCGAGGGCGGAAACCTCAGCCAGATCCTGCAGCCCACTGCGGCCCTCATCGTCTTTGGCGGCACCATGGGCGCGGTGCTCCTGCAGTTCCCCCTCAACACCGTCATCGCCGCCTTCCGCAGCCTCGGCCGCGTCTTCGCCGCGCCCCGCAAGCACAACGGCCAGCTTATCCGCCTCATGGTCTCCTTCGCTAACAAGGCCCGCCGCAACGGCGTCGTCTCGCTCGACAGCGACCTGCAGACCATCCAGGACCCGTTCCTCCGCCAATCCCTCATGCTCGCCGTCGATGGCACTGAGCCCAGCGAGTTGCGCAGAATCATGCGCGTCAGCCTCGACTCCACCTGCGAAAGCGATGAACGGCTGCCCGCCGTATTCGAGTCGGCGGGCGGCTTCTCGCCCACCATCGGCATCCTCGGCGCGGTGCTCGGCCTTATTCAGGTCATGCAGCATCTTGACAACATTCAGGAGGTCGGCCGCGGCATCGCCGTGGCCTTCGTCGCCACCATCTACGGGGTCGGTATCGCCAACCTCTTCTTCCTCCCCTTCGCCGGCAAGATGCGCATCCGCATCCGCGACGAACACCTGCGCCGCGAGATGATGCTCGAGGGCGTGATTTCCATTCTCGAGGGCATGAACCCGCGCATGCTCGAGATCAAGCTGGGTGGTTTTATCGATGACTCAACCCGCAACAAGAAGGAGCGCGCCGCATGAATCCCCGCGTCCACAGGAGCCGCGTCAGCCAGGATCGCTGGCTGGTCTCCTACGCCGACTTCATCACCCTCCTGTTCGGCTTTTTTGTCGTCCTTTACGCCTTCGCCAAAGCCGATCAGAAAAAGCAGGTGCAAATCTCCGCCTCCATCGACTCCGCCTTCCGCTCCCTGGGCCTGTTTCCCGACGCCTCGCGCCACCCCTCTAACGCCGCAGACGCCTCCGGCGCAGAAAAGGCGCTCATGCCCATAAATATCGTCATGGGTGAGGATCTTCTCTCTCCCGCCAGGGTCAAGGAGGACCTGGACCATATCCGCCGCGAACTTGAGCAGACGCTCTCCAACCAGGTCGCCTCCCACACCGTGTCCATCAAGATGGGCCGCGACGGGCTGGTCATCAGCCTGCGCGAAGCCGGCTTCTTCGCCTCCGGCTCCGCAACCCCCAGGCCCGAGACTCTCCCCACCCTGCGCCAGATCGCCGCTTCCCTGGGCCGCACCCCCTACGACCTGCGCATCGAGGGCCACACCGACAACGTCCCCATCCACACCCCCGAATTCGACTCCAACTGGGAACTCTCCTCCGCCCGCGCCACCCGCATCGCCCGCATCTTCCTCGACCTCAAGGCCATGCCCCCCGACCGCATCTCCGCCGCCGGCTACGCCGAGTTCCACCCCGTAGCCAGCAATGAAACCGCCGACGGCCGCGCAGAGAATCGCCGCGTCGATCTGGTCGTCCTGCCCCGCACCAAAATCAATCTCTCCGCTCCCGGACCAGCCCCCCGTTCCGGTGCCTGGCGCAAGATCACCGACGACAATTAACCGGCGCGCGTAGAGCCCGCTCCCCCAACTTCACTATCCTCGCGTTTCGTTTCGATATTCGTCTTCTATTCTCTCATTTTCGCTCATATGTTCTCTATTTTTGGATTAACTTGACCATTTAATCAATGTTTTGCTACTATTCTGCTCGAATGCAGGACTGGCTCTAAGTCGTACTTCCAAGAATCCGGTCGCCAGGAATACCCGTGCGCTTCGAGCAGAATCCGGTTTCTCTTGTCCCACGTTTGCCAGGGAAGGTTCGCATGGGAAGGAAGGCGCCGAGGTGATGCCTTCAATCCACGTACGCCGTTCTACGGATGCCCGGAAATCCCTGAGCGGTAATTCAAACGGCCAGACCATGACAGCGGGGAATCCATCCCATCGGCCACCGCGCTGAAAACAGATGAATCCGACGCAACGAACAGAATGAGGCCCAAATGAAAACCAGACTCCTGAGGCTTGTCTTCGGATGTGTGATCGCCATCATGGCGTGCATCCCAATGGCCCTTGGCCAGAGCGTCAATGGCTCCATAACAGGTGAAGTCACTGATCCGACGGGCGCAGTCGTTTCCGGCGCTCACGTCGTAACCCATAACCTCGACACCGGCGTGGATACGTCCACAACCACCAATTCAACCGGCCTCTATCACATCGACTTTCTGCCCATCGGCCACTATCAGTTGAGTGTGCGGGCAGACGGGTTCAACACGGAGACGCTGCCGGCATTCGCATTGGAAGTCCTGCAAACCGCGAACTTCAACGTCAAGCTGGCAGTGGGCAGTTCTGCGACGACCGTCAACGTCTCGGCCGCCGCGCCCATCCTCAACACCACCGACCCCACCCTGGACAGCACCTTCACCGCCAACACCATCTCCAACTTCCCGCTCAACGGCCTGGATTTTTCCGCCCTCACGCTGTACGTTCCCGGCGCCGTGACCACCTACGGAACCGGCGGTCAGACCAGCATCGAACGCAGCACCTATAACTCCGACACCCCCAACTTCGACGGCAACCGCGCCCAGGCGAACAACTACACGCTGGACGGCATCGACATGAACGAGACGTATAACAACCTGATCTCCTACAGTCCCGCGCCGGAAGCGCTCGAAGAGATCCAGGTGATTACGGCGGATTCTCCAACCGACTACGGCAATGTGAACGGCGCCGGCGTGGTCGCGGTGCTGAAGAGCGGAACCAACCGGTTTCACGGTTCGGCTTACGGTTACGTGCAGGATTACCGGTTCGACGCGAACTCCTACGGGAACGGCCAGACATCACCAGTTACCCCCATCAACCCCTATTCCCAGGCGCAGTTCGGGGGCTCCGTGGGCGGACCCATTCTGCACAACAAGCTGTTCTTCTTCGGCGATTACCTGGGATCGCGCCATCACGTTGGCGGATTGGGTCAGGCAAGCTTGATTCCGGACGCCATGCGTAACGGCGACTTCTCGGTCCTGCTGACTGGAACGAGTCCCATCCAGCTCTATGACCCGTTAAATGCCACCACCCCGTTTGCGCCCTATACCAACAACCAGGGCGTTCCGATCACAAATCCGGTCGCCAAATTTCTCTTTGCCAATCCGACACTCTACCCGGATTGCGGCGGCGCCAATCCTGTCACCCCCAGCAACGGCAAATGCCTGCCCCCCAAAGATGGAATCGCGAACAGCAACTACGAGGCCCCATCGCGCAGCTTTAACGCCAACAACCAGGGCGACGTCAAGATCGAATACGACCCCCACGCAAAGGACAAGATTACGGGATTCTATTCCATCTCCCACGCCTATGACGGATCGACCCCGGTTCTGGCCATCAGCTTTCCGGGATTCAATCTCTATCCCACCTGGATCACCGGCCTCAACTGGGTTCGCACCTTTTCCACGTCACTGGTCAACTCGGCGCGTATCGGCTTTACGCGCACCGACTGGAATACAGGATACCCTGAGGATCCAACGGGCGAATTCGGAACCTCGGGCAACACCAAGGTCGGCATCAGCTTCCCCAACCAGAGGTTTAACGGCTTTACCAACCAGGGCCTCAACAACGGCCTCAGCGACGTGGGCACAACGGCTTACAATGGCGGCGTAATCGACAACACCTACAGCTACATCGACAGCCTGACCTGGCAGCGCGGAAGGCACTACATCAGCATGGGTATTGAAGCCCGCCGCTACCAGAACAACTACCCCACCGGCAACAACGACGGCTACCTCGGTTCGCTGAACTACTCCGGCGAATTCACCTCGAATGGCGCCGGCTCCAGCGGCTACGGACCCGCGGATTTTGTGCTCGACCGCGTCCAATCCGGCGGCGTAACTCTGTCCAGCGTCAACGTCGGGCAGCGCCAATGGCGCACGGCCGGCTTTGCGCAGGATAACTTCAAGGTGTCCCCCAATCTGACGCTGGTCTTCGGCGTCCGTTACGAGTTCGACGAGCCCTGGGTCGAAGAGCAGGACAGAACCGGAAACATCGATCTCACCACCGGGCAGATTCTCTATGCCGGCCACATTCCAGCGGCCGCTCTGCTTCCCGACTCCGGTCTACAGGGATCGGGCCTGTGCGCCAACCTGGCCTGCTACCAGCCCAACTACCGGCAGTGGATGCCGCACATCGGCTTTGCCTATCAACTGAACGACCGCTTTGTGGTGCGCGGCGGCTACGGCGCCACCAGCTTCTTCGAAGGCAATTCGTTCAATCAGCGCCTCACCGCCATTGCGCCCTTCCTGCAGGCGGCCGGCTTCTCGGTAGCCAGCCCAACGCCTGGAGCCGTGTCCACGCCCAACACCGCCGAGGAGGGCTTCACCGCCTCCGACACCTCCGTTCAGTACAGCAGTTCCAACAACGGTTACACCGCCTATCCGCAGAATATCCAGCCGGCCTATGTGCAGGAGTTCAACTTGACGCTGGAATACGCGCTCACCCGCACCATGTCGGTGCAGGCCGGCTACCTGGGTGAGACGGGCCAGCACATTGAAGACTACGGCAACGTAAATCAGTACACAGTGAACGGCGATCAGACCTCGGCCCCGTTCTACAACAGCCCGTACATCGGCGCCACCGTGACCAACACTGACCCCACATCTGACTCCGCGCTGGGCGTGGGCGGCTCCGGCGGCCTGCTGATCACTGAGTCGCGCGCCATGATGAACTACAACGCGCTCCAGGTGGTGCTCCGCCAGCGCCTCCATCATGGTCTGGAGTTCACCGCCAACTACACCTGGGGCAAGGCCATGACCAACAGCCTCGGCAACTACTCCTTGAACGTAAGCGGCTATGGCAGTGCCGGAGCTTTCGAGAACTATTACAACAGCGGCGCCAGCGACGGCCCGGCAGGCTACGACATCAAGCACAACTTCTCCGGCACCGGCGTATACGCTCTGCCGGTCGGTCGCGGCAAGGAGTACTTCTCGTCGGCCAGCCGGGTGCTCGACGAAGTCATTGGCGGCTGGAAAGTCTCTACCGCCGGCATCGTCTACTCCGGCTTCCCGCAGACCATTTTGGGCGGATCCACCAACTCCAACAGCTACGGACCCAACCGCGTCAACCAGTACCGCAAGCTGAATGTCCGCGGCCGCAGCCTGGGGAACTGGTTCGGCACCGATCCTTCGGCTGTTCCCTGCTTGACGGCGGGAGTGGACGATGGCACCTGCGCCTTTGGAGTGCCCGCCAACAACGCCTTCGGCACCTCCCACAACGGCGCCGTGCGCGGCCCCGGCTACCTCAACGTGGATATGTCGGCCTTCAAGGACTTCCACATCATCGGCGAACACAGCATCGGTTTCCGCTTCGATGCCTTCAACGCCTTCAACATCGTCAGCAACGGCAATCCGGACACCGGCATTGGCGATACAAACTTCGGCAATGTCTCCCTGCAAGGCACACGCTCGGTCGAGCGCCACCTGCAGTTCTCCGCCAAGTACACCTTCTAATTTGAGGGCTGCCGCATATCATCGCGGCAGCCGCACTTACCGGGCCTTCACGCTTCGCGGCCCTGGCCGGATGCAACGATGATCGGCGGGACCACGATTTTTTGAATGGGACGCAGTCACATGGACCTTGAAGTGTGTATCGATTCCGTGGAGTCTGCGATCGCGGCTGAGCGCGGTGGCGCAAAACGCGTTGAACTCTGCTCCGATCTGCTCGAAGGCGGCATCACCCCCGGCGCTGGATTGATCGCCTCCGTCCGCCGCCGCGTTACCATCGATCTGTTCGTCATGATTCGCCCCCGTGGCGGCGACTTCTGTTATACCGATCTCGAATTCGAGGTCATGCGGGAGGAGATCGGCCATGCGCGTCGTCTCGGCGCCGACGGCATCGTCCTCGGCATCTTGGACCAGCAAGGTCGCGTCGATGTCGCCCGCACGCGACACTTGGTCGACCTTGCCCGCCCCCTGCCGGTCACCTTTCACCGCGCCATCGACATGACGCCCGATCTGCCCGCGGCCCTGCAGGATGTGCTTGCCACGGGCGCAACCCGCATCCTCACCTCCGGCGGCGCGCCGGACGTCGCCCGCGGCATCGACGCCATCGCCCACATGGTTCAGGCCGCCAATGGGTGCATCGCCATCATGCCCGGCGGCGGCATCTCACCCGATAATATCGTCGCCATCGCTGAGTCTACCGGCGCCACGGAGTTCCATTCCAGCGTCAGGACCGCCTTCCCCAGCCCGGTTCGCTTTCGCAAGCAGGGTTTAGCCATGGGCGACCTCCGCGATCGCGAATACCGCCGCTTTTCCGTGCGCGAAGAGAACGTGCGCGCCCTGGTGCGCACCCTCGAGCGCGTTTCCGCCGAGCAGGTCGGCGCGCGCTTCGGCTAAGCCGCGGCTGCGCTCTGCGCATCTTGACAAAAGAATCCCAGCCGGCGTGAGTCGAATGTAAAATGCGTAGGGAACCGTCGTCTTGGCTCCAGAACTCCCATGTCGACAAAGACAGATCAACGCGCGAAGAGAATCCTCCAGGTGCTGTTGCGCCACGGCAACACCTCCGTCGATGAGTTGGCCGCCCAGCTTGACGCCTCCGCGGCCAGCGTCCGCCGCGACCTCACCCGCCTTGAGCAGCGTGGCCTCGTCCACCGTACTCACGGCGGCGCCAAGCTCGCCGGCCAGACCCAGTACGAGCCCTTCCGCTTCGACTCTTCCTTTCAGGAGCGCGAAGGACGCTTTGCCGAGGAGAAGCGCCGTATCGGCTTGGCCGCCGCGGAGTTGATCCGCGAACATGAAACCGTGGGCTTCACCGCCGGAACCACAACCACCCAGGTCGCCCGCTGCATCCGTCACCGCAGCGGCATCAACATCATCACCAATGCCGTAAATATCGGCATGGAGTTGAACCACCAGGCCGCCTTGAATGTCACCCTCACCGGTGGAACCATGCGCTGGGCGGGCGCCTTCTCTCTCACCGGCCCCACCGCCATGGAGATGTTGAGCGGAGTCTTTCTCGACAAGGCCTTCATCGGCGCCTGCGGCGTCGATGTCAGGCGCGGCGCCACCACCATTGAGCCCGACGAAGCCGCTGTCTTTCGCGCCATGGCCCGCCAGGCCAAGCAGGTCATCGTGGTCGCCGATTCCAGTAAGATCGCCATGGTAAGTCCCGCCCTCATCTGCCCCGTCGCCGACATCGACATTCTTATCACCGATTCCGGAATCACCTCCGACGCCCTCGCCGGTTTCAAAGCCAACGGCATCCAGGTGCTTGTTGTATGAAACTACTCAGGCGATGGAAACCGGCAATTCGTCGCGTTGCGCCCGCGGAGTGTGCCACGACTCGAGTTTCAATCCGCAATGTCTTCATAGACAAAGGAAAGGTCCACCGATGAGTGCGAGCTGTAACAAAGGCATGATCCTCAGATTGTTATGGCCTCTTCTGGCCGCGTCCGTGCTCTCTGCGCAATCTGTGCCCGGCAACCCCGGCAATACGATTTTCCAGATCGGAAAGTTTGATCGCTCCTCTGCCGAGTTTGCCTCCGGTAACCCCGTGCGGAACGTCGATTTCATCGTCTCTCAAAGCGATCCTGCGAAAGATTGGTTCGCTGCGCAGCCGGCCGTCCTCAGCGCCGCGCAACAGCCGGGGGAAGCGGCCATCGCTTCTGCACCCCGATCCATCACCTTCTCGCTCGAGGGGCCGCCGGCGGATAACTATCGACTCCATATTGCCTTGCTGGTTGAGACTCCCAGCCTGCCGGCTTTGAAAGCCGACATCAATGGCAAGGTCGGCATCTTTTACCTTCATCCCAAGCTTGACTACAGCAACGGTGACCCAGGAAGCTCTTCTTTCAACCCTGTATACTCCGCCGCGGACGTTGAGTTTACATTTCGTGGCAGTTATCTGCATAAGGGCCCCAACAAGATAGCGTTCCAGGTGGTCGAAGAGGCCGAAGAAGCCGTTCCCGAAGCCGGATTGAATTACGACGCCATTGAGCTCGACAGTGTCCCGCCCAACGCACCTTCCGAAGTCTTCTCTGCGCAACTTGAACCCACTGTCTTTTACCAGCGCCAGAACGGCGAATTGCTGGAAAGCGTTGAAACATTCATCCGCCACTCCGGGCGGCTTGAGCCGGGAAGTAAGGCAGATTTGACCGTCGCCCCAAGGAGTTATCATGCCGAACTTCATGGTAACTATGATTTCGGCGAGGAGAAGGTCCAGTTCCTGGTTCACGAGTTTCAGCCCCGAACCGAGGCTCAACTGACCGTGCAGATCGATGGCCGGGAGCAACATTACACGCAATTGATCGATCCCGCTAAACAGTGGACCGTCTATATCGTCCCCCATATCCATGTCGATGTCGGCTATTCCGATTACCAGGCCAAGGTCGCAGCCATTCAGAGCCGCACCATCGACGAAGCGATGGACATGACCGCAAAGCACCCTGACTTTCGCTTCAGTCTGGATGGAGAGTGGGATCTTCAGCAATTTCTTCAGACGCGTTCCGCCGCCCAGCAGCAGCGAGCCATTGCCGCCATTCAAAAGAAACAGTTGTTCGTTCCCGCCCAATACGCCAGTCTGCTCACCGGCATCCCCACGGCGGAAACTCTGATTCGCTCCTTGTATCCAGGCGCCAACTTCAGCAGAATACACAACACGCCATTC
Source organism: Acidobacteriaceae bacterium (assembly GCA_003139795.1). GTDB lineage: Bacteria > Acidobacteriota > Terriglobia > Terriglobales > Acidobacteriaceae > Telmatobacter. Next base: position 39,725 of record PLGM01000189.1, on the reverse strand, counting down.
GACTACGCCAATATCACCGACGTTCCCTCCTACTCCTGGTCCTATGCTTCCATCCTTGCGGCCGCCGGGCTGCACTATCTGGCCGCTGCCAGCAACAACTACCGCGCTCCCGTATTGTTGCAAGGACGTCTCAATGAGAACTCGCCGACGTGGTGGACGGGGCCGGACGGCAAGCGGGTGTTGCTGTGGTACTCACGCCACTACCACCAGACAAGGAGTTTATTCGGCCTGCCTCCGATCCCCTCTGCGGGACACGACACCCTGCCGCTTTTTCTTCAAATGTACGCAGGCGCCAGTTACCATGCCAATGCCGTAATCCTTTATGGCACACAGGTAGAGAACACGGACCTGTTTCCTCAGCAGGCAGAGCTGGCGCACGAATGGAACGCCACTTATGCGTATCCGCGCTTGCAATACTCTGGCTTTCACGAGGCGCTCCAGGAAATCGAGAAGCAGTTTGGCGATAACATCCCCACGATCCGCGGGGATGGCGGCCCGTATTGGGAGGACGGCGCAGCTGCCGATGCTTACTACCTGGCCATGGAGCGTTGGAACGAAGCACGAGGACAAACGGCGGAGAAGCTTGCCACGCTGGCATCGCTGGTGAATCCTCTCCTCAAGACAGATGCCGCCGAGTTGGATCGCATGTGGACGGATATGGTGCTGATGGATGAGCACACGTGGGACTCTTACAACAGCGTCTCCGATCCAACGAGCATGGAGGCTGTCGATCAGCTTGCGGTGAAGGAGCAGCTTGCTGTGAACGCCGCAGGCCGCGTGGACTTTGTCGCCCGGCGCAGCATGGCGAACCTGGCGGATGCTGTTCCGGCCGGCCCGGGAAGCTTGATTGTCTTTAACAGCCTGAACTGGAAACGAAGTGGAGCGGCCTTCGTCGATCTGGACAAAGGCCAGGAGATTGTCGATGTATCCACCGATCAACCGGTGCCTTTCGAGATCCTCGGCGCCGGAAGCGAATTCTATCACGTTCGTTTTGTAGCCCAGGAGGTCCCGCCGGTTGGTTACAAGGTCTATCTCATGCGGCAAGCGCAGAAAGCAGCGCCAATCCCTGCGGCAGAAAAACGCTCATCAATCGAAAGTCTCTACTATAAGGTGCTGCTTGATCCCGCAACCGGCGCGGTCCGCAGCATCTACGACAAACAGTTGCGCCGTGAGCTTGTAAGCCAGGATAGCCCATATCGTTTTGGAGAGTATCTCTACGTTACCGGGGGCGATAAGGCTCCGAACACGATCCTTGAATATAGCCATGTCTACCCAAAGGCGGATCTGGCAATCCACCCCCCGCAAAACGGAAAGATCATCTCTCTGACGCGCGCTCCCGACGGAGAAGTAGCGCACATGCAAAGCGAGAATCTGAACACCCCTTCCATTCGGTCTGAAATTCGCCTCTTCGACCGCGAAAAGAAGATTGAATTCGTTGAAGACGTCGACAAGAAGCAGGTCGAGAGCAAGGAGGCAGTTTACTTTGCTTTCCCGTTTGCCGTCAGCCAGCCTCAGTTTCAGTATGAGATCCAGAACGGTGTCGTCGACCCCGCGAAAGATATGTATTCAGGTGCGGGTCACGAATGGTTTTCCGTGCAACACTGGGTTTCAGTCCAGCAGGACGGGGTATCGGCAAGCGTCTTCCCCCTCGACGCGCCCTTGGTTACGCTGGGCGATATCAACCGCGGCGAGTGGCCGGTTGAATTCGGCATGCGTCCCGGAACCATCTTCTCCTATGTAATGAACAACTATTGGGATACGAACTATCGTGCCGGTCAAGGAGGGCATTTCCGCTTTCACTATGTGATTACCAGCGCGCCTTCGACCAGCGCATCCGATTTGAGCCGTATGGGATGGGAAGAGATTACTCCATTGGAAACGGACGTTGTTACAACCCAGGACAAGGCGGTAACTCTTTCAGCTCAGAATCAACCTCATGACGAAATGCAGCCGTCCAGCGTGCCGGCGGATGCCAACTGTTCGCAGCACCTTGATGGCAAGCAGGAAAGCTTTTTGGACATAAGAGATCCCAACGTCCTACTGGAAACATGGAAGCCTGCCGAGGATGAGAATGGGACCATCCTGCGCTTTCTCGACTTTGGCGGCGCGGAGCGGACCGTGACCGTCCGGATTCCATGCCTGCATCTGGATCGTATAAGTCAAACGGATGCTGTGGAACGGGGTCAAACGGCAATATCGGTGGTCGGAGACAATCAATTTGATTTCACCCTCCATCCGCATGAGATAGTGACAATACGATTAGTGGGAGGACGCAAATAGCCCATGACAGCCATCAATTCCACGCCCTTGTCCGCAGATGCCTCCGCGAAACACCGTTACAACATCTTTCTCCTCCTGGTTGCCGGCCTCGGTGGCCTGCTCTACGGCATCGACGTGGGCATCATCGGTGGCGCGCTGCCCTACCTCGAAGCAACCTCGCGCCTCACCGCCGCGCAGCTTTCTGTCATCGTCGCGGCTGTGCTGCTAGGCAGCGTCTTCTCCACCTTATTCGCCGGCATACTCGCTGACTGGATGGGCCGCAAACCGCTGATGGTCCTCAGCGGCGTCTCCTTCGTCCTCAGCATCCCCGTGATTGCCCTCTCGCAAGGCTATGGTCCTCTGTTCTTCGGCCGTCTCCTGCAAGGCATCAGCGGCGGCCTGATCGGCGTCGTCGTCCCTCTCTATCTCGCCGAGTGCCTGGCCGCATCCAGCCGCGGCAAGGGCACCGCGATCTTTCAGTGGCTCCTCACCCTTGGCATTGTGGCCGCGGCCCTGGTCGGCATCTATTTCAGCTACCGCGTCCAGGCGGTTTCTCTCGCCTCCGACGCCGCCACTCTCTTCGCCTTCAAGAATCAGGCGTGGCGCCGCATCTTCTGGGTCTCGCTTCCTCCCGGCGTCCTCTTCGTTCTCGGCAGCCTCATGGTCAGTGAGTCGCCGCGCTGGCTCTTCCGCCGTGGCAAGAAAGAGCAGGCCTACGCAGCCTTGCTGCGCTCCCGCTCTGCCGAACAAGCCGGCCTCGAGTTGCGCGAGATGGAAGAGACAGTGCACCTGGCCCAGCAGAAGCTTTCCCCAGGCAAGCGCGTGCGGGAATCGCTCTTGCAGCGCAAGTACGTGATCCCCTTCATGCTGGCTCTCGTCATCCTCGCCTGCAACACCGCCACCGGCATCAATTCCATCATCGGATACAACGCCGGCATTCTCCTGCAATCCGGCCTTTCCGATCTCCATGCCCACTGGGGCTATGTCATTTTCACCATCGTCAATTTCCTCATGACCATGGTCGGCATGGTGCTGGTGGATCGCAAGGGGCGCAGGTTCCTGTTCATCGTTGGCACCAGTGGCATCATCATTTCCCTGATCGGTGTCGGCATCCTCTTTCTGCGTACCGAAAAGCTCAGCATCGATGCCCGCAGCCAGGTTCAATCCATGGTCGGGGCCGATCAGGAACTCACGCTGCGCTTCGATCAGGCGCAGGCAAGCCATCTGCTTGCCGCCAGCGGCGACACCGCCAGGCAAATTGAAAGCAATCGCGCCTCCCTGGCCATCATTTACTCCTACGGCGATTTCACCGCCGCCACCAGCTTTGTGCGCTCTGACGACACGGCCGCCGTCCCCATTCAGATCACCCGCGAAAGCTGCGTGCCCGCCAACAAGGTTGAAGCGTTTTTCAAAAACCCGTTCGCCGACCTCGACGCCGCCCGGTCCGCCCCTCTCAAAATCCAAAAAGCCGTTGTCGGCCAGGTTCCCGACGCAAACCACGGCTGGTTGGTCGCCCTCGGCCTCTATCTCTTCATGGCCTTCTATGCCTTCGGTCCCGGCGTTTGCGTCTGGCTCGCCTTGTCGGAGCTGATGCCCACTCGAATCCGCTCCAACGGCATGAGCATCGCCCTGGTCATCAATCAGCTCGTTTCCACCGTCCTCGCCGGAATCTTTCTGCCCTTCGTCAGCAAGTACGGCTACTCGTCCATGTTCTTTCTCTTCGCATGTTTCACCGTCGTTTACTTCATCACCGTGGCCTTCTTCCTGCCCGAAACCAAAGGCAAGACCCTGGAAGAAATCGAAGCCCATTTTGCAGGCAAAGCAACCGCTTGAACTCGCTGGAAGAGTACATTCTTCTTGCGCCCAGTATCTCCATCGGAGACCCATGAAACGATTCCTTCTTTTGCTCTCGCTCGTTCTTGCTGCTGCCCCTTGCCTGCGCGCAGCTCCGGTCGCGCTCTTCTACCTGACCAGCAATCCCGACTCCATCCGTTCGTTCCTCGCCCACTCCTCGCAGATTGATCTGCTGGTGCCCACCTGGTATCAGCTGGACGAAAATGGCCTGGTCACCGGCGCTCCCGATCCAACCGTGCTCAAGCGGGCCCACGACGACAAGGTTGCCGTCATGCCCATCCTGGCCATGTTTAACAAGAAGGGCTTCCACACGCTGGCCACCAATCCCGCCGCTCAGGCCATCATGAACGAAGCCATGATCCGCGAGTGCAAACTTCACGGCTACACCGGCTTTCAGTTTGACTTCGAGAACGTCGACTGGACCGATCACGACCTCTTGACGGCGCTCGTCAAAACTTCAGCGGAGGCCATGCACAATGCCGGCCTGCAGTTAACCATTGCCACCGTGCCCAATGCACCGGGCTACCCCGGCCAGGGCGCGTTTGCCAAGTGGATCTACACTGATTGGCGCGGTGCCTATGACATCGCCGCCCTCGCCAAGTACGTCGATCTCGTCTGCCTCATGACTTACGATCAACACACCCGCTGGACCATGCCCGGACCCGTCGCCGGCTGGGACTGGACCGTCGACAATCTCAACTACGCCCTCCGGACCGTCCCCAAGGAAAAGCTCTCTCTCGGCATTCCCCTCTACGGCTACCACTGGTACACCGGCGCTCCCACCAAGGACTCCGCCACCGGCAACGAAAAGCCAAACCCCACCGCCGACTACATCGGCGTCCCCAACGCCCTGCAACTCGCCGAGGCCTACGGCGGCAAGATCCAGTGGGACGCTGAAGACCACAGCGCATACTTCTACTTCTATCGCGACCAGATGCGCGAATGGATCTTCTTCACCGATCTGCGCACCTTCAAGGACCGCTACGAACTCGTTCAGAAAAATGGCATTCAGGGCTTCTGCTCCTGGGTTCTCGGCGAAGAAGACCCCGAAATCTGGAAGTTCCTTCCTCAGCGCCACTAACACTGCCACGAGCAAAGTATAACTGGAGAGTTATAAATGAACTCTTTCCGCAATCGATCAACAATCTCCGCGCTCACTCTCTTCCTCATCGCCTCGCTCGCCTCGGCGCAAAGCTTCCCCGACGTCAAACCGTCTCCGCAACAAATCGCCTGGCAGGACCTCGAATTCGGCGTCATCATCCACTTCTCCACCAACACCTTCCTCGATCGCGAATGGGGCGACGGCACGGCCGACCCTTCCGTCTTCAATCCCACTCAATTCGATCCCGAGCAGTGGATGAAAGCCATTCGCGACTCCGGCGCAAAATATGTTGTGCTCGTCGCCAAGCATCATGATGGTTTCTGCCTCTGGCCAACGGATCAAACCGCGTACAGCGTCAAGTCCAGCCCCTGGAAAGGCGGCAAAGGCGATGTGGTCGGCGATGTCGCCCGCGCCGCGCGCAAATACGGTCTCCAATTCGGCGTCTATCTCTCTCCCTGGGACCGCCACGAACCCAGATACAAGAACTCCGCGGCTTACGACGAATACTACCAGGCCGAGTTATCTGAACTCGCATCGAATTACGGCGACCTCGTCGAATTCTGGCTCGACGGCGCAGGCAGCGCCGGCCATGTTTATAACTTCGCAAAGATCGTCGAAACTCTGCGCACTTACCAGCCCAACACCATCGTCTTCGCTGACACCGGTCTCTTCGAATACGGCGACGCCCGCTGGGTAGGCACCGAAAACGGACGCGTCCCTTACGAAAACTGGAACGTCATCGACCGTCACGGCTATCTCCGCTGGCGTCCTGTCGAAGCCGACACGCCCTTGCGCAACCAGCACTGGTTCTGGCATCCCGACGATGAAGCCTCCCTCAAGAGCCTCAACGAACTGCTCACCACCTACGATCAAACCGCCGGCCGCGGCGCTCAGTTGATGCTCGGCCTCGCTCCCGACTGCCGCGGCCTCCTGCCCGACAGCGACGTCGCCCGCCTCCAGGAATTCGGCCGAGCGCTCCGCGACCGCTACGCCCACAACCTCGCCCTCGCCCACGCGCCGGCTTCCCCTGAAGTCTCCGCCGCGCTCGACGGCAACCCCGATACCTTCTGGACCGCGCCCGCCGGCTCCCGTCACTCCAGCCTCGAAGTCAACTTCCCCAAGCCCATCACCTTCAACCGCGCACTCACCATGGAGTGGCTCAACGCCGGCCAGCGCATTCAGAAATACTCTATCGACGTCTGGACGGGAACCGCCTGGAAGACCGTCGCCGCCGCCCAGGCCATCGGCCACAAGAAGATCGACGTCTTGCCGCCCGTCACCGCCGCCCGCGTCCGCCTCAACATTCTTTCCAGCACCGATGCCGCGGCCATTCGCGAGTTCCAGCTCTACAACGTCGAGGAAACGAAGTGAACTCCCGTCGCCACGGGCGCAAACCTGATGCCATGCAGGTCGCGGAGCGCATCAAAGTCGCAAAACCCCTCCAACCGTTATCCTGAACACAGCCGTGACCACCCCCAATCCTCCCACCGCCGACTCGCTCTTCCAGCGTGGCCTTGACCTGCTTGCAGGCGGCTCGCCTGCTGAAGCGGCCCAGGCCTTTCGCGCCGCCATCGCCGCCGATCCGGCGCACATTGAAGCCCACCACGGCCTCATTCGCGCCCTGCGCGACGCCGGCCAACTCAACCAGTCCGTCGCCGCCGCCATGGCGCTCACCGTCCTCACCCCGGATGACCCGCTCGCCCACACCGCGCTCTCCATCTCCCTGCAGCACGCCGGCCATGTTCCCCAGGCTGAAGCCGCCGCCGCCCGCGCCCGCATCCTCGAGTGGAAGCTGCAGCTCCAATCCCCGCCTGCCGAGGATTCCCTGCCGTGAAGCCCCGCCAACGGCCCAGTCCCGCGCAGCGCCTGCGCAACATGCACGGTTTGCTTGAGCAAGCTTACGGCCCCCAGCACTGGTGGCCGGCCGAAACTCCCTTTGAAGTCATTCTCGGCGCCTATCTCACCCAGAACACCGCCTGGAAGGCCGTCGAGCGTTCGCTTGCCAACCTCCGCCAGGCCGGCGCGCTCACCCTCGATGGCCTCCGCTCCATCGCTCTCGAAGACTTGCAGAATCTCATTCGCCCCTCCGGCTTTCACACCCGCAAGGCCCCCGCGCTCAAGGCTTTTGTCGCCATGCTCGACCGGGAGTTCTCCAGTTCGCTCGACGTGTTCGCGGCCTCGCCCACGGCCACCCTCCGTCCCCGCCTGCTCGCTCTGCCCGGCGTAGGCCCTGAGACCGCCGACGCCATCCTGCTCTACGCCCTCAACCATCCCGTCCCCGTGGCCGACGAGTATCTCCGCCGCGTCGCCTTGCGCCATCGGCTCCTCGCGCCCCCACCCGGCCCCGCAGGCTATGACTCTCTCGTCGATCTCACCCGCCAGGCCTTCGCCGTCGATCCCTCAGTCAGCTCTTCGCGCCTCTTCAATCAGTTCCACGCCCTCACGGTAGCCGTGGGCAAGGCGCACTGCGCCAGAACGCCTCACTGCACCGGCTGTCCCCTCGCCGCCGATCTTCAGTTCGTGACCCCTGCTGTCGTAAAGGATGCAAAGCGCAAGTGACACCGGGAACCATCTGCCTGGGCAGGTACCGCGACATCCTCCCACACGCGGCGCAGGCGCTTTCGACCATGCGGCTGTCGCCTGAAACCCGGTAACTTTGGCCCTCGGGACATAAACGCAGCCCCCCTGCTGGGATTTTCCATTAACCCTCGGCCAAATGCTGACGATGAACTACCTGTACTGCTTGTTCAGGCGGGCGGTGACGCTCTGGGCTTGCTGGTCGACGGCTTCCGCGAGACTATCGACTTCATGCGCAAGCCCTTGTCCGTCCTTCTCCCCGGCCGGTGCGCCTGGAACGCCCCGGCCCTCATGAGGGATAAGTCCGTGCCAGTCAGGAGCTTTCATGGCCATGACAATCCTCGTCGTCGATGACTCGGTCACCATGCTGATGAGCCTCAAGACAAGCCTGGCTATGAACGGCTTTCAAGTGGAAACGGCCAACCATGGCCAGGCAGCGCTCGACAAGTTGAAATCGGGAATCAAGCCCAACCTCATCCTCACCGATATCAACATGCCCGTCATGGGCGGCATGGAGTTCATCGGGAAAGTCCGCGCCCTGCCAGGCTTTCGCTTCATTCCCATTTTGACCCTGACCACCGAAAGTGAAACCGCCAAACGCGACGAGGGAAAACGCCTCGGCGCCACAGGCTGGCTGGTCAAGCCCGTCGCTGGAGACGACCTGGTCAAAGTCATCAAGAAGGTGTTGCCGGGAGCGTAACGAAATGGCGTCTGCAGCGTATTCAAGACTTGAAACGATCTCTCCCCCGCAAGCCCGTCCCAACGGTGCCGGGGAAGACGATGTCGAGCCCAATTCCAAGCCGCGGCTGATCAAGGCCCGCAACCGGCTGCTCGGCGAGACGGCGATCAGACTCATTCTCAACCTGCTCTTCTATCTGTTCCTGTCCCATATGCTGGGCCCTGTTCTCACTCCCTATCGGAGCCAGGTCGGCTGGCTGTATCTCTTCCTCGTCTTCATCCCTATGCTGGCGGGCCAATGGCACGAATGGGGCCAGGCCCGTCGCGGTATTGCCGACCTCGGGGTTGTGGGGACATTAAGTAAATCCCAACTCGCGAATGTGATGGCGCGACGCGGCTCGATGCAAACCGAATTGTGCGACTCCAAGCCCTACATCGACGTCATGCACGGGCAGATCGGCGATTCCCTGGCCGAATCCGAACGCGAGGTCGTCGAGGTGATCGAGCAGATCGGTCTCCTGATTGAAAAGTCCAACCAGCAGAGGGAGCACATCGCTCGATCCATTCGGAGCGGCAGGGAGTTGACGGAAAGCACCCGCATGCGCGTCGAAAACAACAAGCAGATCATCGCCGCCATCGAGATGCAGCTGGAGACGCAAACCGAGGAGTTCAGGAATAACTTTGGGCGTATTGAAGGTCTCGCCGGCGATGTGCGCGCGCTGACGCCGCTGATTAAAGTCATCACCTCCATCGCCCAGCAGACCAGCCTCCTCGCCCTGAATGCCGAGATCGAGGCAGCGCGGGCAGGCAGCGCCGGCCGCGGCTTTTCCGTGGTGGCCTTTGAGGTCCGCAAACTGGCCGTGCTCTCCACCAAAGCCGCCGCCGACATTGCCGGAAAGATCAATGCAACCTGCAAGAGAGTGGACGAAGAGATGACCGACGCTCTTGCCTCGCTCGAACAGCACGAGGCAAGCACCGCGATGAGTCACCTGGTGACCGACCTGAGTGAAATGCAGCGCGAATTCTGTAAAAACGGCGAATTGCTTCTGGAAGTCATCACCGAAGTGGATGCCAACTACGAGCAGAGCGTCAACCGGTTAACCCAAGCCTTGGGACACATCCAGTTCCAGGACGTGATGCGCCAGAGAATGGAGCACGTCCAGGAGGCGCTGGTGGAGATGCGCGAACACATGCAAACCATGGCTGAAAGGGCGGTCGATTTCGTCTGGGACGGGAACTTCGATCCTACCTTCAAGCAAATCCTCGCCGCTCATCTCGATCGCTACAGGATGGCCAGCCAGACCCTCACCCACCATGCGGTTGCTGGCGGCGCATCGGACCAAGACCACAGCCGTCCAGCCATCGAACTATTCTGACCCCTCCTCCGGAGTTTTCTCTTGACAAACCCCGACCGCTCTCGATACCGTTAGTTCGGTATTTGAACAAAATACCGTCCGCACCTGAAGCCTAACGGCCCCCGCTCGTTCCCTGGCGCCGATTCACGCTCCACCCAACCCGCTTCGCCCCCGCAAGCGAAAGGAGCAGGATGCAAACCCATTCGAGACGAACCTTCGTTGTCGGGGCGGCCCTCGCCGCCACTGCCTGTGCTGCGCGCCCCCTCTTCGGCCGCTCTCAGGCAGCGAAATCCCCCTTCCGGATCTCCGTCATCAACGATGAGATCTCCCCGGACTTCGACCACGTCTGCTCCGTTGTTTCCCGTGATTTCGGCCTCAACTGGATCGAACTCCGCTCCATGTGGGGCAAGAACACCATGGACCTGAGCGACGCCCAGATCGCTGAAGCAAAGAAAATCCTCGCCAAATACAACCTCCAGGTCACCGACATCGCCAGCCCCCTCTTCAAAACCGACTGGCCCGGCGCGCCCCGCTCGCCCTATGGTTCCAAGGGCGACATGCACGGCGCCGTCGAAGTCGCCTTCAAGCACCAGGACGAACTTCTCGACCGCGCCATCTCTCTCGCCAAACAGTTCAACACCGGCAAAGTCCGCTGCTTCGACTTCTGGCGCCTCGACGATGTTGCCCCCTATCGCGACGCCATCGACGAGAAGCTCCGCTCCGCCGCCGAAATCGCCGGCAAGCAAGACATTCTTCTCGTCCTGGAGAACGAATTCGAATGCAACACCGCCACCGGCCGCGAGGCCGCCCGCACCCTCAGCGCCATCCCGTCGCCCCATCTCGCGCTCAATTGGGACCCCGCCAACGCCGTCATGCGGGGCGAGCTCGACGCCTTCCCCGCTGCCTGGGAAACTCTGCCCAAGAATCGCGTTCACCACTGCCACGTCAAGAACGCCGTAAAGAACGCAGACGGCAAAATTGAGTGGTCGCCTGTCGGCAAGGGATTCATTGACTGGACGGCCCAGTTCCGCGCCCTCCAACAAATCGGCTATCGCGACGCCGTCAGCCTCGAGACCCACTGGCACGGCGCCGCAACCCCTGAAGAATCCACCCGCATCAGTTGGGCCGGCATGAAGCAAGCACTCAAAGACTCCGGCGCCCTTTAGCCATGCGGGCCAAAGGATGCCTCGCAATCTCAACTTCAATCGAACGGCCCTCGCCGTCGTTGCTTTGATGGAGATACAAATTGGTTACTCGACGTGAATTCCTCGATACCCTTGCGGTTGGCGCGGCAGGAATGGCCATCGCATCCACCGCCAAGAGCTACGCTCAGATTCTCGGCTCCAACGATCGCCTCAACTTTGCGGTCATCGGCCTGAATGGTCGCGCCTACGCGCATCTTTCCGCGCTCAAGGCCAACAAGGACGCCGCCCGCATCTCCCACGTCTGCGATGTGGACTCGAACACCCTCAAGAAGTTTGCCGCCGAGGCCGAGCGCGAGCTTGGCTATGCGCCCGCCACCGACAAAGACTTTCGCGCCATCCTTCAGTTGAAGGACGTGGACGCCATCACCATCGCCACTCCCGACCACTGGCACGCTCCCATGGCCATCGCCGGTCTGCAGGCGGACAAGCACGTCTATGTCGAAAAACCGTGCAGCCACAATCCCGCCGAGGGAGCTCTGCTGGTTCAGGCTCAACTGAAGTATGGAAAGCTCGTCCAGATGGGCAGCCAGCAGCGCTCATCCCCCCACACCATTGAGGTCGTCGACAAAATCCACAATGGCCTCATCGGCCGTGCCTACTACGCCAAAGCCTGGTACAGCAACACCAGAAAGTCCATCGGAATCGGCAAGGAAGCGCCCGTGCCGCCGCAACTCGATTGGGATCTCTGGCAGGGTCCCGCGCCCCGCAGACCCTATAAGGACAATGTGCAGCCCTATAACTGGCATTGGTTCAAGATCTATGGCACCGGCGAAACTCTCAACAACGGCACGCATGAAGTCGATGTCTGCCGCTGGGCTCTCGGCGTCGACTTTCCGCTCCGCGTCGCCTCCTCCGGCGGAAGATATCACTTCAAGGACGACTGGCAGTTTTATGACACCCTGATCGCCAGCTTTGAATATGAAGACAAGCTCCTCTCCTGGGAGGGAAAGTGCTGCCAGGGAATGAAGTTCTACGGTCGCGACCGCGGCTCCGCCATCATGGGAACCACCGGCTCCGTCGTCGTCGATCGCGGCGGCTATGAACTCTACGATCTCAAGGGAAGCAAGACCGGCGAAGTCAAGGCCGGCAAGGCTGCCGCGTCCTCTGACCTTCTCGGCCGCGACTCCATGACCGATGCCCACTTTGCCAACTTCATCGCCGCCATCTGCCACGGTGACAAGCTCAACGCTCCTGTCTCCATCGGCAACGTCGCCGTCACCATGCTTCAACTCTCCAACATCTCCTGGGAACTGAACCGGACCCTCGCTCTCGACACCGCGGACGGCAAGGTCCTCCACGACCCGGAAGCCATGAAGATGTGGGGCCGCGAATACGAAAAAGGCTGGGCGCCACACCTATAACTTGAGGTCTGGCCGATCCGAAATATCGTCCAACACCCAACCGTTGTTAGGAACACCCGAGGAGTCTCACCCCGATGAAACAAACCTTCTCACGTCGCAGCTTCGTTCAATCCGGCGCGCTCCTTGCCGCGGCATGTGCCGCGCCCGGCGCAATTCCCTCTTTCGCTCAACCGTCGCAGGCCGCCGGAAAGCCATCGCCCGTTCATCTGGGCCTGGCCAGTTACACCTTCCGTAACTTCACCCGCGCCCAGTTGATCGGTTTCATGAAGCAGCTCAACCTCACCGCGTTGAATGCCAAGGATGTCAAGGATCACCTTCCCATGGACCCCGCGGAAGAGGCAAAGGCGCTCGCCGACTATGCCGCCGCGGGCATCGCGCTCCATGCCGCCGGAGCCATTTACTTTCCCAAGGACGAAGACGCCGATATCCGCGCCAAGTTTGAGTACTGCAAGCGCGCCGGCATCTCCGTCATCGTCGCCGGCGACCCCACCCCTGAAACGCTGCCCCGCCTTGACAAGTTCGTCAAGGAGTACGACATTCGCATCGCCATCCACAACCACGGCCCGGAGGATAAGGTGTGGCCTTCCCCGCTCGATGTGCTCAAGGCGGTAAAGAATCTCGACCCCCGCATGGGTTGCTGCATCGATATCGGCCACGCTGTGCGCGCCGGCACTGACATCGTTCAGGCCATTCACGAAGTCGGACCGCGCCTCTTCAACATGCACTTCAAGGACCTGACAAGCTTCGAAAGCAAGGAAAGCCAGGTAGCCGTAGGTGAAGGCATCATGCCCATACGCGAGATCTTTGAAACCCTCATCAAGACAAACTACAAGGGCTTCGTCGATCTCGAATATGAGATACACGGCGACGATCCCATGCCCGGCGTCATCGAATCCTTTGCCTATATGCGCGGCGTTTTGTCCGGCATGGGCTATCGAACCCAAGGCTGAGCTACGTTGTCTTTTTGCGCAATCTTGCTATGCAGACCGCAAGCAACCATCGCGGCGCAGAGCATTCTTTGAGTTTTCGCAGTCTGCCGTCAAGCGCCCACGCGTGCGGTCTTGCCTCATCAGCGGCCAGGCCGCACCGCTCCCCGGCGAAAGGTCGGAGTTAGTGCCATGCTGATCCATGAAGATCGTTTGTTTCCCGCCGAACCTGGGGCGCGAACCATCGCCAGGGCGCTCTACACGCACATCAAGACGTTGCCCCTCGTCAGCCCGCACGGCCATACGCAGGCCGCATGGTTTGCGAAGAACGAGCCTTTTCCCGACCCCGCAAAGCTCTTCGTACAGCCCGACCACTACGTCTTCCGCATGCTCTACAGCCAGGGCGTTTCCCTCGAAGACCTCGAAATCGGCCAGCCCGAGCTCAAGGACCCGCGCAAGGTTTGGCGCATCTTTGCCAGCCATTACTATCTCTTCCGCGGAACCCCAACGCGCATGTGGCTCGATTTTGCCTTTCACGAGCTATTTGGCCTGAGTGAGCGCCTTTCAGAAGCCACGGCCGACCTTTACTTCGACACCATCTCTGCAAAACTCCGCGCGCCGGAGTTTTTGCCCCGCGCCCTTTACAAGCGTTTCAATCTTGAAGTCCTCGCCACCACCGATTCCCCCCTCGACTCACTGGCCGATCACAAGGCCATCCGCGATTCGAACTGGAAGGCGCGCATCCTGCCCACCTTCCGTCCTGACCCCGTCGTCGATCCGGAGTTTGATGGCTTTCTCGATAACATCCGCCTGTTAGGCGAGCAGACCGGCGAAGACACCGCTGTCTGGACCGGCTACCTCAACGCCCTCCGCATTGCCCGCGCCCGCTTCCACTCGCTCGGCTGCAAGGCCACCGACCACGGCCATCCCACCGCGCAAACCGCTGACCTTTCCACCGCCGAGGCCACAGATCTCTTCCGCCGCATACTCGCCGGCAACGCCGTTGCTCAGCAGCAGGAGCTCTTCCGCGCCCAGATGCTCACTGAAATGGCCCAGATGAGTCTTGAAGACGGCCTGGTCATGCAGATTCACCCCGGCAGCGTGCGCAACCACAACCGCAAACTTCATCAGCTTTACGGTCGCGACGTGGGCGCCGACATCCCCAGGCCCACTAACTATGTCGACGCGCTGCGCCCCTTGCTCGACCGCTTCGGCAATGAGCGCAACCTCACCATCATTCTTTTCACCCTCGACGAATCCACTTACAGCCGCGAGTTAGCGCCCTTGGCCGGCCACTATCCCTGCCTGCGCCTCGGTCCCCCCTGGTGGTTTAGCGACAGCCCTGAGGGTATGTTGCGTTTTCGCGAGCAGGCGACGGAGACGGCAGGCTTCTATAACACCGTCGGCTTCAACGACGACACCCGCGCCTTTCTTTCCATACCCGCCCGCCACGATGTCGCGCGGCGCATGGACTGCGCATTCCTGGCCAAACTTGTCGCCGAACACCGCCTCGCCGAAGACGAAGCCTTCGACGTAGCGCATGCCCTCGCCTACGACTTGGTAAAGCAGGCCTATCGCCTGTAAGGAGAGCAACGATGGCTGACAGAATAGGTCCCGCCACAGAGGCCGAAGAGGAATTGTCTCCTGGCGCACCTGTTGGCCGCGTGCGCTGGACCATCTGCGCCATGCTCTTTGTCGCTACTTCCATCAACTACATGGATCGCCAGGTCATTGCCATCCTCAAGCCCACCCTCGAGCGCACCATCGGCATGACGGAAGTGGACTTTGGTTACATCGTGGGCGCCTTTACCATCGCCTATGCGCTCGGCCTGCTCGCCGCGGGGCGGTTCGTCGATAGAGTCGGCACACGCATCGGTTACATGGTCATCATGGCCGTCTGGAGCCTCTCGGCCATGGGCCACGCTCTGGCCAACACGGTGCTTGAGTTCGGCATTGCGCGCTTTTCTCTCGGCCTCGGCGAATCCGGTAACTTCCCCGCGGCCATCAAAACTACGGCCGAGTGGTTCCCACAGAGCGAGCGCTCACTGGCCACAGGGGTCTTCAATTCCGGCGCCAATGTGGGCGTGGTCCTGGCCTCCCTCATCGTGCCGTGGGTAACTCTGCGCTATGGGTGGCACGCCGCTTTTCTGGTTACCGGCGCCTTCAGCGCGCTCTGGATTCTCTGGTGGTTCCGTAACTACCGCAAACCCACTGACCACCCCACGCTCACCGGCGCAGAACTGCGGTTCATCTACCAGGAAGCGGCCGAGCAGATGGGCCCCTCCACGCCGTGGGTCAAATTGCTGGGTTACCGCCAGACCTGGGGATTTGCCATCGGCAAATTTCTCACCGATCCCATCTGGTGGTTCTATCTTTTCTGGCTACCCTCGTTCTTCAGCGCACGGTTTCATCTGAACCTCTCCCATCTGGGCTTGCCGCTGATCCTGGTCTATAACGCCTCGACCGTTGGCAGCGTCGGCGGAGGCTGGCTGCCTGCGCCCTTCCAACGTTTGGGGCTCTCGGCAACGCACGCGCGGCTTGGGGCCATGCTTCTCTGCGCCTGCCTCGTGGTGCCCGTCTTCTTGATCAACTACCTCCACTCCGAGTGGGCAGCCATCGGACTGCTCAGCCTGGCCGCGGCTGCCCACCAGGGCTGGTCCGCCAACCTCTTCACCACGGCTTCGGATATGTTTCCCCGTAGCGCCGTCGGTTCGGTCACCGGCATCGGCGGCATGGCCGGATCGGTCGGCGGCTTCCTGCTGGCCACCTTTGCCGGTTACATTCTCCAGTTTACCCACAGCTATGCAAGCCTCTTTGCCATTGCGGCCAGCGCATACCTCGTGGCCCTGGCCGTCCTGCACATCCTTGCACCGGGGCTGAAGAAAGTGGAGTTTGCCGTATGAGCCTCTACTGCGCCACAGGCAGTATCGAAACCGATCTATCTCCCCGGCAGTTACAAAACTTGCTCGCGGAAGCGCTCGCGCAACTTGGTCCGCGCAACCGTGTGCTCGTCGTCCCTCCCGACCAGAGCCGTGAGCACTCCCGCGCCGGCGAACTCACCTCCTATGCGTGGCAATACTATGGCGACCGGCTCAAGGCCGTTCTTCCCGCTCTCGGCACCCACACCGCCATGCGCCCGGACCAGATCGCGCACATGTTCGGCGATGTACCGCAGAATCTCTTCCGCATCCACAATTGGCGCACCGATGTCGAAACCCTCGGCGAAGTTCCCTCCACTTTCATCCACGAACAATCCGAAGGCAAGCTGAGTTATGCGTGGCCCGCGCAGGTCAATCGTCTTATCTCTCAAGGTAACTTCGATCTTATCCTCTCCATCGGCCAGGTCGTACCCCATGAAGTAATCGGCATGGCCAATTACACCAAGAACATCCTGGTCGGCACGGGCGGCCGCGAGGGCATCAACCGCAGCCACTACCTCGGCGCCGTCTACGGCATGGAGCGCATCATGGGCCGTGCGGAAAACCCCGTGCGCTCGGTGCTCAATTACGCCTCCGATCGTTTCCTCCGCCATCTGCCCATCGTCTACGTTCTAACCGTCGTCGCATTCCGCGCGGAAGGCGGCCTCGCCGTGCGCGGTCTCTTCATCGGCGATGATGCCGAGTGTTTTCACCTCGCCGCCGACCTTAGCCTCAAGGTCAACTTTGAAATCCTCGACACACCCCTCAAAAAGGCCGTTGTCTATCTCGACCCCGGCGAGTTTCACTCCACCTGGCTCGGCAACAAGGCCGTCTATCGCACCCGCATGGCGCTGGCCGACAGCGCCAACCTCATCATTCTCGCCCCCGGCGTAAAGGATTTTGGCGAAGACCAAATCATCGACGCATTGATCCGCAAATACGGCTATCGCGGCACTCCGGCAACCCTCGCCGCAGTCAAAGCCAACGCCGATCTGGCCCACGATCTCAGTGCCGCCGCCCATCTCATCCATGGCTCGTCCGAAGGCCGCTTCAACATTACCTGGTGCCCCGGACACCTCACCCGGCAGGAGGTGGAAAGCGTCGGCTTCAACTATGCCGATCTCAACACCATGCTCCAGCGCTACGATCCCGAAAAGCTCACCCACGGCTACAACCAGGTCGACGGCGAAGACATATTCTTCATCGCCAATCCGGGATTGGGCCTCTGGGCACACCGCAGCCGCCTCTGAAATGGGGGAAACTTGTGACCACGCAGCTTCTTAGTCTTGAAGGCAAACTCGCAGTAGTAACCGGCGGCACCTCCGGCATCGGCCGCGCCCTCTCGCTCGGCCTTGCCGACGCCGGCGCTGATGTTATCGCCACCGCGCGCCGCCAGTTGCAGGTTGACGAAACCGCCGCCGAAATCGAACTCCACTGCCGCCAAACCCTGCGCCTTACCTCCGACGTATGCGACCGCGCCTCACTCGTACATCTCCTCGACGCCGCGATCCAACGCTTCGGTAAAGTCGACATCCTCATCAACTGCGCCGGAAGAATCAAGCGCGCCCCGACGCTTTCCTTCTCCGAAGAAGAGTGGACCTCCATCCTCGACACCAATCTTACTGGAACCCTTCGCGCCTGCCAGGTCTTCGGCAGGCACATGCTGGAGCGCGGCTACGGCCGCATCGTCAACATCGCCTCCCTCAACAGCTTTGTTGCTCTCAGTGAAGTGGCCGCCTACGCAGCCAGCAAGGCCGGCGTAGCCTCGCTCACGCGTTCGCTCGCCGTCGAGTGGTCGAAGAAAGGCGTTACGGTCAACGCCATTGCCCCCGGCGTCTTTCGCACTGACCTGAATGCAAACCTGCTCGACAGCACGCCCCGCGGCCAGGAACTTCTGATGCGCACACCCATGGGCCGCTTCGGCAAGACCGAAGAACTCGTGGGAGCGGCCATCTATCTCGCCTCCGATGCCGCATCCTTCGTAACCGGACAAGCACTGGTTGTCGACGGTGGTTTCCTCGCCAGCGGCGTAAACCAATAAACTCGTACTAGCCATTTCAGTGGGATTTCGGAGACTCTATGCCAGACACATCGTGTGATATCGGCCTGATCGGCCTCGCTGTCATGGGACAGAATCTTGTCCTCAACATGAACGACCACGGCTTCAAGGTTGCCGTCTTCAATCGCACAGTCTCCAAGGTAGACGACTTCCTGGCCAACGAAGCAAAAGGCACGCAGGTCGTCGGAGCCCACTCCATCGAAGACTTTGTCGGCCTGCTCAAGCGCCCGCGCCGCGTCATGCTGATGGTCAAGGCCGGCGACATCGTTGATCAAATGATCGGCCATGTCCTGCCTTACCTTGAAGCCGGCGACATTGTCATCGACGGCGGTAACTCGCTCTTCACTGACTCCAACCGCCGCACCAAAGACCTCGCCGCAAAAGGCATCCTCTTCATCGGCACCGGCGTCTCGGGCGGCGAAGAAGGCGCGCGCTTCGGTCCCTCCATCATGCCCGGTGGCAATCCCGCCGCGTGGCCCCACGTGAAGGATATCTTTCAAGCCATCGCCGCCAAGGTCGAGGACGGAACCCCCTGCTGCGACTGGGTTGGCGAGGACGGCGCCGGCCATTACGTCAAGATGGTCCACAACGGCATCGAATATGGCGACATGCAACTCATCTGTGAAGCCTACGATCTCCTCCAGCGCGGCCTGGGACTCACCGCCGATGACTTGCATCAGGTCTTCACTGACTGGAACACGGGCGAGCTCGACAGTTACCTCGTCGAGATATCAAGCCATATCTTTGCCAGTAAAGACGAAGATGGCCAACCCATCGTCGATAAGATTCTCGACACCGCCGGCCAGAAAGGCACCGGCAAGTGGACGGTCTTCAGCTCCCTCGATCTCGGCCAGCCTGTAACTCTCATCGTCGAGTCGGTCTTCGCGCGCTGTCTGTCGGCGCTCAAGGAAGAGCGCGTCGCCGCGTCTAAGATCCTTGAGGGCCCCGCCGCCAAGGCCGTCGCAGACCGCGCCGCGTTCATTGAAGATGTCCGTTGCGCCCTCTACTGCTCCAAGATCGTCTCCTACACGCAGGGTTACATGCTCCTCCGGGCCGCCGCTAAAGAAAATGGCTGGAACCTCAACATGGGCGGCATCGCGCTCATGTGGCGCGGCGGATGCATCATTCGCAGCCGCTTCCTGGGCAAGATCAAAGAGGCATTCGACAAAAATCCGCACATCGACAACCTGCTGCTCGATAGCTTCTTCTCAGCCGCTCTCAACGACTATCAAGCCTCTTGGCGCAAGGCGATCGTTCACGCTGTCGAGCTCGGTGTGCCCACCCCGGCCTTCTCCACCGCACTCGCCTTCTTTGACGGCTATCGCACTGCGCGCCTGCCCGCCAATCTCCTTCAAGCGCAACGCGACTACTTCGGCGCGCACACCTATGAGCGCATCGACCGCCCGCGCGGCCAGTTCTTCCACTCCAACTGGACGGGCCGCGGTGGCCGCGTTTCGTCCTCCACCTATAACGTCTAGTTATCTGACCACTGCGCGCGGCTCTGCAATGAAACTACTTTTGCCGCCGCCAACAAATCGCTCTTGCATCCACCCCGGGGGCCAGGACCTCTCGTTGGCGTGGACCTAACATCAGGTTTGTAAGGTGTCGAACATGCTGGACAAACTGGAGATTCGCTCTAACTCGCCGGCGTCGCGCTTCTCCTTTACCAACAACCTCAGTGCGTCGAACAAAATACCTCGCCAGATCAATCGCAACCTCATATTCAACCAGATCCGCACCCGCCAACCCATCTCTCGTGCGGATTTGGCACGCGTCTCCGGCCTTCAGAGGAGCACCGTCTCCCTCATCGTCGAGGAGTTGCTCGCCGAACGATGGATCGTTGAGGGATCGACGGGGCGCCTTCCCCGTGGCCGAAGACCCACTTTTCTGAACGTGAACAGTCAGCGCGGCGTGCTTGCATTGGATATCCATCCTTCTCAAACCACGCTGGCCGTAACGGACTTGGGCGGCAGTATCCTCGCGCAAGAACTCATCGTGCTCCCGGCCAATCCCCAAAAGGTGATCGGCGCCATCGTCAGCGCAATTCGAAAGATGATCGCCGCCAATAAGGACCGCTCTTTCGACGGCATTGGCATAAGTCTGCCGGGCCGCCTCGACCTTCGTCTCGATAAGTCCAAACACGGAACTTCCATCTTCGCGCCCAACATCAACTGGCCCATTGGACGCATCAAGTCCCGCGTCGAACAGGCCACTTGCCTGCCCGTCTTTGTGGACAACGTCGCCAACGCCTGCGCATTGTCCGAGGTGTGGTTCGGCAACAGCGACGGCATGCATGATCTTGTTGTGGTCAACGTGTCGGAAGGATTGGGCACAGGCATCTTTGCCAACGGCCGCATCCTTCGCGGGGAAGGCGGCTCGGCCGGCGAATTCGGCCATGTGCAGGTGGACCCCAATGGACTGCCCTGCGCCTGCGGAAGCACGGGATGCTGGGAAACTGTAGCCTCCAATCGCGCTGGGATGCGTTACTACACTGAAATCGCCAACAAGCCCTCGCCTCCCTTTGAGGACCTTCTCAAGTTAGCCGAGGCCGAGGACCCTGCAGCCAAACAGGCGATCGATCGAATGTGCGCCGCCCTCGGTCGCGGCATGCATATGATCGCCTCCGCTCTGGCGCCTTCCGAAATCATAGTCGTGGGTGACATCACAACGCTTTGGCACCTGGCAGGCCCCTTGATTGAAACAGCGATGCGGCGGAATCCATTGGTGAGAGTTCCCCGGCTTCGGCCCGCTCAAGAGGGCAACAAGGCGCGATTGCGTAGCGCTGTGGCTCTGGTCATGCATGAGTATTTACTCTGAGAACAGCAACCCGCCGCTGCCCCCTTATCCGGTGGGATGCACTACCAGAGCTCGCAATTGAAGGAGGAGTCCATGCGTATCTGTTTCTTATTGAAAGTCCGCCCGGAAAAAGTGGAAGAATACAGAGCGCGACACACCCGCGTATGGCCTGAGATGCTCGATGCTCTGCGCCAGACCGGCTGGCGCAATTACTCGTTATTCTTGAGGCCCGACGGCCTTCTCGTCGGCTATCTCGAGACAGATGACTTTGAACAATCCTGCGCCGCCATGAAGAACCATCCCATCAACGCGCGATGGCAGGCGGAGATGTCGCCATTCTTTGAAGCGCTCGGCGAAGGCGCGGCGGATGATAACATGTTCCAACTTGAAGAAGTCTTTCATCTCGATTGAGATAAGCTGCGGGCGGAAGGCAAGGACTCATTCTCAGGCGCCCATCCATGTGCTTGCAAGGATTTGCGTTCGGCGCCCCTTGAAATACACTAACGCTTGACCAATCGCTTCCAGGAGGATGTCTCCGTGAAATCGTTCAACTCCATCCGTCGTGACTTTCTGCGCACCGGAAGCCTCGGCATCGCGGCTGCCGCCATCCCCGCCTCTTCTCTTGCGGCCTCGGCCCAGAACGGTGCCGCGACCGCTGCCGCAGCGCAGGGCATCTTTGATGTTCGCAAATACGGCGCCACGGGCGACGGCAAGACGCTTGACAGCGACGCCGTCAACCGCGCCATCGAAGCCGCGGTAGCCGCGGGTGGCGGGGTCGTTGTCTTTCCTGCGGGCTCGTATCTTTGCTTTTCCATTCACCTCAAGAGCCAGGTGCACCTCCATCTGCTTCAGGGCAGCGCGATCGTGGCTGCCGACTCACCGCTCCCCGGTGAGCAGACCGGCTATCGCGGCGGCGTCTACGATGCTGCCGAGCCCAAGACAGGATGGGACGCCTATCAGGATTACGGCCATAACCACTGGCATAACTCCCTCCTGTGGGGCGAAGATATTCACGACTTAAGCATCACCGGTCCCGGCCTCATATGGGGCAAAGGGCTCTCCAACGGCCGGGGAAGAAAAGACGACGGTGCTCCTTTTGTCGCCGAGCAGCCGGGCGTGGGCAACAAGGCCATCGCGCTCAAGAACTGCCACAACGTCCTGTTGCGCGACTTCTCCATTCTCAAGGGCGGCCACTTCGGCCTTCTGCTCACCGGCGTCGATAACCTGACCATTGACAATCTCATCATCGATACCGATCGCGACGGCATGGATATCGATTGCTGCCAGAACGTGCGCGTCTCCAACTGCACCGTCAACTCGCCCTGGGATGACGGCATCTGCCCGAAATCCAGTTATGCACTCGGTTACGCGCGGCCCACACGAAACCTCACAATCTCTAACTGCTTCGTAACTGGGAGTTATGAGCTGGGCTCGGTGCTGGACGGAACTTTCAAGAAGTTCGCACGGGATTTTCGCGTGCCGCGCACCGGCCGCATCAAATGTGGCACGGAATCCAATGGCGGCTTTATTAACATCGCCATCTCCAACTGCGTATTCGAAGGCTGCCAGGGTTTAGCGCTGGAATCGGTCGATGGCGCTCTGCTTGAGGACATCGCCATCACCAACACCACCATGCGCGATCTCGTGTCCGGCCCCATCTTCATGCGCCTGGGCTCGCGGCTGCGCGGTCCTAAGGAAAGCACAAAGGTGGGCACTCTCAAGCGCATCCTGATTGACAATCTCACCTGTTACAACGCACCGCAAAAGATCAGCTCCATTCTCAGCGGTATTCCGGGCTTCTCCATCGAAGACGTGAAGCTCTCCAACATTTATATTGAGACGGTTGGCGGCGAGCCGTCTGAGGCTGCCCCCGTGCAACCCCCGGAGTTTGAAAGCAAGTATCCGGAGCCGGGGATGTTCGGACCCATGCCGGCGTTCGGCTTCTTCCTGCGCCATGTCCGCAATGTGGAAATGAGCCACGTCGAGATTGCCACCACCACGCCCGACGCGCGTCCCGCGTTTTACCTGGCCGATGTCCAGCGCGCTGATTTCTTCGCCGTCACGGCTCCCCGCGGCGCTGAGGGCGCATTCGCACTGCACGACGTGAAGGACCTGCGCATCGGCTGGAGCCGCGCTGCCTCAGATGCCACCCTCGCCAGCATCGATAACAAGACGCTGTAAACGCCGCGGAAGGCCGGCCGGGATGATCCGGAAAATGCCGCAAATCCGCGCTGAAATGAGGCCCAGATGAAAATCCCAATCGCACTCGCTCTTGCAGCCAGCGCGTATCCTGGTAATCTGACTCTTGAAAAGCAGCAGGCTCTCTGAGGAAAATCATGGCGAACCTCGGCAAATTCTCGATCGGAGTGGGCGACCGTTTCGCCCATCAGGCCAAAGCCCAACTTGAAGCATGCATCCTCGCCTCCCAGGCAGGCGTCGATGTCATCCCCGTCTGGAACAAGTCCAATCGCGAGCACACCATCATCGGCTCTGAGCCCGCGTCCGTCCGCGCCGCGGCCGATGCCGCTGTCAACGATCTCGGCTGGAAGCTCCCTTACTTCTGCGACGCTGACCACATCAACCTCTCCACCGTTGAACGTTTCCTTCCGTCCTGCGACTTCTACACCATCGACGTGGCCGACTATATCGGCAAAACCGCCGAGCCGTCCTCGATCGACCGCTTCGTCGGCCATCACTCCGAACTCCTCGGCGCCATCCGCATGGAAGCCGCCGCGCAAAGCATCGACATTACCCCTGAGCTACTTCGCCGCACCGCCGCCAAGTTCCTCTTCGCCGTTCAGGAAGCAGGCAAGATCTACCGCAAAATCGAAGCGGCCAAAGGCAACGGCTCATTCATCCCCGAAGTCTCCATGGACGAGACCGATTCCGCACAGACACCAGCCGAGTTACTCATCATCCTCGCCGCCATTGCCGATGAAGCTATCCCCATCCAGACCATCGCCCCCAAATTCAGTGGCCGCTTCAACAAGGGCGTCGACTACGTCGGCGACCCCGCCCAATTTGCCCACGAGATGGCCCTCGACATGGCCGCCATCCAACACGCCGTCGCCGCCTACGGACTGCCCTCCAACCTCAAGCTCAGCGTCCACTCCGGCAGCGACAAATTCTCTATCTATCCCGCCATCCACGCGGCCATCCGGCAGTTTTCTGCCGGCGTCCATCTCAAAACCGCCGGCACCACGTGGCTGGAAGAAGTCATCGGCCTCGCCGAAGCCGGCGGCGAAGGTCTCGCCCTCGCCAAAGAGATTTACGCCCAGGCCTTCGCCCACTCCGCCGAGTTATGCGCGCCTTACGCAACGGTCATCGATATCGACCCCGCCAAACTCCCTGCCCCCGTTGAAGTCGCCCACTGGTCCTCCGCGCAATTCACCGCCGCCCTGCGCCACGACCCCGGCTCCCCCGCCTACAACCCCAGCCTCCGCCAGTTACTCCACGTCGGGTTCAAAGTCGCTGCACAGTTAGGCCAGCGCTATCTCGACTTACTCGACGCCAATCGGGAAGTTATCGCGAAAAATGTAACTCATAACCTCTACGATCGCCATATCGCCCCCGTCTTTTTCGGGCCAGCGGCAAACCAAACTCCATAACACCTCACCCCCGCAAACCACAGGGAGAAGCCCTTGATCCTCGACTCTTTTCGACTCACCGGCAAGAACGCGCTCGTCACCGGCTCATCCCGCGGAATGGGCGCCGCCATCGCCGTCGCCCTCGCCGAAGCGGGCGCGAACGTCGCCCTCCACGCCTCGCAATCCGTTCCATTCGCCGTCGTTCAAAGCGTGGCTCAAACCGGTGTCCGCCACGTCGAGCTCGCCGCCGATCTCCGCCATCCCGACCGCTGCCCCCAACTCATCGATCAAGCCATCGCCGCCCTCGGCTCCATCGACATTCTCGTCAACAACGCAGGCATCACCCGCCGCTCCCCGGCCGTCGACTACTCGCCCGCCGACTGGGACGAAGTCCTCGCCACCAATCTCACCAGTGTCTTTCGCCTCTGCCAGTGCGCCGCCCGCCCCATGCTCGCCCGGAGCTCCGGCAAAATCGTCAACATCGCCTCCCTGCTCAGCTTTCAAGGTGGCATCATCGTCCCCGCCTATGCCGCCGCCAAGGGCGCCGTCGCCCAACTCACCAAGGCCCTCGCCAACGAGTGGGCTGCCCACGGCGTCCAGGTCAATGCCATCGCCCCCGGCTACATAGCCACCGACCTCACCGAAGCCCTCCAAAACGACCCCACCCGCTCCCGCCAGATCCTCGAGCGCATTCCCGCCGCCCGCTGGGGCTCGCCTCAGGATGTAGCCGGAGCCGCCGTCTTCCTCGCCTCCCCAGCGAGCGACTACATCAACGGCCACATCCTCGTGGTCGACGGCGGATGGCTCGCCAGGTAGCCGCAGGCAAAGACCCAAAGAATCCTGTGCGATTCGGAGCAAAGCGGCTGGCAGGCCGGAGTTTGAACCCCGGCGGAATTCGCGCTCAAACCTGAGGGGACTCGCTCAAAACCGGTAACGCAGCGCCAGTTGCATCAGCCGTGGCGGCATGGCGCTTACCGCCTGTCCATAGCTCCCGCTGGAGATATTCCCTTCCACCGATGCCGGCCCGAAAAACTGTGCGTGGTTGAACACGTTGAAGGCCTCGGCGCGAAACTCAATGCTGCTCCCATCAGCAAACTGTGCTGTCTTCTTGAACGTCGCGTCCAGATTCTCCAGGCCGGGTCCGGAGAAAAACCGCCGCCGTGCGTTGCCCATTGTTCCCAACGCGGGCAGCGTCAACTGCGCAGCGTCGAAAATCGAAGTCCCACCTCGCGGATTGGTGTGGACCGAAAGCGTCTTGCCGCTCCAGTTCGGCGTGTCCACGCCATTGTTATTGATCCCGTTGGGAATCGTGCCCAGCAGCGACGTGTCGTTGTTGTTGAGCAGTGTCACCGGCAACCCGGAGGTGAAGCGCGCAATCCCCGCTAACCCCCAACCTGCGACAAACCAGTTCATCCGTCCTCCGTCCTTCGGTCCGGGAAGGCTGTACTGGAAGCTGGTCACCAGGTTCCGCCGCAAATCGAATGCTGAAAGCGCGCGGCTCAACGACGGGTTCACCGGATTTACCGGCTCCGGCAATCCCGCGGACTGGTCGATCGACTTCGAGTACGTGTAGCTGGCCAGCAGATCCAGCCCATGCGTGCTGCCCTTGATCGAGGCTTCCAGTGCGTTGTAATTGGCGTTGGCAATGGTGCGTTGCTGTTCCACGCTCCCAAACGCCGGTCCGAACTGGGTGCGCGCCGCCTGTTCGTTGAATGGTCCGCACAGTGCCGCGCCCAGCGAAAGGCACAGCGTCGGATCGGCCGCATTCGCCTCTTCCAGCACCAGCAGGTGGTGCGACGAAGTCCCTACATAACTCACCGCCGCCAGCGCTCCCGTGCCCAACTGCCGCTCCATGCTGGCCATCCAGTGCTGCGCATACGGAGTCACATCCCTGGGGTCAACCGCCGGAATCCCCACCAGTGGCTCAAACTGGCTCCAGTCGACGCTCGCGTTCGGATCTGACCGGCTGGCCCCATACGCTACCTTTTGCAGCGGGAACCGCTGCCCCGCGTTCGCGCCCGTAGCCGCCACGGTAAAGGGCGACTCGAACAGCGGCGGCGCGGCAGAGGTGTAGGTATAGCCATACGGCGGGTTGGCGCTCATGATCCCCGCCGACAGCCCTTCGTAAGCTGTATAGAAAATCCCGTAGCCCGCGCGCAGGCTCGTCCGTCCCGGCACACCCGCAAGTGCCCGCAACCAGGGTCTGCTCAAGGCCGGCGAGTAAGCCACTCCCGCCCGCGGCGCAAAGTCGTTCCGCGCCGCAGCCAGCGACGCAGGCACGCCGGGATCGCCCGGAAACACCAGCCCTGGTGGCGCGCCCGGAAACACCTGCGACTGCTCGCCCTTCACCAGCGTCTGTAACTGGTTATACTTCTCGCGCCACGGCCGTATCCGGTCCCACCGCACCCCATAGTTCACCGTCAGTTCGCTTGTGGCCTTCCAACTGTCCTGCGCAAACGCCGCCATGTACACGTTGCGGTTGTAAAAGCTGCTCGCCTGCCCCTGCGTATAACTCGACGTAACTCCCAGAAGAAAGTCGGCAAAGTCCACCCCCGTCTCCGACCCATTGAACGCAAAGCTCCCGTTGAAGATCACATCCGGGTGCGTATCGATTTGGCTGACGTGAAATTCTCCCCCGGCCTTCAGTCCGTGCTTGCCCAGAATGCGCGAGAATGCATCGCTGACCTCGTAGACGTTCTCCGCCTGCACCAGCGCCGTCGTATCCACGCCCATCGTGAAGTCGTTGAAGGCAACGTTCTCGATTCCCTCCGTCGCAGGCTTCAGCGCAACGATCCCGCTAAACCCCTTCGACACCAGCGACGGCCCCACCCCGCCCTTCGGCTGCCCCACCGCGTTCGCGTTGCGCATATAACTCGTGTGAAACTCGTTCAGCGTCGCCTGCCCGAAGGTCGCCGCGTGCCCCAGGCTCACCAGTTGCGCCAGACCATTGGAAGTCGCGTCGAATCCCGGCACGCTCGCCCCGCCCGTCCCCGTCGGATAAGGATTGTCCAGCGCGTACCGGTCCACAAAGTAGTACGCCGTCAGTGTCCCCTTGCCGTGCGTCCAGTCCCCGCGCAGCGCGCCCTTGTCGTCCCTCAGCGTTTCGGCCTGCGCTGCCGTCTCAAACAGCCCCGTCCCCGCGTTCGGCTCGGGAATTGAGCCCAGCAAATACTTCGCCGGCGCCGACCACGCCTTTGCCGGAATCGCCCCCGAGGGAAACACCAGCGCATACGGTTCCCCGGCCGTCACCGCGTAGCCCAGCCGGCTCGCCAGCAGCGCCGCCCACGCCGTTCCATTGACGCTCCCCACCAGCGGATTCCCGCCGAACTCCCCGCTCCGTTCCGACATCGACGGCACCGCAATGTCTCCCGTATCGATTCCCTCTGTCAGCCTCGTCCCCTGGTAGTCGCCAAACACCGCCACTCCCTTGCGCCACGGCGTCCCCCCAATTGTTCCCCCAAATTGGCTCTGCCGGTAAGCCGCCCGCTCCTCTGAAAAATAGTTCCGTGCATCCAGCGTCGTATTCCTCAGGAACTCGAACGCGCTTCCATGCCACAGCGCCGTCCCCGCCTTGGTCGTCACCAGCACTTGTCCCCCGCTTGAGTTCCCATACTCCGCGTCGAAGTTGCTTGTCAGCACCCTGAAGCTGTCGATCGAGTCCAGATTCGGCACAATCGACGTGCCCATATTCACGTCTTCCTCCACATCGCTGCCGTTCACGCGAAACCCATTCGACGCCTCGCGCTGCCCGCTGATCGAGAGGTTCCCAGGGTTCGCGTCCCCCGACGGCGGCGTCGAGGCCACGCCCGTCATGATCACCGCCCCCGCCTGCGCCGTATTCATCGGCACAATCCCCGGCTGCACCGCCATCAGGTCGGTAAAGCTGCGCCCGTTCAGCGGCACGCTCTCAATCTTCTTTGTATCCAGCGTCTCGCCAAGCTGGGTGCTGGTCGTCTCTGCCGCCAGGGCGTCGGCCGTCACTTCCACGGTCAGTGTGCTGACGGCCACGTCGAGCGCCAGGTCCAGGCTGACGGTGGGCTGTGTCTCGCTCACTTCCGCCGTCACGGCCAGCGGCGCAAACCCGTCGGCCGCAACCTCTACCTTGTACTTGCCCGCCGCCGTCGCCTGTACGCGAAATTCCCCCAGCTCGCCGGCCACTGCCTCGATGCCCGCCTGGCCACCAACCAGCCGCACCGTCACGTGAGCATGAGGTATCCGTCCGCCGCTGCGGTCGTGGACAACACCCGTAATGCTGAATTCCGTATCCGCGAGAGCAAAGGGCGCTACGCATGCAAGAATCGCGAGCAAGAAAGCGAAAGATGAGAACTGTTTCAAGCCAGATCCTCTGGATAAATCTCAAAGTCGACACGCGGGACCAACCGGACACACTTCCCAGCGCGCGCCTTTGGGAAACCAGGTAGCCAATACCCGGCAAATTCAGTCCTCATGTAATATACGACTAAATTAGTCCTCAATCAAGCATTCACGCCAATGGCCGGGTGCCAGGCGCCGCGTGCCCCAGCGTTTGCCAGAGCTTGCCGAATGGTCTCGCCCGCTGCGGCAGAGAGACCCGGGATACCCGAAGCCAAATTCCCCACCGTCCGTTCCCCCAAACAAGCCCCATGCCCCATCCTTTCGCCTTTTTTCTGGCGAAAGCGCGAGAAAACCACGAACCTCAACCCGCCGCTCTCCACGGCCCGAAGTGGCAGACCAGGGCTTTCAACCCCGACAGAATCCGCGTTCAAATCCCGTCGCTGAACGGTACGAGCCGGCAGGTTCCGGTCTTCACCCTGACAGAATCCACGCCAAATCTAGCGCCCTGCTGTTCGCGGCTCCAGCGCCCGCTCGACTGCTGACGAACCATCAGACTCCCTGGCTTCCAATCCAATCGAAGGTTCTCTATCTCCAGTTCCCCATCAGCACAAACGGCGCCCAATAATACGGATGCGCGTACCCCGCCGCCACTTCGTGCACGGGCTTGGCCCTGCCCATGCCCCTGCCGCTCGCGCCGGCCAGCGGCTTCACCTTTCCCAGCAGCAGATCCAGCTGCGCCTCCCGTAGCGCCTCCACCTTCGTCACCTTGCCTCCGCCTTCAGCCCACCTCTTGTAGAAATCCCCCATCAGCTCGCCCGTACTCGCGTCGTCCACCTCCCACAGCGACGAGATCACCGCCTTGGCCCCTTTCAGTTGCGCCGTCGTCCCCAGCCCATCCACCTCGCGCCCGTTGCTCGCGTTGCCGCTCATCCCCGTCTCGCACGCCGAAAGCGTCAGCAGGTCCGTATCGTCCAGCGCCAGCTTCTGGTTGTCGCGGAAATCGGCCACCGTCAGATGAAATCCTTGGCCGCCTTCATCCCTCCCTGCCAGCAGCAGATACGACTGGCTGTCGTCTCCAGGCTTGAACACAAAGTGGCTGGCGATGTGCATCACCGCGTGCTGGCCGCCCAACTGGCTCTCCATCGCCTTCTCGGTAAATTGCCCGTTCAGCAGAATCGTTCCCGGCAACACCCCGTTCGCCCCCTGCACCTGCGCGTCCTTCACCACGCCGTCCAACTCGCCCACCACTGCGGGCAGCGCGGTCAATCCCTCCTCATATTTGCGCGAAATCCCCATCGCTGCCGCGCTCAGGCTGCTCACATCCGGCTTCTCCGCCAGGTGCGCAATGCTCGCCGGCGTAATCGTCACCGTGTTGTACTTCTCCACCACGTACTGTTTGCCGTCGTAGAGCGCTGCCATCGGCACGTACCGCAGCACCCCATCCAGCGACCACACCAACGTCTGCGCCTCTGCCTGGTCCAGGTCCGCCTTCACCGGCCCAATCAGAATCTTGTACAACTCCTGCGCCGGTGGCTTCGGGTCCTTCGCCGGGTCTCTCAGTGCCTGCTCGAACTCCGCCACCTTCTTGTTCAGATCCGCTTCCGGGATCGCATACTCCCGCGCCACCGTCGTCGTTCCGCTGATCACAATCACGCTGATTCGATCCTTGCCCACCAGCGTATACAGCGCCACCGTGTGCGGCATCCTCGCAATTGTCTGCTTCAGCAGGCTCACGTCGCCCTTCACATCCGCCACCTGCTTGTTGGCCTCGCTGTTCTTTCCGAAGAGCAGATAAAGACGAGCGTAATAGTCGTTCAGACCCTTACTGGCCGCGTCGAGCTGATCGGAGAGTTGCTGATACTGCTTCTCCTGCTCTGCCGTGCGCGCAGTGATCTTCTTCAACTCCGCCCACTGCTCGCCCAGCGCAACAAGCTGCGCGGTGGACTTCTGATAGTCCTCTTCCGCTTCCTTCTCTGCCGGCGTCAGCGTCAGCGGGCTGAGCATGTTGGCCGTCTCTCCACGCACATAATCCGAGTACTCCTGCTGCTTCAGGAGACCCAGCACCTGCTGCGCCTCAGGCAACCGACCCTGTGCAATCAGTAGGTCCGCCAGATCGTGGTAATAGTCTTCTTTCGAAGCGAGAAAACTCTTCTGCAGCTCCTTGCCGAGTCCCTTGATATTGCCCCTCACCTGCTGCAAGAGGTTGACCGCCTGCTTGCCGTAGAAAATGGCCAGCGTGGGCTGTGGGGCCTTCTGATTGAGCATCAGGTCGTTGAAAATGGAAGCTTCCAGAAGGGGGTCGCTTACCGCGGTGGCCAGTTGCAAGGCATGGTTCATATAGTCCAGCGCCTTCTGCTTCTCTCCCAGGGCGTTGTAGGTTTCGCCGACACTGTTCAGTGCGTCGGCCTCGCCGCTGCGGTCGCCTACCTCACGGAGGATGGGTAATGCCTGGTTGTAAGACTCCAGCGCCTTCTGCCTCTCCCCAAGAGCGGAGTAGGTATCGCCGATTTCTGTTAGCGTCGTACCCTCTCCGCCTCGGTGACCTATTTCTCGTTGAATCGTAAGAGCCTGGCTGTAGTACTCCAGCGCCTTCTGATGCTGCCCAAGACCGGAGTACGCATCGCCGGTGTCTGTCAGCGTCGTGGCCTCGCAGTCGCGGTCGCCCGCCTCTCGGCTAATGGCCAGTGCCTGGGTATAGTATTCCAGCGCCTTCTGCTTCTCCCCAAGCGCCTGATAGACTTCGCCTAGATTGGCGAGTGCCCGGGCTTCGGCCCGGCGCTCGCCTGCCTGGTGAAAGATCGGCAGGGCCTGACTGAAGTGCTCCAGCGCCTTCTGCTTCTCCCCGAGGGAGGAGTAGACAATGGCGATGTCGTTCAGCGAACTGGCTTCGTAGCTGCGGTCTCCCAACGCGCGCCAAAGTGGCAACGCCTGGTTGAAGTACTCCAACGCCTTCTGGTTCTCTCCAAGAGCGGCATAAACATTGCCCATGCAGTTCAGCGTCCAGGCCTCGTTGCCGCGGTCGCCTGTGTCGCGGAAAAGAGTCAGAGCCAGATTGTGATACTCCAGCGCCTTTTGCCTTTCCCCAAGGCCAAAGTAGACAAAGCCGAGGCCACCAAGAATTGCGGCTTCGGAGTGCCGGTCGCCCAATTGGCGCGCGATGGGCAGCGCCTGACTGTAGTGATCCAGCGCCTTCCGATACTCCCCAAGAGCGGCGTACACATCGCCGATGGCTTCCAGCGTCGAGGCCTCGCCGGGACGGTCGCCTGCCTGACGTTGATTACGCAGTGCCTGGGCTAAGTACTCCAGCGCCTTCTGCCTCTCCCCGAGAGCGGAATAGACATCAGAGATGTAGATCAGCGTCATGGCCTCGGCATTGCGATCGCCAACCTGACGCGCGATGGGCAGTGCCCGGTTGTAATAATCCAGCGCCTTCTGCTTTTCCCCGAGGTCGTCGTAGACAATGCCGATGCCGAACAGTGTCCGGGCCTCGCCGTCGCGGTCGCCTGTCTGGCGAAAGATCGACAGCGCCTGTTGGAGGGTGTCGATCGCTTTCTGCTGCTTGCCCTGGCCGCTGTAGACATAACCTATGCGACGCAGGATGGTTGCTTCGAGCGATCGGTCCTTTGCCTTTTGCGCCAGCGGCAATGCCCGGTTTTGAAACTCCATTGCCTCCTGGAGTTGGCCGGCATTCTCGTTCACCCAGCCCATCCCGTTCAGCGCTGTGGCCTCGCCCAGCTCATTCCCTGATGAAGTGGCCAGATCCAGCGCCTGCTGATAAGTGTCCAGGGCCTTCTGGTTTTGCCCCTGCTGACGGTAGCAACCCCCAAGCCCGTTCAGCGCCGCCGCCTCCTGCTGCGTGTCCTTCGCGGAGCGGGCCGCCATCAGCGCCTGGTTGTAATCGTCGAGCGCCTTCTGGAATTGCGAAGTTCGAAAGTACACCTCGCCGATCTGGTTGAGCGCCTTTGCCTCGGCCTTCGCGGCGCCCGCCCCCTGTGCCGCTTTGAGCGCCTCCTGCAGCTTGTCCAGCTGCGCCTGTATCTCAGCGGGCAGTTGCGATTCAGCAGCCGTACCGGCCTGTGTTGTTGCCGGGGTCGTCTGGCCCCTCATGTTAAAGGGCAGCACAAAGGTCCCTGCCAGAACCAGCAGAAGACCGGCGGCAAAGCGTCCGGAAAAGAAGCGGGCATGACCCATAAGGCAGACCATCGCATTCTAGGAACGATGGGAAGATTTGGTTGCCCGAAAGTGTACCACAGTATGTTGCATGAGAGGCGTAAGACTGGAAGAACCGCAGGGCCGACGCATCTCGAAAGTTGAAACCAACAGTTACCTGTCTGGTTACGGGAAAGCGGCTTGGCATGTCAATTCAGATGGTTTCAGTCCTTCTTGGGCTATGAACCGCCCCCCTTTTGCATCCCCGAAGGCATGTTGGCTTGTTCTGTTGGCTGGAGTAAGTCCAGTTTGAAGTCCCAAGGAGCGTCTGGCTGCATTTTGCCAACGCCGAGGAATTCATATGCGTCGGCCCTGCCGGGGAGCCTGAATCCGTTGCGCGGATGGATGGGCTACGGAAAAAGGGCGAATTGCGGATGGGCCCCGGATTCTCTCCTTTTTCCGCGGGCTGCGTGGTCTGAATTGACCCCGAAGCGGCTTCGTCCTATCCTTGGGCTACGCCGTCCATACGGAATGTGGCCAGACAGGCCGAACTCCCGTGAGAGCCAAGCGCAAACAAATTCCGGTGTCCCTCAGCTCGGCGCAGGCCCGCTCCAATCCAGGGCAAATCATCCGCCGTGCCTCGGCGAAGAAACCCGGGCGCTTTCTGATCGGCCTGCGAGGAGAGCCCAAGGTGGTGGTCCTGGGAGTTGAGGACTACTTTTCACTGATCGCTCCGACGCCGGCAATCATGGCAGAGATGCACGCCATTTCAAAAGCCAACGGCGCCGACAAGATGACGATGGACGGAATCGACGCCGAGATTGCCGCCTGCAGGGCAGAGCAGCGAGCCGCGGATGCCTGCACCGTCTGAGGAGGGGTCTGCCATGAAGATTGCATTTCTGGGCCTGGGCAAGATGGGTTTGCCCATGGCGCGGCGCCTGCTCGAAGCCGGCCACGAGCTCACCGTGTGGAACCGCAGCCCCGAGCGCGCCGAAGCACTGGTCGCAGCCGGAGCTACGCTCGCCGGCTCCCCTGCCAAGGCTGCGCAAACCGCGAACGCCGTCCTCACCTCGCTCTTCGACGATGCGGCCAACGAAGAAGTCCTCTTCGGCACGCGGGGCGATTCATCCGCGGGTGGGGCGTCCACAGACCGAACGTCCGCGGGCCTTCGGGCCGCGGGTGTATTGGACGCGCTGCGGCCCGGCGCGCTGCACATTTCGCTCTCCACCATCAGCGTGGCGCTCAGTGAGCGGCTGACCGCCGAACACGCGCGGCGCGGCCAGCCCTTTGTGGCCGCCCCGGTCTTCGGCCGGCCTAACGTCGCCGAGGAAGGCCGCCTGTGGATCGTCGCCGCCGGCGCGGAATCGGCCATTGCTGCCGCTCGCCCGCTGCTCGAACCGCTGGCGCGCGGCATCTCGGTCGTCGGTGCTGAGCCACGCCAGGCACACGCCCTCAAGCTGGGCGGAAACTTCCTGATCAGCGCCATGATTCACTCGCTCGGCGAGTCCTTTGTCTACGCCTCCGCGCAGGGCATCGACCCCGAAGTCTTCCTCGAAACCGTCAACAGCGCGCTGTTTCAATCGCCGTTCTACGCGGCCTACGGGAAGGTGATGCTGCATCCGCCCCTGGAGCCCGGCGCAACCATGGCGCTGGGAGAAAAGGACCTGCGGCTGCTGCGCGAGGCCGCCGCCGGACGCAACACAAGCCTCAGCCTGGCCGACAATCTGGCCGAGGTCTTTGCCCAGGCGCGGCAGGCCGGCCTGGGCGGCGAGGATTGGGCCGTAGGCCAATACCGCATGGCCCAGCGCAGAGGCGGGATTGAATAGGAGCATCTTTGGCTCGGACGTCAAAGCCGGCAGAATGACCGTGGGCTTGAGCCGCTGCGGCTGGCTTTTCCGGGAATTCGCAGGGAATCTGGCGCTTTTGCGCGGGCCGGCAACCCCGGATCGGCGCGGCTAAACTGTTTCAGAGACAAGTTCAAACAATTCTGTTTAGATGATTCCATGAGCCTCAAAGGAAAAATCGTCTTCATCACCGGAGCCAGCAGCGGAATCGGCGCGGCCACGGCACTGGCCTTCGCCGCCAAGGGAACCCGGCTGCTGCTGGCCGCCCGCCGCGCCGGAAAGCTGGCCCAGGTGGCCTCGGTCGCCCTGGAGAGCGGCGCCGCCCAAGTGCACTCCATCGACCTGGACGTGCGCAACCACCGCGCCGTCCAGAACGCCATCGACACCCTCCCGCCCGAGTGGGCGGAGATCGACATTCTGGTCAACAACGCCGGCCTCAGCCGCGGGCTCGACAAGCTCTATATGGGCAACATCGAAGACTGGGACGAGATGATCGACACTAACGTCAAGGGCCTGCTGTACGTCTCGCGCGCGGTGGTTCCCGGCATGGTGGTGCGGGGGCGCGGGCACGTGGTCAATCTGGGTTCGACGGCCGGCGAGATCACCTACCCCAACGGAGCCGTCTACTGCGCCAGCAAGGCCGCCGAGCGCGCCATCAACGACGGCCTGCGCCAGGACCTGCTGGGAACTCCCGTGCGCGTGACCACCATCGACCCCGGCATGGTGGAGACGGATTTCAGCCTGGTGCGCTTTCGCGGCGATGAGGAGCGGGCCGCAAAAGTCTACAAGGGCATCACCCCGCTGGCGCCTGAAGACGTAGCCGATGCCATCGTGTGGGCCGTGAGCCGGCCGGCACATGTGAACATTGCGCGAGTGAGCCTGACGTCCGTCCACCAGGCCAACTCGCTGCTGTTTCACCGCCAGCCGTAGCGTTGTCGCGCGCTGTCGCGGCGGCAGGGAAGAATCCGCCCGGCATCGTGTGAGTTAGTTCAGTGACTCGATCTGCGCATCCACCTGCGCCAAAGCCGCCTCGAGGGCGGTGCGCCGCGCCGGATGCGAGGTTTTCTGGGAGAGAATGTTCTCCCGCTGCAGGTGCAGCGACTGCTTCTGCCGTTCCTTCACGGTGCGGACCTGTTCGGCCGCCCGTCTTTGGTCCTCGCTCACAAAGCCGCTGCCGAAATTGACCTCCGGATGCTGCATGGTGCTTGCCATTTGCTCCTCCACCGATTTACTTTCCCAACCACGAGACCTATCTTCATTCTACGAGGGTTTGACCGCATTGCGTCCCGCGGAATTCAACTTCCTTCCCTGGGCAGGCTGGAGGATCGTTTATGCGCGTTTGGCAGATTTCATCGTTTGGCGTTGATTCTTTGGAGTTTGTGGACCGTCCCACCCCCTCGCCCGACCTCGGCGAGGTGCTCGTGAAGGTGCGCGCGATTTCTTTCAACTATCGCGATCTGCTCATCGTGAAGGGCCTCTACAACCCCAAATTGAAGCTCCCCCGCATCCCTGTGTCCGACGGCGTCGGTGAGGTGGTGGCCGTCGGCGACGGCGTTACCGCCTGGAAGCCGGGGGACCGCGTGGCCGGCATCTTCATGCAAAACTGGTTCGACGGGCCGCTCACTCCAGGCAAAGCCCGTCACGCCCTGGGAGGCGACATCGACGGCATGTTGGCCGAATACGTCCTCCTCGAGGACACCGGCCTGGTCGCCATCCCCGAACACCTTAGTTTTCAGGAAGCCGCCACGCTGCCCTGCGCAGCCGTCACCGCCTGGAACGCCCTCTCTGCCGGCGACCTGAAGCCCGGAGCCACCGTCCTCATTCAGGGAACCGGCGGCGTAGCCATCTTTGCGCTCCAACTGGCCCGGCTTAAGGGCGCCCGCGTCCTCGGCATTTCGAGCAGTTACGAAAAGCTCGATCGCGCTTACTCCCTCGGCCTGGACGCCGGCCTCAACTACCGCGAAAATCCCGAATGGGACCGCTGGGCGCTCGAGGAAACCGCCGGCCAGGGCGTCGACCTGGTCGTCGAAGTCGGCGGCGCAGCCACTCTGCCCCGCTCCCTCCGCGCCCTGCGCATCGGCGGAACCATCGCCCAGGTCGGCGTACTCTCAGGCCCCGCCGATCCCGGACCGTTCCCCATCGCCTCCATCCTTCACAAGCAGGCCCGCATCCACGGCATCTACGTCGGCTCACGCAAGGACTTCGAGGACGTGAACAAAGCCATCTCCCTCACCCAACTTCGCCCCGTAGGCGAAAACTTCCCCTGGTCGATGGCCCGCGAAGTTCTCGCTCGCATGGAAGAAGGCAGCCACTTCGGCAAGCTGGTACTCACCGTGGCATAGGAGGCTGGCCGGATCGATTGCGGATTCGCGACCATCCGTGAAGCGTCGAATGCGGTTCATGCAAGGGCGTTTGACCGGCATGGGAGCAGCGGTTGCCCGCCGACCCCTGCCACACCACCGACGGTGCGGGTCCGCACACGGCGGTTCGAAAGGTTGCGCCATCACTCTCCGGCCCACGAAGGAAGGCCGAGCGATTTGAACCAGGCAAAAGACTCGGCCCGGGAGCTTGCAGGACGATGATCAGTCACACGCTGTGCTGTTCGACCTGAGGCCGTTGCAGCTTCATTGTTTCAGCGGTTACATCCGTGTAACTTGAGCCCAGCACCGGTAATAAAGAGCGCGACGCGATCTGACGCCTGGAGAGTACCGTTGGCCGGCAACTTGTCGTATGCCGCCGTGACGGAGGCGCCTTCAGGCGAGAGGAAGATTCCCTCATTCCTGGCCCGATCAAGGATAGAGCCCGGAATCTCTTCATCGGTGACAGCGAGCCCGACGCCCTCGGAAGCGCGAAGAATATCGGGCTCTGAGCAAGAATCTGTGAAATGCGCGGTTTTGCGGGGATTTTGAGTGCTGGATATAGTGCTTTGCTGCCACCCGTTATACTGATTTGCTGCCACCTCGGCCCGACCGAGAAGGTTGCTAATCTGCCATCCGGCACGAAGGGCCGCTTCAGCCGTAATCCTGTTTACCCACGAGTTATTGATGAGTGGGCGACGATACAGCCTGAACTCATGGATGCTTGCTTAGACTCGATGGCATGCATCTCCATCGACGCCTCTTGGCTGCTCTCGTGATTCTATTGGGCGGTATGTACGAGTTCTGGCGGACTGGCCGCGTGACGGGTTTAGATCTCTCCTCTTGGGACCGGATTCGGGAGGTATCCAATTGAGCGGAAGATATCGGTGTGCACGGCGCCAGTCGCGCATACGACAACTCGTGCGACCAGCTATTGATGAGAACGGAGACCTCGAACATGAAGCCTAATGAACCCAGCCGCACAGCGCTGATAATCGCCCGACAACGAGCTGCTCATCAGGTGCTCGATCATGGCTCAATCCTCTATGACCCATTTGCCATGAAGATTCTGCGTGAAGACGAAAAGGACGTGCTTCAATTTGCGAACAAACACCCCTTGGCCAGCATCGGACGTCTGTTCACCGCCGCGCGAAGCCGGATTGCGGAAGATGCTTTGTCAAGAGCTGTCGAAAGAGGTGTTCGGCAGATCGTCATCCTTGGCGCAGGACTCGACACTTTCGCTCTCCGGAATCCCCATGGCGCACTAGAGATCCGTATCTATGAGGTGGACCACCCCGCGACGCAGACATGGAAACTCGAGCGCTTGGCCGAAGCTCAAATCGCACTTCCGCCATGGCCTATTTTCGTGCCAGTCGATTTCGAGCGGGACGATGTGGGAGAGAAGCTCGTCGGCGCAGGCTTTCAAGAGAACTCGCCCGCGTTTTTCACTTTGCTCGGGGTTGTGCCATATCTGACACAGGATGCTATCGGCCGCACTCTGGACTACATATCGTCAATCCAGAACTCGGAGGTGGTGTTCGACTACATGGAACCTCCCGAGGCATTCTCAGAAGAGCTAAGGCAAATAGAAAAGGCGCGGGCCGAACAGCTTGAGAGAATTGGTGAACGTTCGGACACCCGTTTCGAGCCGGCTGGCATTGCAGCGATTCTTCGCTCGCACGGATTTTGTGCCGTCGAAGACATCGATTTCCAGGAAATCGCGTCCAGGTTCGGCCGCGCCGTTCAAGGACTCGCGCCCGGCCACGCCGGCCTTCATGTTGTCCACGCTAAGCTCTAGAGCGGTTCCATAATGCACGCCTTTGTGTGTAACGTACACATAGGCACGCTAGAGGGGCTCATGGCGAACACACAGACACTGATAGCTCAGGCCTACTCTGCTTTTAACCGGCGAAACGTTGATGGCGCCCTTGCGTTCATGAGTGACAACGTCAGCTGGCCCAAGGCATCGGAGGGTGGTCGCGTGGTCGGGAAAGAACAGATTCGTGCCTACTGGACCCGTCAGTGGCAGGAGTTTGATCCTCATGTGGAACCGATGGAAGTGATCGACCGCGAAGGGGGCAAGACGGATGTCAAGGTTCACCAGCTCGTGAAGAGTCTCGGTGGCGACGTTCTTTCCGATAGCGAGGTATGGCACATTTATACCATCGCAAACGGTCTCATCGAACGCATGGACCTCGAGGAAAGCGTGGAGGAAAGCGAAGCGACCTCGGCCCAAACCCCATCTGCAGCATTTTCCAAGCAATAGTGGCATGTCGCAGAGACAACGTTACTGCGGATGCCGGGTGCCCCACCCCTGACCCAGCCATAAAAGCGGGTGCCCCATCCTTCGCCCTTTTTCTAGCGAAGATTCTCTCTTCCGCGTC
>PLGM01000155.1 GCA_003139795.1 Acidobacteriaceae bacterium | reverse complement strand
ACACGAAAGAGAGAATCTACGGGGAGCCCGACAGCTTCACCTACATCGTCGAATCCATGGCCACCGGCTGCGCCTTCTTCGACTATGACAACGACGGATGGATGGATATCTTCATCCTCGGCGGCCGGCGGCTCAAGGACACTCCGCCCGGCGCCAGCAACCGTCTTTACAGGAACAACCGCGACGGCACCTTCACTGACGTAACCGCCAAGGCCGGCTTGCTCGACACTGACTGGGCCCAGGGCGTCTGCGTGGGCGATTATAACAACGATGGCTTCGAGGATCTTTTCCTCACTTACTACGGACAGAATCGCCTCTATCGCAACAACGGCGACGGAACCTTCACTGACGTAACTTCCAAGGCAGGTCTGCTTTACCCCGCGACCCGCTACAGCACCGGCTGTACATTTGTGGACTATAACCGCGACGGCTTGCTCGATCTTTTTGTGTCGAACTATCTCGAAATCGACCTGGCTACAGCTCCCAACCCCTCATTGGCCGTGCCCAACTGCAACTACGAGGGTGTGGCGACCATGTGCGGCCCCGAAGGTCTGCCCAAGGCCCAGAACTACCTCTACCGCAACAATGGCGACGGCACCTTTACCGATGTTTCCAAGGAGTCCGGCGTTGCCGGCTTTCGCGGGTCCTATGGACTTACAGCCATCAGCATCGATGCCGATGAGGATGGCTGGCCAGACATCTTCGTGGCGTGCGATATGACGCCATCCCTGCTGCTGATGAACAACCGAGACGGCACGTTTCGCGAGGAGGGCTTGTTTCGCGGCATCGCTCTCAGCGGCGATGGACGACAGATGGGCGGCATGGGCGTCTGCGCGGGCGACTACAACCTCGAAGGCCACACGGACCTGCTCAAGACCCACTTCTACAATCAGGCCACCGGCCTCTACCGCAACGACGGCCACGGCAATTTCGACGACGTCACCATCCAGGCGGGTCTCAACAAGGAAACCCGCTTCGTCGGCTTCGGCGCCGGGCTCGTCGACTTCGACAACGATGGCTACCCTGACATCCTGGTCACCACTGGCTCCGTCTATCCGGAGGTTGCCCGCGTCTCATCCAGATTTCCGGCGCGCAGCCCGCGCCTCCTGTTTCGCAATCAGGGCGACGGCACCTTCGTCCAACTGGGCGCCGATGCCGGTCCGGATATCAACGCGCGCCACTGCAGCCGCGGCGCCGCCTTTGGCGACTTCGACAACGATGGCGACATGGACGTGCTCATCATGAATGTGAATGAGCCACCTATGTTCGCATTTGTTCGCACACCGGAAGATGCGGGCTGCTCGTCAGATCATTCTCCCGATCCCTTGAAGGAGCGGCTCCTGATTGTCGTGAACAAGGCACCGCAAAGCAAAATCCTGGAGCTGCCGGCGGAAGAGACCTCATTGGCCGGGTGCACGGAATTTGAGGCCGCGGCGCAGGCTACGGGAACCGCTCCGGTTGTCCGTGGCGGAACGCTGCATGTGGAAGAACCGGCTGAGTCGATGACGGTGTTTGAGGTGCGGTAAGTCCAAACAGCCACAATGTGGCGGAACTCTCTGCGTCGATTTGTCCAAGCGTCAGCTCCGCGATAGAGGAGTATTGTGAGCAGGGTTTGGTTGAGTTGAGAGGTTCCAAGGGTGTGCCAGCGCTATGGGTGCTGGCGGTTCTTTAGTCCAGATGCGGCGGTGGAAGCGGCGCCCCGCCAGTGACCGCGCCGCAGGCGGCAACGCCGGCGCCTTCCGTGGCGCCGGGACGTGTACGACATTGCAGAGCCTGGCGATCTCGATCAGAGATAAGAGATCAGGGCGTTGGTTCTGGCTTTCGCCGTGGATGGTATGGAGCTTTGTCGTTGATAGGATGGGAGTTGGTCGCGGAGGCGGAGTTCCTTATTGGGAAAGCAGGAACCGGGTCATTTTGAAAGGACTCAAAAGGGGTAACACCGTGGTTGCGGACTGGAACGCTGGGGCTCAGAAGTGACTATAATCACAAAGGAGTGAAAAGCCGTTTTCCCCAATGATCGGATCGACGGCGCGTGGGCCGGCGGCACGTGAATCGACGGCAAACAGAATTCTTCGGAAGGGAATCCCGCCAAATGGCGACAGGCAACCTGGCCCTGGGTGAAATACAGGGGGCAACGAGCACACGCGCGCGTGTGGCAAACGACTTCAGCATCAACGTAGCAACGGTGAACGGGTCCGGCTCGCAATCCGCCAACAGCGTGCTGCTGAAAAGCATCTTCGGAATGGGGGTTCCGGTCAGCGGAAAGAACCTGTTCCCGTCGAACATCGCCGGACTTCCCACATGGTACACGATCCGGGCCAGCAAAGACGGGTATGTGGCGCGCAAACGGGACGCCGAGGTGCTGGTGGCGCTGAATCCCGATACGGCGAAGCAGGATGCGCTGGCGCTGCCGGCGGGGGGCGTCGCGATTTACGAGGAGAACCTGAACCTCAGGCAATATCGCGACGATGTGGTTTTCTACCCGGTGCCGTTCGACAGGATCACGGCGGCAATTTGTCCTGAGGCCAAGCTGCGCAAGCTGGTGAAGAACATGGTGTACGTGGGGGTGGCGGCGCAACTGCTCAAGATCGATCTCGCGGTGGTGGAGAGCGGGCTCAGGAAGCAGTTCGCCAAGAAGGTGAAGGTGTTCGAGCTGAATTTCGGCGCGGTGAAGGCGGGGTACGACTATGCGGCGGAGAAGTTCACCAAGCAGGACCCGTATGTGATCGAGCGGATGGACCGGACGGCGGGCAAGATCATCATCGACGGCAACGCGGCGGCCGGGATGGGCGCGGTGTTTGCGGGGGTGACGGTGGTGGCGTGGTATCCGATTACGCCATCGACGTCGCTGGTGGAGGCGACGACCGACCTGCTGAAGAAGTTCCGCGTGACGCCGGAGGGCAAGGCGACGTTTGCGGTGGTGCAGGCCGAGGACGAGCTGGCGGCGATCGGGATGGTGCTGGGCGCGGGCTGGGCCGGAGCGCGGGCGATGACGGCGACCTCGGGGCCGGGGATTTCGCTGATGGGGGAGTTTGCGGGGCTGGGCTACTATGCCGAAATTCCGGGCGTGATCTTCGATGTGCAGCGGACAGGGCCGTCGACGGGGCTGCCAACCCGGACTTCGCAGGCGGATCTGCTGAGCGTAGCGTTTCTGTCGCACGGCGACACCCAGCACGTGATTCTGCTGCCGGGGAACGTGAAGGAGTGCTTCGAGATGGGGTACTCGGCATTCGACCTGGCGGAGCGGATCCAGACGCCGGTGTTTGTGCTGAGCGACCTGGACCTGGGGATGAACAACTGGATGTCAGATAAGTTCGAGTATCCGCAGACGCCGCTCGACCGGGGCAAGGTGCTGACGGCCGAGGACCTGGAGCGGCTGGGCGGATTTGCGCGCTATCGCGACGTGGACGGCGATGCGATCGGCTGGAGGACGCTGCCGGGAACGCGGCACCCGAGGGCGGGTTATTTCACGCGCGGCACGGGGCACAACGATGCGGCGGTCTACAGCGAGAAGCCGGAAGATTACGTTGCGGGGATGGAGCGGCTGGCGCGAAAGTTCGAGAATGCGCGGAAGCTGGTTCCGGCGCCGGTGACGGTGAAGAACGGAACCTCGAAGATCGGGTTCCTGGCTTACGGGACTACGGATTTTGCGCTACGCGAGAGCCTGGACCAGATCAAGAAGGAATATGGGCAGGAGGTGGATTACATGCGCATCCGGGCGTATCCGTTTGCGCACGAGATTCACGATTTTGTAGCTTCGCACGAGCGGGTTTACGTGGTGGAGCAGGACCGCGACGCGCAACTGGCGAGCCTGCTGAAGCTGGATCTTCCGGCCGAGCAGGTGATGAAGCTGCGCAGCATTCTGCACTTCAACGGATTGCCGGTGGATGCGCGCACGATTACCGAGGAGTTTGCAACCAAGGAGGGCCTGTAAATGGCAAGCGCAACTGCAACGCAGGAACCCAAGTTGAATCACATCGGCCTTCCCATTCTTGAGTACCGCGGCGGCAAAAGCACACTTTGC
Organism: Acidobacteriaceae bacterium; assembly: GCA_003139795.1. Taxonomy (GTDB): domain Bacteria; phylum Acidobacteriota; class Terriglobia; order Terriglobales; family Acidobacteriaceae; genus Telmatobacter. The sequence goes on along the minus strand of PLGM01000155.1, from coordinate 23,391 downwards.
GCCGGCTGCGGGCACAACGCCATCTCGGAGCGGATTATCCAGGCGATGTACGAGATGGGCGTGGAGCCGGAGCGGGTGATGAAGATGAGCGGGATCGGCTGCTCGTCGAAGAGCCCGGCGTACTTCATGAGCCGGTCGCATAGCTTCAACAGCGTCCATGGGCGGATGGCGGCGGTGTCGACGGGGGCGATTCTGGCCAACCACACGATGACCACGCTGGGCGTCTCAGGCGACGGGGATACGGCATCGATCGGGATGGGCGGGTTCGTTCACATGCTGCGGCGGAATCTGCCCATGATCTACATCATCGAGGACAACGGGGTTTACGGGCTGACCAAGGGCCAGTTTTCGGCGACGGCGGACCTGGGCTCGAAGCTGAAGACCGGGGTGGTGAACGATCTGCCGGCCATCGACACCTGCGCGCTGGCGATCCAACTGGGGGCGACGTTTGTGGGGCGGTCGTTCTCCGGGGACAAGAGGCAGTTGCTTTCGATGCTGAAGGCGGCGATTGCGCACAAGGGTACGGTGATGCTGGACGTGATCAGCCCCTGCGTGACGTTCAACGACCACGAGGGATCAACGAAGAGCTACAAGTTCATGCAGGACAACGACGAACCGATCAACGAGGTGGATTTTGTGGCCAGCTTCGAGGAGATCGAAGTGGACTACAACTCGGGGGAGATCTTCGAAGTGGAGATGCACGACGGGTCGAACCTGCGCCTGCGCAAGCTGCACGAGGACTACGACCCGACGGACAAAGCGAACGCTGTGCGCACGCTGATGGAGGCGCAGAAGAACGACGAGATCCTGACCGGGGTGTTTTACATCAACACGGAGCAGCCGACGTTCATCGACCTGCTGAACTTGGTGGATGAGCCGCTGGGGACGCTGCCGGAGACGCTGACGCGGCCGCCGAAGACGGCGCTGGACGGGCTGATGGCGAGCTTGCAGTAGGAGCCGGTTTCGAGAAGGAAGCGACCAAGAAGCCCCGCGTTGCGGGGCTTCTTGGTCGATAGGTGGTTCCGCTGGTGAAGGCATTTCCTCAGGGCTGAGGAACGCGTCCGTCTGGCGGCGTGGATTTACCGGGACTCAAGTCCCGGTCTAGCAGCCGCGCCCCTTCAAAGCAGTCTCAGCCCTTTCATAGCCGGTTCAGTGCGCTGGAGTTGGCGTGATGCGGACGCCGAGGGCGTTTAGCTTGGTGCGGGCCTGGGCGGCTTCAGGGGTTTGGGGATGGCGCTGATTGAGCAGGCGGAGCTCGTGAATGCCGGCGTCCCGCTTGTTCAACTGCAAAAGCGAGAGTCCCTTGCGGAGTTGCGCGGCGGGAGCCTTGGGGCTGCCTGGGAAGCCTTCGAGGACGGCGTTGTAGGCCTTGACCGCATCGGGGTAGTTTTGCTGGCGATAGGCGATCTCGCCGAGGTAGAACTGGGCGGTTCCGGCCATTTCGTCGAGGGGATAGTAGCGGAGCACGTCCTGGAATTCACCGGCGGCTACCTCGTAGTGGGCGGAGTTGTAGTCGCGCAGGCCGGCCTGAAAGGTTTCCTGGAGCGGGGGTGCGACGTTGGCCGGCGGAGCAGAGGGCACCGGGGTTGCGCCGGCATCGGGCGGCTGGGCGTTCTGGTCAGGATTCTGGGTTGCGGGAGCGGCGCCGGCGGGCGGGCTCTGGATGTTCTGCAATTGCGCCTGCAGGTCATGGACGGACTTGTCCAGCTTGGCGATGCGGGACTTGAGCTCGTCGACCGAGTCGTTGAGAGACTGGACTTGGCCGGAGACGGTGTCCAGTTTGCCGTTGCCGGCCTCGCTTTGCGCATTGATCTTCTGCTGCAGGGCGTTGACGGTGACGGACATCTGGTTGGCGTTGTCGGCGGTCTGCTCGACCAGGTGCTGGATGACGCCGAAGCGCCCGTCGAGGGTGGACTGGAGCCGCTGCACCATATCGAGGAGCTGCTGGACCTGGGTTTGCAGCTCGATGATCTCCTTCGAGGTGGCGTGCGCGGGGACGGGCATGGAGGCGAGAACCACGGCGAGGACGGCGACGGTGAGGAGACGGTTGCGAAGTTTTTGAGCTATCTGCATTGTTCACCCGTGAAAAATAGCTAACAGCTAAAAGTTAACGGTCAGCAGTGGCCAGCAAGTCAGCTTAAAATTGCCGGCTTGAGGTACCCCAGGTCTCAAAGGCGAGACCTGGGCACCCGCTTGGTTGAGGTTCGTGGTTTCCCATCCTTTCGCCAGAAGAAAGGCGAGAGGATCGTGCTTAGAGCTTTGTGGGTGCGTTTGCGTGCCCCAGGTTTCAGAATCGAGACCTGGGGCACCCGGTTTACTGTTCGCTGTCAGCTTTCGGCTGCATCTTAGCGGTCGAGGGTGAAGCCGGCGCGGCGGTTCTGCTGCCAGCACTCTTCGGTGGACTCGGAGCAGAAGGGCTTTTCCTTGCCATAGCTGACGACGCGGATGCGGTTTGCGGCCACCCCGGCGGTGGCCAGGGCGTTTTTGGCGGCGTCGGCGCGGTTCTGCCCGAGGGCCAGGTTGTACTCATTGGAGCCGCGCTCGTCGCAGTAGCCGCCGATGACGACCTTAATGTCCGGATGGCTGACCAGGAAGGAGGCATCGCGAGAGAGGACGGCCTGGGCATCGCTGCGGATATCGTATGTGTCGTAATCGAAGAAGGCGTCCTGGACCTTGGCCTTGAACTCGTCTTCGAGGCTCATGGTGGAGGTAGGCACGTTGACGACCGGGGGCGGGTTGACGGTAACACGGGCGGTGGCGTCGGTTGTGCCGCCGGGGCCGCGGGCTACAAGGTGATAGCTGGTGGACTCGGTTGGGGTGACGGTCTTGACGCCCGAGGAGGGCACGTCGCCAAGGCCATCGATGGAGATATTGGTGGCATCGGCGGTGCGCCAGGAGAGCACAACCTGGTCACCGGCGGAGACGACCGAGGGGGTGGCAGTGATTTGCGCCGCGGGCGCCTGCACGGCGGATGCCGGCGGAGCTGTCTCCGCGGGTGAAAGCGGCTCGACCTTCTTTTTGCAACCTGCAACTGCGACTAATGCGACAAGCAAGACAGCAGGTACCAAGATGCGAAAGCGTACGTTCAATGGACTACTCCTTCCGTAAATTCAAGATTGTCTTCCGAGCGATCTGGACCTTTGCGGCACTGGACCCAGCCATTCTTGCCGACCCTCAGGAAGAACGTCGCGGGTTGAGAAAAAGGACCGACTGAACAAAACGGTTCTGGCTTCTATCCCTTCAGAAATTGTTGTTGTAACGGGCACCACCGCATTCTGCCCGGCGAACAGAAGCCGGACCGCGGAGCCGATACGCTTGCCCCCTTCAGAACGAGCCTGCGGGGAGTTTTGGCAACGATAGAATGATAGTTCATAAAAGCCGGTGGGGCTGGTGGAGGATTGGATTCGCAGACCCTTTCTAGTGATTTTCCTGAGCATCCGGGCGCGGTTCGTTGGTCCGTGGGCGGGGTTCATTTCCAGCTCCAGTTGGGCGAGAAATTGTTTCCGGAGTGCGTGAGCTCGCGCTGCTGGGTTCCGTCGGCGAGCATGGACCAGATCTGGGTGTGTCCGCCGATGGTGCGCTCGAAGGCGAGGTGCCGGCCGTCTGGAGACCAGACCGGGAAGTCGTTGCTGCCGGATTCATGGGTGAGCTGGAGATAATTCTTGGAGGCAAGGTCAATGACATGGATGTCGACCCCGCCGGGGTCGCCGGGGCCGTACTTGCGATTCCAACTGAAGGCCAGGAGCTGGCCGTTGGGCGACCATGAGGGGGAGACGGCATAGCCGCCGTCGGTGATGCGCTGGTTGTTGGCGCCGTCGAGGTCCATGGTGTAGATCTGCGGGAGGCCAGTGCGTCCGCTGACCCAGGCCAGTTGGGCGTTGGTGCGGGGGTTCCAGGTGGGGGAGACGTTGGGGCCGCGGAAGTTGGTGAGCTTGCGCAGATTGCCGCCGCTCGAGTCGGCGACCCAGATTTCGGGATTGCCGGTGCGGGCGGAGGAGAAGGCGATGCGTGTGCCGTCGGCGGACCAGGCGGGGGATTGATTGCTTCCGCCCGCGGCGCCGGCGGAAAAGGCGACCAGGCGATCGAGTTCGAGCGAGTACATGCGGATGGCCCATCCGTCGCGGCCCAGGGAAGCAAAGGCGAGCCGGGAGTTATCGGGTGAGATGCGCGGGGAGAGGGAAATGGTGCCAAGGTGGGTGATGGGGNNTCGGCGATGCCGTTGATGCCGCCGCCGAGGCGCAGGATGATTTCATCGGCGAAGCGGTGGGCGATGACGCGGGCGGATTCCTCGCTGGCGGCTTCGTTGTACTGCTTGCCGAGGACTTGCGGGGTGACGGTGTTGTGCGCATCGAAGAGCCATCCGGAGACGTTGATGCGGCCGTTTGCTGCCGAGAGGGAGCCGAAGGCGACCATGGCGGCATTGGCCGGCGCGGCGGACCATTGGGACAGGTTGATCTCCTGGGGCGCACCGGGAGTGGTTTGCGGCGCGAGACTCTTGGAGACCAGGTCGAAGATGCCGGCACTGCCCAGGTCGCCATAGAGGGTGGCGTCGAAGATGGCCTTCAAGGCCGGGGTTTGGGGATCGTCGCCGGTGGGATTGAAGTCCGCGGCGGCGAGGCGGATGCGTTCGGCGCCGAGATTGCTGCCGGTGTGGACCCAGTCCTGGGCGGTGAGTTGGGGCGCGAGGAGATACACCAATAGGAGCAAAGAGAGGGACAGAAGCCGGGAACGTGCCTTCATTGGATGAGCAGTCCTTCCTCGTTCGGGGTGGGAAAGGCGCGTTCGAGAGCGCCAGGACTCAATACGTACAATCATAAGTGACGTCGAGCCATTGATCGTTGGATTCATTGGGCAGGTCGCCAAATGTGTCAACGCGTTCGGTGGCCAGCAGGCAGGACCGGTCAAGAGTGGGACTGCCGCTGGCGGTGTTGATCTTGAAGTTGGACGGACTGCCCTGGCGATTGACTTTGAAGTAGATTTGCACCACGGCGCCCTTGGGGGTGCGCGGGTCAACCTGGCCGCGAATCCAGTTTTGGCTCACCTTACGTTTGATGCCGTCGACGTACCAGGGGAAGCGGTTGCCGAAGTCGCCGTTGGCGACGCTGACCGGAGTGTCGGCCGAGGAGGTCTGCGCCATGGTGGAGCGGCTCAGGACGGAGCCGGCCTGCTCGCCGAAGTGGGCGCGGTTGTCCGGTTTGGGTGGGGGTTGGTGGAGCTGGGTTTTAGGGAGGTTCTGGGTCTGCTTCTGGGGTTTCTGCTCCTTGCCGGGAATAGGAATGGCGGTTTCATCTACCGCCTGTTTGGCTTTGGGTGTGGGTTCGGCGGGGGCCTTGCTGGGGTTTTCGGTGGTAAGCACATTGTCGTTTTTGGGCTGATCGTTAGGCAAGGGAATGGCGCTGGAATCGAGGGAGACCTGGATGGCGCTACCGGGGCCTGGGTTGCCCCAGAAACTGTGATGGAAGAGGCCGCCGAGGACGCCGTAGAGGAGGATTGCGCCGGCTAGAACGGCGTGGAGCACAAGCGAGCCGGCGGCCGGCGCGGCAATGGGGTCCGGCGTCAGTTCCCGCTCGAGTTGCTCAGCGCCTTCCAGAATGCTGTCCATGGAATTCTGTTGAAACCTTCAGTTTGTTGACGGCCTGAAAAGCAGGTCCTTCGACTCGCTGCGCTCGCTCAGGATGACAAATTCAGCAGGACAAGTGAAAAACGCGCTCGTTTCCAGCTGAAAAACGCATTAGTTTCCAGCGGCCGGGGAGGTCTTGGCTTCCAGGGGCTGGGTAACGATGGAGATGCTGGTGATGCCGGCCTGCTTGACGGAGTCCATGACGGAGGCGAAGACGCCAAAGGGGACCTGTTCGTCGGCGCGGAGATAGATGATCTGGTGGGCCGGATCGGCGCCCTGCTGGTGGAGCTTCTGGGCCAGTTCGTGGATGTTGACGGGCTGGTCGCCGAGAAACACCTGTTGATTGCGATCGATGGTGATGACCAGGCGCTGCTCGGTGATCTCCCTGACGGTGCGGGTTTTGGGTACGGAGACGTCGATGCCGGACTGCAGGACGGGCGCGGTGATCATGAAGATGACCAGCAGGACGAGGACCACGTCGACCAGGGGAGTGATGTTGATGTCCGCCAGTGAGGAACGGGTTTGTCCGGTGCTACTTGTAAAGGCCACGTTCCGCCGCCTCTCTGGAGGGTTCGGGGCTGGGGTTGCGTGGGGGCGGCGGAGCAGGCGCGCGAAGGGGAATCTCCTCGAGCGAGTTCAGCAATTCCCGGCAGAAGTCGTCGATGGCGGCGGCGAAGATCCGGATGCGGGCGGTGAACTGGTTGTAGGCCACCACGGCGGGGACTGCGACAAAGAGGCCGGCGGCAGTGGTGATGAGGGCCTCGGAGATGCCGGGGGCGACGGCGCGGAGGGTAGCGGCGCCGGCGGTGCCGAGGCCGTGGAAGGCGTCGATGATGCCGACGACGGTGCCGAAGAGGCCGACGAAGGGGCTGGTGGCGGCGATGGTGGCCAGCCAGGTCATGCGACGTTCGAGGCTGGTGACGGCCTCGCTGGCGGCGGTCTGGGCGGAGCGCTCGATGGGCGCGAGATTGCGCGGCGGACCGGTGCCGCCGGTCTGGCGTCTGTAGGTCTCGTAGACATCTTCAAAGACCTGGGCCAGCGGACTGGCCTTGCAGTCGGTGGCGAGGGCGGCGATCTCCTGCAGGCGGGAGGCCTTGCGAAAGGCGCGGATGAAGCGGCGGCTCTCCTTGGTGGCCTTGCGGAAGGTGGAGGATTTGCCCAGGATCACGGTCCAGGAGTAGAGACTGGCGATGAGCAGCAGCACCAGCACGGCCATGGCCACAGCGCCGATGTTCGAGAGCATTTCCAGGAGCGCGCTGGGGCCCTGCGTCCCCGAGGGGGCGGCGCCACTGTCAGCCTGCAGGATGACGAGGAAGGCAGCAGTAAGAATCGGCATTCACCTCAATATCCACGGTATCAGACGGGATGGCGGCTTCCAAGTTATCGATGTGGTGCCTCCGGGGGTTGCGGGGGTTGGTTCACGAGGGGCGCGGAAGCGGCGTTCGTGCTATGCTGCGCTCGGATTGTCAGGGCTGAAGCACTCGCCTACCATGGTGCTTGTTATTGACCACGTTCCAAGAGGGTCGCAAAAGATGCTTGTTGAGCTGCGCGCGGAGAACTACGCGGTGATCGACCACGCCATTGCGGTGTTTGGGCCGGGGTTGAACCTGCTTACGGGAGAGACGGGAGCGGGGAAGTCAATTCTGGTGGATGCGCTGGCGCTGCTGATGGGCGGCAAGGCGTGGGCGGAGGTGGTGCGGCACGGAGCAGAAAAGGCGGTGGTGGCCTGCGTTTTCGAGTCGACGCCGGGGGCAGAGCAGATTCTGGAAGAGAACGGGATCGACTCGGAAGGAAACGAGATCATCCTGCGGCGGGAGATTCTGGCCACGGGCAAGGGGCGGGTGTTTGTGAACAACCAGCCGGCCACGGTAGCGGTGCTGAAGCTGCTGGCGCCGGAACTGGCGCTGGTTCATGCGCAGAGCGAGAGCCTGAGCAGCTTCGACCAGGCGCAGCAACGGATTCTCCTGGACCGGTTTGGGGGGATCTCAACGGAGGCGGTGGGCGAGGCGTACGCGCGGTGGCGCGAGGCGCGGAAGAAGCTGGACGAGTTGGTCGAGGGCGAGCAGGACCGGCTGCGGATGGTGGACCTGTGGAACTACCAGCGGAAGGAGATCGAGCAGGCGCGACTGGAGGCCGGCGAAGACGAGGCGCTGGAGACGGAGAAGCGGGTGCTCGCCAACGCGGAGAAGCTGTACGCGGCGGCGATGGGGGCGTTCGAGCAGCTTTATGAGGGCGGGGCTTCGGCGGAGGTTGCGCTGCGGGCGGCGGTCAGGAATGTGGAGGAGTTGGCGCGATACGACGGCAGATTTAAGGAGGCGGTGCAGCAACTGGAGTCGGCGCGGGCTACGGTGGGGGATGTGGGCGCGAGTTTGCGGGACTATGCGGAGGGGATCAATGCGTCGCCGGAGCGGCTGGCGGAGATCGAGGACCGGCTGGCGGCGCTGGACCGGCTGAAACGCAAGTACGGCAAGACGATAGCCGAGGTTATAGCGTTTGGCGAAGAGGTGGCGCGGAGGCTGGCCGAGGTGGAGGACCGGGACGAGATTCTTCGGCAGTTGAGGTTGGAGTTGGACACAGCGGCGGCGGGTTATCGGACGGTTGCGAGTGCACTGAGCGGGGAGCGGAAGGCCGCGGCGGGCAAACTGGCCAAGCTGGCTGAGGGGCAGATCAACTCGCTGGCGATGAAGGTGCGGTTCGAGGTGGCGGTGACGGCGAGCGAACAGCAATCGGGATGGACGGCGAGCGGGTGGGACCAGGTGGAATGCCGGATTGCGACCAATCCGGGCGAGCCGCTGAAGGCGCTGGACCAGATTGCATCAGGCGGGGAGATGAGCCGGGTGATGCTGGCCCTGAAGGTGAGCGTGGAAGAGGGCGCGGTGAAGCTGAAGAAGAAGACGCCGACGCCGCGGACGCTGGTGTTCGACGAGATTGATATAGGGATTGGCGGGCGGGCGGCCGAGGCAGTGGGACAGAAACTGAAGGCTCTGAGCCGGGGGCAGCAGGTGCTGTGCGTGACGCATTTGCCGCAGATTGCGGCGTTCGCCGACCAGCATTTTCTGATCGACAAGCGGGAGGCCGACGGGCGGACGAAGATGCAGGTGCGGCTGCTCGACGACCGGGCGCGGACGCACGAGGTTGCGCGGATGCTGAGCGGGGCGAAGGTGACGGAGACCAGCTTGCAACATGCGGGGCAGATGATTGCGGGGAGCCGGTGAGGGGTTGTGAGCGGGTTCACGCTCGCGCTCAATCCCGGGTCTGAGATGCGAAACCTGGGACACCCGGATTTAGTCCCTAAATCGGTCTTCCGCGGCTCAGGGTTTTGACAGCCTGGGCAAGTGCCAGTGCCCTCTCAGCTTTTTGTATTGCGCCAGCGGCAACTGGACGAGGAGGGGATTTCTGGCTGGGTCAAGCCAGGCAAGGATGGGTTCAAGCAGTTCCTGAGGCATGGCGGTGCAGCCGGTGGTTCCTATTCCGCGGCCGGCCCAGATGTGCAAGAAGATGCAGGAGCCGGCGGCGGGAACGGCTGGATTGGCGTTGTGATCGACGACAACGCCCCAGCGGTAGGCCTCGCCGGCTTGCAACATGTGTTCAGAGCTGTGCCAGTCTGGCGAAACGGTGGCGCGATCGAGAACGCGGTTGTAGAAGCGGGAAGCACTATCGTCCACGCATTCAACGGACGGCGTGAGGCTGGTGTACGGCATTTTCCATCCCGGCGGCGGTTGGGCGGCATAGCCAAAGGCCGCGCTCAGGCGGAAGATTCCGGCCGGGGATTTGCCGTCGCCCTCTTTCTTCACCGGATCCTGTGGGCTGCGCGTGGAGGGACTGTCGGTTGGAATGAGGCCGGCGCCCCATCCCAGGCCGTTCTTTCCCACCACGATTGCGATCGCGTTACCGACTCGCTTCCATCGTTTGTTCGCTTGTGTGCGCTCATACCGCTGCAACCGGCCTTCGACGGTGGTCCAATCGGGCGTGGTGACGACAACGATTTGCGTGGAGGAGCGAAGCGGCTGTTGGTGCGGCGACTGCGCGGTGGCGATCGAGGCAGAACAGAGCACGAGGATACAACTGAGGAGGAGTTTTAGCTTCATAATTTGCCGCCTTTCCGCGGCAGGCCGGTTGGGAGACCTCTGAATCGACCGTGAGCAAGGGTAAAACCGGAGACGCGGAGGTTTGATCCAGGTAACCGTACCACAGGGACGAGATGGCGCTCAAAAGGGGGAATGATTGAGATCGGGGCTGCCTGCCGGGTTTGGCTCGTCTTTGCTGTCCCTTTCGATGCGGCGATTGGTATACTCAAAGAGTGACCCCTACTGTGCTCGATTCCATCTCGAACGGTAATCACGCCGAGACTTCCCCCGGTCAGAAAAGGGTGTTGTTGCTGAAGCCGCGAGGCTTTTGCGCGGGCGTGGTGCGCGCGATCGACATTGTGAAGATCGCTTTGGAAACCTTTGGCGCGCCGATTTACGTGCGCCGGGAGATTGTGCATAACCGCTATGTTGTAAACGAGTTGGCGGACAAAGGCGCGATTTTTGTTCATGAAATCGACGATGTGCCGAACGGGCAGAGGGTGATCTATTCGGCGCACGGGGTTTCTCCGGCGGTGCGGGACCGGAGCAAGGGGCGAGGCCTGAGGGTGATCGACGCGACCTGCCCGCTGGTAACCAAGGTACACATCGAGGCGGTGAAGTTTGCCAAACAGGGCTACTCGCTGGTGCTGATTGGGCACCGGGACCACGACGAGATCGAGGGCACGCTGGGCGAGGCGCCGGAGGTGACCCAGGTGGTTTCGAACGTGGCGGAGGTTGCGGAGTTGAAGGTGCCCGACCCGAACCGCGTGGCGTATCTGACGCAGACCACGCTGAGCCTGGACGAGGCGCGGGACATCATTCATGCGCTGAGGGAGAAGTTTCCGAACATTGCCGGGCCGCATTCGCAGGACATCTGCTACGCGACGGAGAACCGGCAGGTGGCGGTGCGCAACGTGGCGCACGATGCGGGGCTGGTGCTGGTGGTGGGATCGACCAACAGTTCGAACTCCAACCGGCTGGTGGAGGTTTCGCGGAACCTGGGGACGATCGGTTATTTGATCGACAACTCGCAGGCCATCGACCCCAAATGGCTGGAGGGCGTGAGTACCGTTGCGGTGACGGCAGGGGCGTCGGCGCCCGAGGTGCTGGTGGAAGACGTGGTCAATTACTTGCGACTAAACGGTTTTGATAGCGTCGAAGAGGTGGAAGTGATGCCGGAAAATGTGCGGTTCGGGCTGCCGCCGGAGATTGTGCAGGCGATTGGCAGCGCAGGCGGGGCCGGGGCTGTGGCGGTGCGGTGAGAAGAGCACGGATCAGTGGTCAGGGATCAGGGGTCAGCTAACGGCTAAGAGCTAACAGATCAAAGCTAACAGAGTACTGAGGCGTTTCAAACCGCATGAGCAATCAGCAGGGGAAGAAGCAATCCGCGACGGCCGGGGTGGCGGCAGTGAAGGCCTCGACACCCAAGGGTGCGGCGCTGCGATTCGGCAGGCTGGACGCGGACCTCAAGGATGTGGAGTCGGCTATTGTGCAGTCGCGGGAGTTCCTTCTTTCTCAGCAGCATCCTGAGGGGTATTGGTGCGGGGAGCTGGAGGCGGACTCGATGCTGGAGGCCGACTACATCTTTCTGCACACGCTGCTGGAGAGCGGCGACCCGGGGCGGCTGAGGCGCGCGCTGACGGAGATGATGCGCTACCAGAATGAGGATGGGAGCTGGAGCATTTATCCGGGCGGGCCGGGGAATATCTCGCTTTCAGTGAAGTGTTATTCCTCCGCCAAGCTGATGGGGATTGGCGGGGAGGATCCGCGGCTCAAGAAGTGCCGCGAGTGGGTGCTGGCGCACGGCGGCGTGGTGGCGACGAACACCTTTACGAAGATGTACCTGTGCGCGCTGGGCGAGTACGATTACGATGCGGTTCCGGCGATTCCGCCGGAGATTGTTCTGTTTCCCAAGTGGTTTTACTTCAATATCTACGAGATTTCTTCGTGGTCGCGGTCGATTCTTGTGCCGCTGGCGATTATGTATGCCCGGAAGCCATTCAAGAAGATTGCGCCCGAGCAGGGGATCGATGAGTTGTTTGTGGGCGGGCGGGCCAACGCGACGCTGCGGTTGCGGATGGATCGCAAGACGCTGGTGTCATGGCGCAATTTTTTTCTGATTCTGGACAGGATTCTGCATTTTGCGGAGGCGGTTCACATCCGCCCGCTACGCACGCTGGCCCTGCGCAAAGCGGAGAAGTGGGTTTTGGCGCGCCTCGAGATGACGGACGGGCTGGGCGCCATCTATCCGGCGATGTTGAACGCGATCATTGCGCTGCGCTGCCTGGGCTACTCCGAGGACGATCCGCAGGTGATTCGCGCGCGGGACGAGTTTGAGAAGCTGGGTATCGAGCAGCCGGCGACGGCAGATGTGCCGGAGCCGACGTTTCGCATGCAGCCCTGCGCCTCGCCGGTGTGGGACACGGCGCAGGCGGTGTACGTGCTCGGCGAGGCGGGGGTGAAGCGCGACGATCCGCGGATGATCAAAGCGGCGGACTGGCTGCTGGCCAAGGAGGTGCGGCACAGGGGCGACTGGGCGGTGAAGGCGCCGAACACCGAGCCGGGCGGCTGGTATTTCGAATTCAACAACGAGTTCTATCCCGACACGGACGACACGGCGCAGGTGCTGCTGGCGCTGACCAAGGTGGAGAATCCCCGCGAAGGCTACCAGCACAAGGTGGCGCAGCGGGCCATCGAGTGGGAGTTTGCCATGCAGTGCCGCAGCGGCGGCTGGGGCAGCTTCGACAAGAACAACACCAAGATGATCTTCCAGTACATTCCGTTTGCGGATCACAACGCGATGCTGGATCCGCCGACGGTGGACATTACGGGAAGAATCCTGGAGATGCTGGCGACCTATGGATATAGCCGCGACGACAAGCGGGTGGAGAAGGCGATCAAGTTCATCCTGAGCGAGCAGGAGCCGGACGGAAGCTGGTTTGGCCGCTGGGGCGTGAACTACATTTACGGGACGTTCCTGGTGCTGCGGGGGCTGGAAGCGATCGGCATCGACAATCATGAGCCGCAGATTCAGCAGGCGGCGGAGTGGATACGGATGGTGCAGAATCCGGACGGGGGGTGGGGCGAGACGTGCGGGAGTTACGACGATTCGAATACGCGCGGCGTGGGACCGAGCTCGCCGTCGCAGACGGCCTGGGCGCTGCTGGGGCTGCTGGCGGCAGGCGACGACCGGTCGGACTCGATCGCCAAGGGAGTTCGCTGGCTGCTGACGCGGCAGCAAGCGGGCGGCAGCTGGGATGAGCGGACTGGAGCTGGAATCACACGGCAGGCGCTGTACACTGGAACAGGCTTCCCCAGGGTTTTTTACCTGTCTTACAACTTGTATCGCCAATACTTCCCGTTGATGGCTTTGACCGGCTACCTTCGGGCAATGGAACGCGCCCCACTCGGCGCTGGAGGTTAACTCAAAGATGGCTGTTCCTATCTCTCAGATGTGGACGGTTGCCACCTACGTGCTGAAGAAGAAGCTGGCCGGCAACAAGCGGTATCCGCTGGTGCTGATGCTGGAACCTCTCTTCCGCTGCAACCTGGCATGCGCCGGGTGCGGCAAGGTGCAGTATCCGCCACATATTTTGAAAAAACAGCTTTCGCCGGAGGAGTGTTTTGCCGCTGTGGATGAGTGCGGCGCGCCGATGGTGTCGCTGCCTGGCGGCGAGCCGCTGCTGCATCCGCAGATTGTGGAGATTGTCAATGGGCTGGTGGCGCGGAAGAAGTACGTTTACCTGTGCACGAACGCTCTCGAGTTGAAGCGGCGGCTGCCGGAGTTTACGCCGTCGAAGTACCTGACCTTTTCCGTTCACCTGGATGGGCAGCGCGAGCACCACGATTTTTCAGTTTGCCGCGAGGGCGGGTACGACATTGCGGTGGAGGGCATCAAGGAGGCGGTGAAGCGGGGGTTCCGGGTGACCACCAACGCGACCTTCTTCGACGGGACGGACCCGAACAGCGTGCGCGGGTTCTTCGACGAAGTGATGGACATGGGCGTGGAGGGGATTGTGCTTTCGCCCGGGTACAGCTACGACAAGGCGCCGGATCAGAATCGATTTATGGGACGGGCGCGGGTGCGGCGGCTGTTCCGCGCGATTTTGTCGAATCGCAAGCCGACGTGGAAGTTCAATATGTCTCCTTTGTTTCTTGAGTTTTTGATGGGCGACCGGAAGTATGAATGTACCCCGTGGGGATCGCCGGCGTATAACATCTTCGGCTGGCAGAGGCCGTGTTACCTGCTGCAGGATGGTTATACGGAGACTTACAAGGAGCTGATCGAGACCACTAAGTGGGAAGAGTACGGCGTGGCCAGCGGGAACCCGAAGTGCGCCAACTGCATGGTGAGTTGCGGTTATGAGCCAACGGCGGTGATTGAAGGGTTCACCTCGCTGAAGGGATTCTGGGGGATAGTGCGCGGGACGTTCAGCCTGTATCGCGATGAGCACGCGCTGAAGCTGCTGAATGAGGCGGTGCCGCATGGGCCGGCGACCCTTGTCCAGATCGCGGAGCCTGTTCACAGCCTTGAGGAGACCCACGTATGACGGCCGAAGTGCTGAAGTACACGCTGGAGCAGGTGGAGGCGCTGGAACTGGCTCCGGGTTCCGAGCACGATAACCTGGAGGGCTGGATTCCTGAACTGGCGGGCGAGGACGATCTGCGGCTGGCTCTGGAAAAGGCGTTCGACTATCGCGGCGATGTGACGCTGACGCTGAAGAGCGGGGAGCGGATCGAGGCCTTCATCTTCAACCGGCATACGGGAGCGACGCTGGCCGATTCGTATGTGCAGTACTTCACGCCGAGCGCGCCGGAGAAGCGGAAGGTGAGTTACGCGGAGATTGCGCGGCTTGCGTTCGGCAAGGATCGGGCGGCGGGTAAGCACTGGGAAGATTGGGTGAAGAAGTACAACGAGCGCAAGGCGGCGGGCGAGCAGGGGATTGCGCTGCATCCGGAAGCGCTGGATTAGCAGGACAGCGGGGCTAGGGGAGTTAGCCGCGCTTCGCGCGTGATAGCGGAGTTAGCATCGAGTTGACAGGCTGACTCTGTTTTTTTTGACTAACACCGCCAACAACGCTAACTTCGCTGACAACGCTGACACGATTCGACCATGAAAGTCTTCCTTACAGGCGCGACGGGATTTGTGGGGCACCATGTGGCGCAGACGCTGGCGGCCGAGGGCGCGGAGCTGCGGCTGCTGGTGCGCAAGACCAGCAACCTGAAGAATCTGGAAGGCATTCGCGGCGAGACGCACGTGGGGGATTTGAGCGAGCCGGAATCGCTCAGGCCGGCGCTTGCGGGTTGCGACGCCGTAGTTCATGTGGCTGCGGACTACCGGCTGTGGATTCGCGATCCGAAGGCGATGTACCGCACGAATGTGGATGGGACGCGGGAGTTGCTGCGGATGGCGCGCGAGACCGAGGTGCCGCGGTTTGTGTATACCTCCAGCGTGGCGACGATGCACTTTAGAACCGATGGCCTGGTCATCAATGAAGACACGCCGGTTTCGCTCAAAGACATGGTGGGGCACTACAAGCGGTCGAAGTTTCTGGCCGAGCGGGAAGCGGTTGCCGCGGCGGAGGGTGGGCAGAAGGTCATCATTCTGAATCCCACGACGCCGATTGGGCCGAACGATGCGAAGCCGACGCCGACGGGGCGGATCTTTGTGGACTTTTTGAACCGGAAGTTTCCGGCTTACATGGACACGGGGCTGAACCTGGTGGATGTGGCGGAGGTGGCGCGCACGCACGCGGCGGCGCTGACGGTGGGGACGCCGGGCAAGCGGTACATTCTGGGCGGGGAAAACCTGACTCTGAAGCAGATTCTGGACAAGATGTCGGCGATTACGGGGATTCCGTCGCCGACGATGAGGATTCCGTTTGGCGTTGCGGCTACATATGCGTTTTTTGAGGAGTGGATCACGGGGCGGATTCGCGGGCGCGAGCCGAGAGCGACTCTCGAAGAGGTGCGGATGGGGCGCAAGAAGATGTACGCCTCCAGCGCGCACGCGCAGCAGGAGCTGGGGTTCAGGATTGTGCCGATTTACCCAGCGATGCGGGCGGCGATCGAGTGGTTCCGGGCGCATGGGTACGCGCCTTGACGCGCGTGGCGATCATTGCGGCGATGGCGGGGGAGTTGAAGCCGCTGGTGCGGGGGTGGGCGCATGCGCGGCGCAACGGCGTGGATGTGTGGCGCTGGAAATCAGGTGGGGGCGAGTGGGTGGCGGCCTGTGCAGGAGCCGGCGTGGATGCCGCGACGCGGGCCTTTGCGGAGATTGAGCGCGATGGGGCTGTCGATCAAGTGATTTCGATTGGCTGGGCGGGGGCTCTAAGCGAGGAGTTTAAGGCCGGGAAGGCTTATTGGGTTGCGGGTGCGATCGATGCGCGGACCGGGGAGCGGTTTCGGACCCAGGCTTGGGAGGATGAGTCCGTTGACTCCCACCCTAGCGACAAAAATCCGCCGCGGCGGATCGCGAGGGTGGGGCGCCCAGATTTGTCCCAGTCGTTGCCAGGGCACCCAGACGATTGCTGGTTGGTTACGAGCGCGAGGGTTGCGGACGGACAGGAGAAGCAGCGGCTGGCAGCGGCGTACGGGGCGGGGCTGGTGGACATGGAGGCGGCGGGGGTTGCGCGGCTGGCGCAGATGCGGGGCATTCCTTTTTATTGCGTCAAGGGAGTGAGCGACGGCCCTACCGACAAACTGCCTGATTTCAATCGGTTTATCTCGGCGAATGGGCGGTTTCAAGTGGTGGGGTTTGTGCTTTTTGTTCTTCTTCGGCCGTGGTACTGGCTTGGATTGATGCGGATGGGTGAGAATAGCAGGAAGGCTGCCCAGGGCATCAGGGAGTCCCTGCTCGAAACTCTGGATGGACGAGGAGCTATCACCCAGCGCAATGGCTACCCAAATCTCAAACGTTGAAAGCCAGATCGACGCGAAGATTCCCGCCACCATGCGGGCCGTGGTTTACCGCGGCGTGAACGACATGCGCGTGGAGACTGTTCCGGTGCCGGCGATTGGGCCGGGCGAGTTGCTGGTCAAGGTGGCTACGTGCGGAATCTGCGGGACGGATCTGAAGAAGATTCACACCGGTTCGCACTCGGCGCCGCGCATCTTCGGGCACGAGATGGCGGGAACCATCGTGAAAGTGGGCGAGGGCGCGACGCGGTTTGAGATGGGCGAGCGGGTGGTGGTCCACCATCACGTTCCGTGCGGCGAGTGCTACTTCTGCCGCAAGCAGACGCCGGCGCAGTGTCCTCTTTACAAGAAGGTTGGGGTTACGGCGGGGTTCGAGCCTTCGGGCGGCGGGTTTGCGGAATATATTCGAGTCCTGGACTGGATTGTGGACAGCCGGGGGGTGGTGCGGATTCCCGATGGTGTGCCGTTTGAGCAGGCGGCGTTTGTGGAGCCGGTGAATACGGTTCTGAAGGGCGTCAAGCTGTTGAATCTTGCCGCGGACGACACGGTTCTGGTGATCGGGCAGGGACCCATCGGGCTGATGCACGCGGCGCTCGCCCTTCGCACCGGGGCGCGGGTGCTGACGTCCGATCTTTATCCGGAGCGTCACGCCATTGCCGCGAAATTCGGCCTCCGGGATGCGATCGATGCCGGCCGCGAGGATGTGGTGGGGAGGGTGTTTGAAGAGACCGACGGGCGCGGGGCGGACGCGGTGATTCTGGCGGTGGGCGGCAATACGCTGATCGGCACGGCGATGGACGCGGTGCGGCCGGGCGGGAAGGTGATGCTGTTTGCACAGACACAGCACGGGGAAGCGACAATCGACCCCGGCGCGGTGTGCATGGACGAGAAGACCCTGCTGGGCTCGTACTCTTCGTCATTCGAGATTCTGGACGAGGTGACCGATCTGGTGTTCGGCGGCTATCGAACCGGATTCGATCTGACCCAACTGATCAGCCATCGCTTTGCGCTGGAGGAGGCGGTTGAAGCGATTGAGGTGGCTTCGCACCCCAAGGCGGACTCGATGAAGATTATGATTGAGCCTGTGCCTGGAGCCGGGGCAGAGTAGGAGGGACTTGATGGCGACCACCATGAAGGCCGCAATCCTCCACGGACGCGAAGATATGCGTATCGAACGGGTGCCGGTGCCGGAGGCGGCGCCGGGCGAATTGATTGTGCGCGTGGGCGCCGCGCTGACGTGCGGAACGGACTTGAAGGTTTTCCGGCGCGGGTACCATGCGCGGATGATTGTGCCTCCCGCTCTGTTTGGCCATGAGTTGGCGGGGACGGTAGTGCAGGCGGGCGAGGGAGTGATCGATTTCGCACCCGGCGACCGCGTGGTGGCGCTGAACTCGGCGCCGTGCGGGCAGTGTTATTTCTGCGGGCGCGGCCAGGAGAACCTTTGCGACGACCTGCTGTTCAACAATGGGGCGTATGCGGAGTTCATCCGCATTCCAGCGCGGATCGTGGCCAAGAATACGCTGCATGTTCCGGACCATGTGCCGCTGGAGCACGCGGCGCTGACCGAGCCGCTGGCCTGCGCGGTGCATGGGTTTGAGGACTCGCGACCACGGAGCGGGGATACGGTGGCGGTGATCGGCGGGGGCCCATTGGGGCTGATGATTCTGCATGTGGCGGCGCTGGCCGGATGTGAAGCGATTGCGATTGTGAAGCATGACGGGCAGGTGGAAGCGGCGCGACAACTGGGCGCAGCGCATGTGGTGCAGACGACGAGCATTCGCAGGGCCATCCGCGAGACGCGCGCGCTGACGCCGGTGAATCGGGGCGTGGATATCGCGATTGAAGCAGTTGGGGTTCCGGATGCGTGGCAAGAGGCGGTGGAACTGGTGCGCAAGGGCGGCACGGTGAACTTCTTCGGCGGCTGCGCCGTGGACACGCAGGTGACCCTGGACACCAACCGCATACACTACAGCGACATCACGCTGCGGGCCACGTTCCATCACACGCCGGCGATTTGCCGCAGGGCGCTGGAGCTGATTGCCGGGGGACGGTTCCAGGCGCAGGCGTTTATTACCGGTCACGCCCATTTGTACGAACTCAACCGCGTTTTTGAGAAGCTGATGAACCGGGGCAGCGACATCAAGACCGCCATTGTGCCCTGAGGGGAAGCGATGAGCGTGGCAACCGGGAAAACTGACAATGACGCGGCGGCGCCGGAGACAGGAGCGCTGGATAGGGATGAGCTGCTTGCGCGCGGCTGGGCGGCGCTGCCGGAGAGCTATCGGATTCCCGAGGTTGCACCGGCGCTGGACGAAGCGCGGGCTTATTGCCAGCGGCTGGCGGAGACGCACTACGAGAATTTTCACGTGGCGTCGTGGTTCCTGCCCAAAGCGCTGCGGCCGCATTTTCACGCGATCTATGCGTACTGCAGGATTTCAGACGACCTAGGCGACGAGGTGGGCGGGACGGCCGAGGCGCTGGCGCTCCTGGAGCTTTGGAGCGAAGAGTTGGATGCGTGCTACGCGGGCAAGGCGCGGCATCCGGTGTTTGTGGCGCTTAAGGAGACGATCCGCGAATGCTCGATTCCCAAGGAGCCGTTTGCGGACCTGCTGACGGCGTTCCGGCAGGACCAGACAGTTACGCGGTACGCAACCATGGAGGACGTGCTGGCTTACTGCCGGTGCTCGGCCAATCCGGTGGGACGGCTGGTGCTTTACGCCTGCGGCGAGGCGCCCACTGAGGAATCTGATGAGCGGTTCCGGCTTTCCGACGCGACCTGCACGGCGCTGCAGTTGGCTAACTTTTGGCAGGATGTGCGCGAGGACTACGCCAGGGGACGAGTGTATTTGCCGCAGAAGGACATGCAGTTCTATCACGTGAGCGATGTGAACATCGGCGAGGGGATTGCGACGCCGGAGTTTCGCGCGCTGCTGCATTGCGAGGTGGAATACGCGCGGGAGCTGTTTGAAGAGGGATTGCCGCTGATCGGGATGGTGAACCGGGATCTGGCGGTGGACCTGGACCTGTTCAGCCGCGGGGGGCTGGAGATTCTGCGGGCGATCGAACGGCAGGACTACGACGTATTGAGTGCGCGGCCGGCAATCTCGAAGACGACCAAGGCCGGGCTTGCGCTGCGGGCCGTGACGGCCAAGCTGCTGCCGTTTCTGAGCCTGGGCAGAGGCGGGCGGCGCACAGAGCAGGCGGATTGAGGCAGGAAGCTCCATTGAACGGGCGGAGGGAGGGCGGGCTCACGCTGGATGAGGCCTACGCGGCGTGCCGGGCGATTGCCAGGCGCGAGGCGAAGAACTTCTATTATGCGTTTGTGGCGCTGCCCGAGGCGAGGCGCAACGCGATCTGCGCGATCTATGCCTTCATGCGCCAGGCTGACGATTTGGCCGACGACGAAGGCTTTTCCCTCGAAGAACGGCGCTCCCGCCTGGATGCGTGGCTCAAGGCATGGCGCGGGGTTAGCGCGGAAGGCCGGAGCGATGACCCGGTTTTTGTAGCGGTGCGCGATGCGACGGTGCGGTTTGCGATTCCATTGGGGCTGCTGGATGAGCTGGTGGCCGGGGTGACGATGGACCTGAAGCAGGCTGCGAGCGATGCGCCTTACACGTACGCTACATTTGAGGATTTGTACGGGTACTGCTACCTGGTGGCTTCGGTGGTGGGGCTGGTTTGCATCCGCATCTTTGGTTACACAGACCGCAAGGCGGAGAAACTGGCGGAAGAGACGGGGATTGCTTTCCAGTTGACGAACATTCTGCGCGACGTGGCCGAGGATGCGGAGCGGAATCGCGTGTATCTGCCCCTTGAGGATTTGAAGGCGCAAGGGGTTGCGCTGGATTCGCTGCTGCATCGGGCGCCCGGTGCGGCGCCGACGGCGAATGAGCGGGCGTTGCTTGAAGAGCTTGGGCGGCGGGCGGAGGGGTATTACGAATCGGCGCAGGCATTAATGCCGCTGATCGACAGGGAGAGCCGGCCGGCGCTGTGGGTTCTGGTCGCGATCTATCATGGGCTGCTGAAGCGGATTGAGCGGGCGGATTTCGATGTGTTTTCGCGGCGGGCGAGCGTGCCGATGATGGAGAAGCTGGGAATTCTGGCGGTGGGATTGGCGCGGATGGGTTGGGCGCGGTTGGTTGGGTGATGGGGAGACGTTGAGCGGTTTGGAGCAGACTTCGGGGAGAACCGTCACGGTGGTGGGCGGGGGCGTGGCGGGGATGAGCGCGGCTTGCGCCCTGGCCGAGGCGGGCCTGCGCGTGCAATTGGTGGAGCGGCGCGGCTACCTGGGCGGACGGGCGAGTTCGTATCTGCATCCAGGAGTAGACGAGGTCATCGATAACTGCCAGCATGTGCTGTTTGGCTGCTGCACGAACTTGCAGGGATTCTACCGGCGGATCGGGGTTGCGGACCAGATTCACTGGACCAGCGAGATGACGATGATTGAGCCGGGTGGAAGGCGTTCGCGGCTTGGTCCTTCGTGGCTGCCGGCGCCGCTGCACGGGCTGCCAAAGCTGATGGCAGCCAAGGCCTTCTCGTTTGCCGACAAGTTGGCGCTGGGGCGGGCGTTTGCGGCGCTGATGCGGCCAGTGCCGCGCAGCTCGACTGAAAGCCTGGGGGATTGGCTGCGGCGGCATAAGCAGACGGGGGGCGCGCTCAATCGCTTCTGGCGGCTGGTGATTGCGAGCGCGCTCAATGCGGACATCGATTCGATTGCGTTGCCGTACGCGGCGAAGGTGATCCGCGAGTTGTTCATGAATTCGGCGTTCGCTGGCAGCATGGGGATGAGTGCTGTGCCGCTGAGCGAGCTCTATGCGGGGGCGGCGAGTTTTTTGCAGGAATGCGGTTCGAGCATTCTGTACAACACGAGTGTGGAGTCGGCGGGATGGGATGAGGAGACCTCGCAATGGACGGTGGCGACACGGGGCAGCGAGCTGGCGTCGGAGTTTCTGGTGCTGGCGCTGTCTTTTGAGGCTACGGCCAAGCTGCTGCCGCACATGCCGGCGACCGATGGCGCCGATGGGCTGGCCGCGCAGCTTGAACGGCACGAGCATGGGCCGATTTGCAGCGTACATCTGTGGTTCGACCGGGAGATTACGGAGCTCGAGCACGCGGTGCTGCTGGACCGGGAGATTCACTGGTTGTACAACAAGAGCCGGCTGCAGCCGTGGCGCAAGGACAAGGGGAGTTATGTAGAGCTGGTGGTGAGCGCTTCGCGCGGGTTTGCGCAACTGAGCCGCGAGGAGGCGATCGCGCAAGCGGTGGAGGAGCTGGGCGAGTTCTTTCCTCAGGTTGCGGCAGCCAGGTTGGAGAAGGCGGTGCTGGTGAAGGAGATGCGGGCTACGTTTGGCGTGCCGCCGGGGATCGATGCGTTGCGGCCTACGGCTGTATCGCCGTGGCCGAACTGCTTTCTGGCCGGGGATTGGACGGCGACGGGATGGCCTTCGACGATGGAGAGCGCGGCACGGTCGGGGCATCTGGCGGCGGAGGCTGTCTGCGCGAGCATTGGCGGGCCACGAAGGATCCTGGATGCGGATTTGAGGCCGCGGGGCTTGATGCGGCTCTTAGGAACCAGGGACTAAAGCAATTTCACTTTTGCTGTAATGCGGGCATCGTGCTGTCCCACCCTAGCCGCAAAAACAAAGACGCGGCGAGGGTGGGGCACCCATGACCCTACACTATCGGTGAAAATGCTCTAAGAACAGGACTTAGGGATCACGATTAGTGTGCCAGGAAATAGACGCCGATGCAGACCAGGACGGCGGCGGTCCAGCGGCGGCGGTCAACGTTTTCCTTGAGGAAGATTTTGCCGGCGATGGCGTTGGTGACCAGGGTGAGCGAGGCGGAGGCGGGGGCGACGAGCGAGAGGTTGAGGTGGTTGAGGGCGAAGAGCAGCGAGAAGAAGGCGAGGGCCAGGAAGCTGACGCCGGCAAAGAAGAGCGGACAGGTGAGGACGGCGCGGATGGCGCCTTTCAGGCCTGAATGGGCGCGAATGTCGTCGAGGTCGCCGAAGGACTTCATGGCGGCGGCGGTGAGGACTTCGCCGGTGGTGGACAAGAGGACGATGGTGGCGATCATGGCGGCGGCGGCCCAGGGATTCGGGTAGGGGAGGGTCATTGCGGCTGGGCCTCTTCCCCGATGGCGCCGGGGACAGCGGGTTCCGGGATTTGGCCGAGCGGGCCTTCGATGGCGAGGCCACTGGCGACGAGCAGCTTATCGACGGGGCGTTCAGTGAGGGAAGGGCCCTGGGCGACGAAGCTTACGCCGAGGGTGATAAGAGCGATGCCCGCCCAGCGTTCGACGGAGATGGGCTCGTGGAGCCAGAAGCGGGCGAAGAGGGCGACGATGACGTTGCCGAATGCTGTGGCGGGGAGGACGTAAGTGAGGTCAGCCCACGAGAGAGCGGTGAGATAACTGGCGAAGAAGCCGATGAGGAAGACGATGCCAAGGGCGATCCAGGGCGTGAAGACGGCGGCGATGACCGTAAGGGGATGAGACAGCGAGATAGACGGCAGGTGGGTCATGCCGCGCGAGAGGCAGGAATCGCCGAGAGGGGCGCAGGTGGCGACCAGCAACAGGATCAGGTATTGGCGCGGCGCTAGTCTTTCGTGAGGCATGGATTTTTTGGGGTTCCTCCGGTTAGAACCGATTCTGGTCTGCTGGTTGAGTCCTCCGGGGAAAGAGAGCTGCCGAAAAACTTTCCCTCAGGGGCTAAAGCCCAATTCTTTCCCTGCCTTAAACGTACGGGCTGAAGGCCGTACCCTTCATTCAAAGCTGAATTGGCTG
>PLGM01000238.1:15949-23079 GCA_003139795.1 Acidobacteriaceae bacterium | reverse complement strand
ACACAAATAGGAAAAATGCTCTAGCCAAGGCCCATCCGGGAAGGCTCATACAAGTCTTTCCACGGTGAGAACCCGCCTTGTCCTTGCCATCGGCGCGAAAAAGGCCCGGCGCACCCGCCGGGCCTTCCCAATATCCAAGCACAAAATCTGCGCAGTTCAGTTACGCCAGCAGGCGCTGGACCTTCTCTTCGATCACATCCTGGGGCACATAGCCCACAATCTGATCGGCCACTTTGCCGCCCTTGAAGAACAGCAGCGCCGGAATGCCGCGAATCCCGTAGCGCGACGGGGTTGCGGCGTTCTGGTCCACATTTACTTTCGCCACCTTCAGCCGGCCGGCGTACGTTGCGGCTACGCTGTCCACGATCGGCCCGATGGCCTTGCAGGGACCGCACCAAACGGCCCAGAAATCCACCAGCACCGGTTGCTCGCTTTTGAGCACCTCCTGGTCGAACGTTGCATCGTTTACTTCCAAAACTCCCAATCCCAATCCAGCCATGATCCTCCTTGCGGCAACCGCACTCCTTCAAGTGTACCCGTAACCGTGCCTTCATGGGATGCGCCAGCCCGGTGGAAAGTCGCAAACCGCCCTGAACGGCGCCGGCAAAGGGTCTGTCCGGCGCTGGTCCTTCGAAAGGAAGCAATTGATTATGTTGTACTTACATAAATCTTGCCAAGTCCAAAGATCAAACAGAAGCGCCCGTGATCCGATAAGGATCACGGGCGCTAGAGCAGCCCTCCCCCAGAACTGCCCACGGACAAAATCTATGAGTTCATCGTGCGAATAGCAAGAAATCTTAGGTAATGGCGAAAAGTAATGACGAATAGGGGATTAGGCAGAAAGACAACGGTACAAAGGAAAGATTACCCCAATGACAACTCTTCGAAGCAATCCGCGTTTGCTGTTTTCTGTTCCTTCGCACCTCGCAAAGTTCACTCCAACCGGCTCGCCCCGCCCGGCACAAACCGGCAAAACACCATCTCCGGCTGCGGCAGCCCTTCCAGCGCGATCCGGATCGCACCCGATGCCTGCGCCAGACTTCTCTCGCTGTCCACGATTACAAGCACGGCGGGACCCGCGCCGCTCAGAGCCGCTCCCAGAATGCCGTGGTCTCCGGCCAGCGGCAACAAGCGCGGCAGCAGCGGACAGATCGGAGCACGGTAGGGCTGGTGAATGCGGTCCTTCATGGCGAAGCGCAGCAGGTCGCCCCGCGCCTGGGCAAAGGCAAGTCCCAGCAGGGCCGCGGACTGGATGTTGGCCACCACGTCGCCGCGCGGGTAGCTGTCGGGAAGTACGGCGCGAGCCGTGCTGGTTGCTAATGGCTCCTCGGGCAGCACGACGATGGCCCGCCAATCGGCCGGCGGGACGACTCGGGCCACATGCACGCGCCTGCCCTCGCCGGCGACGATCGCAAACCCGCCCAGCCAACAGGCCGCGGCGTTGTCCGGATGCCCTTCCAGAACGCAGGCCTCTTCGAGAATGCGTTCGGAGCTCCAGCCAAGTTGGCCAAAGTGAACCGCCAGGGCGATAGCCGCCAGCCGTCCCGCCGCCGACGAACCGCAGCCCATCCCCAATGGAATGCCGTTGACCATGCGAATCGCCAAAGGCACAATCGCCCGCCCATGGCTCTCCAGCAGCCCTTTGTAAATCTCCAGGATGAGGTTGTCCTCAATCCGCCCGCAGCTCTCCCAATCGCGGCCGGTTGCGGAAATTGAGAACTCCGCGGCTGGCTCGGCCTCAATATCGAGATAGAAGTCCAGGGCCACGGCGGCGGCATCGAAAGCAGGGCCAAGATTGGCTGACGTGGCCGGCAGGCGCAGATGTACGCGCCCGGCGCTTGCATCGGAAGCGTCGCTCATCCCGCTCTGCCCTTCAGCGTGGCCAGCACCGCTTCCGGCGTGGCCTCGACCACCTGCGCATTGCGCCGCAAAGCGTCGATCTTCTCCTCCAGTCCAGCCTTCTCCTCGTCCTTCAACAGCGCTCCACGATGGAATTCGATGGTGTAATCGGCGTCCTTGAGCGTGTGGCCGGTCAGCACCAGAACCACCGTCTCGCCGGGAGCGACCGCGCCCTGGGCGCGCAGCTTCTTCAGCCCCGCCAGGGTTACAGCCGAGGCCGGCTCGCAGCCCAGGCCCTCAGCGCCGATTTCAGCCTTGGCCATGGCGATCTCCGCCTCGGTCACATCCAGGCACCAGCCGCCCGTCTCCTGGATCACCCGCGCGGCCTTGCGCCACGAAGCCGGATTGCCGATGCGGATGGCTGTGGCTCGCGTGTGCGCCTCCACCGGCTCCAGCACGGCGCCATGACTGTTGGCCAGGCTGCGCACCAGTGGGTTGGCCCCCTCGGCCTGGATCACGGAGATGCGCGGCACGCGTGCCACCAGGCCCAGCTCACGCAGTTCGCGAAAGCCCTTGCCCAGCGCCGAACTGTTGGCCAGGTTGCCGCCGGGAACGATCAGGTGGTCGGGCACGCTCCACTCGAAAGCCTCGGCAATCTCGAAAGCCGGCGTCTTTTGCCCCTCCAGCCGGTAGGGATTCACTGAATTGAGCAGGTAGATGTTGGCTTCTTTCACCACCTTCGTCAGCACACGGACACAGCCGTCGAAATCCGTATTCACCTGGCAGGTGATGGCGCCGTAGTCCATGGCCTGCGCCAGTTTGCCCCAGGCGATTTTGCCCTCGGGAATCACCACCAGGCTGTGCATGCCCGCGCGAGCCGCATAAGCGGCCATGGCGGCGGACGTATTGCCCGTGGACGCGCAGGCCACCCACTCGAATCCCCGCTCCCGCGCCACGCTCAGCGCCGCGGTCATGCCCGTGTCTTTGAAGGAGCCGGTGGGATTCATCCCCTGGTGCTTTGCAAACAGTTGGTCGATTCCGAGCGCCTTGGAGGCGCGCGGCAGGTGGTAGAGCGGCGTATTGCCCTCGCGCAGGGTCACCGCGTTGCCAAAGTTCTCCAGAATCGGCAGCAACTCCCGGAATCGCCAGACGCCGGAGTGGTCCAGCGCCTCAGAGGAGCAGCGGCGCTCCCGCCACAGCCACTTCAGCGCGCCTGGGTTGGGCCGGTCGTGGCCCTGGCGCTCGCCCCAGCCCGGATACTCCACTTCAAAAAGATCCCCGCACAGCGAGCAGCGGAAGTCTGGCCGCGCCTTCGTGCCCTCGACCCGCGTCCCACACCCAAAACAGCGTAACTGGTGCAAATTGTCGTTCATGCCTGGTGTTAGCCTACCAGCGTAGCGCGAATTCTGCTGTGAATTGGAGGCTGAGAAACCCCGATGTCAAGCCGTATTCCAAAATGGTCCCTGGCTGGCCTTCTCAGTTTGGCCTTTCTTGTCCCGGTGAATGCGCAAACGCCTCTGCGCATCGCCGCGGCTGCCGACCTTGAGCCGGTCCTGCCGCCGATCCTCGACGAGTTCCGCCAGGCCACAGGAATTCGCGCCGAAGCCACCTTCCAGGCTTCGGCGGTTTTGGCCACGCAGATTCAGAACGGCGCGCCTTTCGACCTGTTTCTGTCCGCGGATCTCGGCTATCCCAAGCGCCTCATCGATGCCGGCCTGGCCGACGCGGCGGGAACAGCCGATTCATCCACACCGATCGTCTATGCTCGGGGCACGCTCGTGCTCTGGGCGCGCAAGGACTCCCATCTGCCCCCACCGTCGCTCGATCTGCTGCGCAACCCCGGCCTCAAGCGCCTGGCCATCGCCAACCCCGACCGCGCCCCCTACGGCCGCGCAGCGGTGGCCGCCCTCACCAGTCTCAAGCTCTACGACGCGCTCAAACCCCGCCTCGTCACCGCCGAGAACATCTCCCAGGCCGCCCAGTTTGTCGACTCCGGCAACGCCGACGCGGGGCTCATCTCGCTCACCTCCGCGCTCACCCCGCGCCTCGCCTCCGGTGGCGCTTATTTCGTCGTCCCGCGCGACCTCTACCCGCCCATCGAACAAGGCGCCGTTATCGTCAGCAACACCACCCAGCGCGCCGCTGCCCACAAGCTCCTTGACTACCTGCTCTCGGCCCCGGTGCAGGCCCAGCTTGCCAAAACCGGCCTCACACCCGTTCATTAGAAGCAATGGATTGGCAGGCGTTCGCCCTCTCCCTCAAGCTGGCCACGGTCACCACCGCCATTCTGCTGGTCGTGGCCGTGCCTCTGGCCGCACTGCTGGTGCTCGGCCGCAGCCGCTGGCTCGCGCCGCTGGAAGCCCTCGCTGCCCTGCCGCTGGTCCTGCCTCCCACCGTCCTCGGTTTCTTCCTGCTGGTCATGCTGGGGCCCCGCACC
The DNA here is from genome assembly GCA_003139795.1 of Acidobacteriaceae bacterium. Lineage (GTDB taxonomy): Bacteria > Acidobacteriota > Terriglobia > Terriglobales > Acidobacteriaceae > Telmatobacter. The sequence continues at coordinate 18,803 of PLGM01000238.1, read as the reverse complement.
GCCGTCGGTCGCGGCATTACCGCCCTGCTCGGCCATCCCCTCGCCTTCTCGTTTTCGGGCCTCGTCGTGGGATCGGTGATTTACAGCCTGCCCTTCGCCGTGCAGCCGCTGGTGGCCGGGTTTGCGGCCGTTGAGCCGGCCCTTGTGGACGCGGCGAGGCTCCTGGGCGCCACCCCGGCGCGTCTCGTGCTCAGCCTGCTCGTCCCACTAGCCCGGCGCTCGTTGCTCGCCGCCGCCGTCCTCAGCTTCCTCCACACCATGGGCGAATTCGGCGTGGTCCTCATGCTGGGCGGCGACATTCCCGGCGCCACGCGCACCCTCTCCATCGTGCTTTACAACCAGGTGGAAAACTTCGACTACGCCGCGGCCAATCGCACCGCGGCCATCCTGCTGGGGCTGAGCGTCGTTGCCCTCGCTGCCATCTATCTGGGCGGCCGTCCTCGTGGAGGCCGTCGTGCTTGAGCTCGCTCTCGATGCCCGCCGTGGCAGCTTCCACCTCCAGGTGGAGTGCCGCTTCGCGTCCCAGTGGACGGTCGTCTTCGGCCCCTCCGGCGCGGGCAAGAGCACGCTGCTTCGCCTCCTCGCCGGCCTCGACCTGTCGCAACGCGCCGGCCCAGGGCAGGCGCGCATTGCTCTTGACGGCCGCCTGCTCACCGACTCCGTTCGTGGCCTCTGGCTCCAACCCGGCCGCCGCCAGACCTCGATGGTCGCCCAGCAGCCCGCGCTCTTCCCTCACCTCAGCGTCGCCGCCAACGTCGCCTTCGGGCTCGCCGGCCTCGACCGCGCCGGCCGTTCCGCGCGCATCGAGGAGATGCTCGACCTGGTCGACGCAAAAAGCCTGATCGGCCGCCGTCCGCAGGATCTCTCCGGCGGCGAAGCCCAGCGCGTGGCCCTGGCCCGAGCGCTCGCTCCCCTGCCCCGTCTTCTCTTGTTGGACGAGCCCTTTTCCGCCCTCGACGGTGCCGCCAGCGACGCCCTGCTGGCCCGTTTGCAGATATGGCTCACCGACCACCGCGTGCAGACCGTTCTCGCCACCCACGACGCCACCGACGCCCTCGCCACCGCCGCCGAAGTTGCCCTCTTGCGCGAAGGCCGGCTCGCCGCTCTGGGGCCGGCTGCGGAAGTGTTGGCCGCGGAACGGGAACGACTGTTGAAGCGGTTGGGAAACAACTGACTCCGAATTGCCCCATCCTGCCTTCAGAAAGAGTTTGGATCTGTTTCCCGATCGTCGAAAACCCGGGAGTGGGTCGTTTGGTCAACTCAAAGCGGAGCCCTACCTGGAGCCTGCGCGGGCATATTGGCTGGCAGCTCGGAAGCCAAATCGGAAATTCTTCTATATGATGCAAATTATAGAGGTTCTATGCGCATTTTTTGTTGGTCTACCATCAAGCTCAGTGCCCTGATACTCGCGCTCATGCCGCCCGTCGCGCATGCGGCAGACAGTCCCTGCCTCAAAAGCATTTACCCCCCAGGCCAGCCGCGCAACTCAGCTGATTATCAGTTCGATCAGAACTTTGAGGGAGATAAGTCCGGCGCGTATTCCTGCCAGCTAGGGATGCGACCTTCAGAGCTTCGTAAAGCACTTGAGAAGTTTCGCTATGGTGTTCTTTACAACGATGCGGCGAGCATCCAGGCCGTCGTCCGTTTTCCGATCAATGTGCGTGTCAGCGAATCTTTGGAGATTAATGCGAAGATTACTAGGATCAAGATACGCAACACGTCGGAGTGGTTCGCTTTCCAGAACAAGTATTTCAGCAAGACGCAGACCGCGCTGGTGGCCTGCGCCCATCTCGGAAACGTAACACCCCTGGGCGGGCATTCGCCGGGCGTAATGATTGGACTCGGAGAGTTCTGGTTCCAATCTTTTGCGGGGAGTTGGGGGGTAAAGCTGACGGCTGTCAACCTCGATCCTGTGGACGCAAAAGAGCTGGCCAATTCCTGCAACGGGCCCGGCGCGGAGGGAAACTGAACTCTGCGTTGGTTCACCTGCCAATCGCGAAAGAGTCACGGGCAACCCGGAAGCTGCCTCACGCGTGGGACAAACCGGCTTCAAAACCCCACCATCACCGGCTCCATCTCCAGCCGAATGCCAAAACGTGCTTCGACAGCAGCGTTGATCTGGCCGGCAAGCGCCAGCACTTCCGCCGCGCTCGCCCCAGCGCGATTGACTAGCGCCAGCGTATGCCGCGACGAGACCCGGCGGCGCCCAGCGCATACCCCTTCGCAAAGCCTGCCTGTTCGATCAGGAACGCCGCCGGCAGTTTCACCTGCCCCGTCCTGGGAAGGGCTAATTTGCGGCGATTACAAGCAGTGTAGCGTCGTCCCGGAAGTGCGCGCCGCAAAAGGCGGTGACCTTCGCCAGCAGCCGGCTATTCAACTCCTTTGCGGAGAGTGTGCTGTTGGCCTTTGCGAATGTTGCGATGCTGGTTTCTTCAAACTCCCGCCCGTCCGCATCCGACGCCTCCGTGATGCCGTCGGTGAACAGCAGCAGCCGGTCCCCTGTCCTCAACTCGACAGACGAGTCTTCATAGATCCACTCGGGGAAGACGCCGAGCACCGCACCGCCCTGTTCGAGCATCCGGACGGAGCCGCCCGATACGAGGATTGGGTAAAGATGCCCGGCGTTGCAGTACTGGAACGTATGCGTTTCGCCATCGAGAATTCCATAAAGAAAGGTCACGAATTTTCCGGTTGCGATGTTCTCGTGCAACAAGATGTTGACCTTGGCGCACACCTGGGCCGGGCTCTCCGAGTCGCTCGCAAACGCGCGTACCGCGGCCTGAACATTGGCCATCAGCAGAGCGGCGGATACACCTTTTCCAACCACATCGGCGATGCAGATTCCGAGTCGATG
>PLGM01000238.1:566-15937 GCA_003139795.1 Acidobacteriaceae bacterium | reverse complement strand
TGCATTTCAAGCCGGGCAGTGCCGCGTTCCACTGTTTGCTGCAGCTCGACGTTGCGCCGCTCCAGCCGCTCTTTCGTGGTGTCATATAGAGACCTGGAAACACCGATGGCTAAAGTGATCACGAACGAGAACTTCCATCCCGACATGATCAGGTAGGAAAGCGTAAACAGAGCCCGTGGAGCAATCAACCACACAACTACGCTCGTAATCAGGTAAACAGGGACCGTCAGGACAAGAAGGAGAGGCACAAAAATCAGCCAGTTGTAAGGAAATGGCCTCTCTGCATAAAGGAAATCCAACCAACCTATCGCGGGCGAGAGGAGATTCCCTATGCAAAGCGTATACACCAGAATTATGGCCGGATTGGTCCGCTGTCCAATGGCCCAGAGAATGGCGGCGATGACCGCGGCGATTGCGATGTAAAGGGCTTGCTGCCGGAAGAATCGAGCCAAAGATCGAACGTTCACATCTACACCACCACAGTGCCTGAACCCCTGTTGAGCTATCCAATCATTCTAAAGCAGCAAGTTAGAACCCCACCATCACCGGCTCCATCTCCAGCCGAATGCCAAAACGCGCTTCAAAGGCAGTGCTGATCTGGCCGGCAAGCGCCAGGACTTCCGCCGCGCTCGCCCCGCCGCGATTGACCAGCGCCAGCGTATGCCGCGACGAGATCCCGGCGGCTCCCAGCGCATACCCCTTCGCAAAGCCGGCCTGTTCGATCAGCCACGCCGCCGGCAGTTTCACCTGACCCGGCCTGGGAAAGGCTAATTCGCGGCGATCACCAGCAGAGTAGCGTCGTCCCGGAATTGCGCGTCGCAAAAGGCCGTGACCTTCGCCAGCAGCCGGCTATTCAACTCCTTTGCGGAGAGTGTGCTGTTGGCCTTTGCGAATGTTGCGATGCTCGTTTCTTCAAACTCCTGCCCGTTCGCATCGGACGCCTCCGTGATGCCATCGGTGAACAGCAGCAACCGGTCCCCTGCCCTCAACTCGACCGTCGAGTCCTCGTAGATCCAGGCCGGGAAAACGCCGAGCACCGCACCGCCTTGCTCAAGCATCCGGACGGAGCCGCCCGATACGAGGATTGGGTAAAGATGCCCGGCGTTGCAGTACTGGAACGTATGCGTTTCGCCATCGAGAATTCCATAAAGGAAGGTCACGAATTTTCCCGTCGCGATGTTCTCGTGCAACAAGAGGTTGACCTTGGCGCACACCTGGGCCGGGCTTTCCGAGTCGCCCGCAAACGCGCGTACCGCGGCCTGCACATTGGCCATCAGCAGAGCGGCGGACACACCCTTGCCGACCACATCGGCGATGCAGATTCCGAGTCGATGGTCGCCCAGCCGGAGCACGTCGTAGTAATCTCCGCTCACCGTGCTGGCGGGCTGCCACGCTCCTGCCACCTCGAATCCCGGAAGCTGCGGAATCTCTTTCGGAAGCAACGACTGCTGTATCTCCCGGGCGCGCTCCAATTCCTGCTCTTGCATTTCAAGCCGGGCAGTGCCGCGTTCCACTGTTTGCTGGAGCTCTACGTTACGCCGCTCCAGCCGCTCTCTCGTGCTGTGGTACAGAAACGAGACAAGGCCGAAGACGAAGGTGACGAGGAACGGAAACTTCCATCCGGTTGTAATCAGATGAGAAAGCGTCTGCGGAGTAGGCGGGGCAATCAACCACACAACCGCACTCGAAATCAGGTAAACAGGGACCGTCAGTACAAGTAGGACGGGCAGGAAAATCAGCAGGTCGTGAGGAAATGGCTTTTGCCAATAAAGGAACTCCAACCGACCTATTGCGGGCGAGAGGAGATTCCCGATGCACAGAGAATACAGCAGAACCGTCGCGGGATTGATCTGCTGTCCGATGGCCCAGAAAATGGCGGCGCCAACGGCGGCGATAGCGATGTAAGTGCTTTGCTGCCGGAAGAATCGAGCCAAAGATCGTACGTTCACATTTACACCGCCGCAGTGCCTGATCCCCTGTCGAGCTATCCAATTATTCCATAGCCGCAAGTTAGAACCCCACCATCACCGGCTCCATCTCCAGCCGAATGCCGAAGCGCGCTTCAACGGCAGTGCTGATCTGGCCGGCGAGGGCAAGAATCTCCGCCGCGCTCGCCCCGCCGCGATTGACCAGCGCCAGCGTATGCCGCGACGAAACCCCGGCGGCGCCCAGCGCATACCCCTTCGCAAAGCCGGCCTGTTCGATCAGCCACGCCGCCGGCAGCTTCACCTGCCCCGGCCCAGCCTGAAAACGCGGCGGCTCCTTTTCACTCACCCCCGCAATCTGCCGCACCTGTTCCTCGTTCACCACCGGATTCTTGAAGAAGCTGCCCGCGCTGCGGCAATCGGGCTCGCCTTCAACCAGTAGCATCCCCTTGGACTGCCGAACCCGCCGCACCACCGCCGCCACCTCAGCCAGGCTGGGTTTGCCGCCCCCGATTCCCCGCTCCGCAAGAGCCCGTTGCAGGTCCGCATAGCGCAGCGTCGGCGCGCCGCCCACGGTCAGCCGGTAGTCTACGCGGGTCACGATAAAGCGCCCGCGGTCGGCCGAGTTGAACCGGCTAAGCCGGTAACCAAAGCCGCACTCCGCCGCGGAAAATTCGATGAACGCCTGCTCCTCCAGATCAAAAGCCCGCACCCGCTCGATCGCCGGCGCAACCTCCTGTCCGTACGCGCCCACATTCTGCACAGGAGTACCACCCACCGTGCCCGGAATGCCCGCCAGGCACTCCACGCCCGCACAGTTGTCCTCCACCGTGCGCTCCACAAAGCCGTCCCAGTCCTCGCCCGCGGCAACCTGATAGACCCTCTGGCCCACCTGGCCTGCCTGCCCCGAATCCTCCGCCGTCTCAGCAACCGCAATCCTGCGCAATCCCACCCGCAGCACCAGGCCGTCGAACCCCGCGTCGGCCACCAGCAGGTTGCTGCCGCCCCCCAGCACAAACAGCTTCAGCCCGCGCTGCCGCGCCCACCCGGTCGCCTCAACGATCTCGTCTTCGCTGCCGGCCTCGACAAACCAGCGCGCCGGCCCGCCGATGCCAAAGGTCGTGAAGGGCGCAAGCAGCTTGTTTTCTTCCATCCGCATCGGATAAAGCCTACTCCTCGGGGTCTCACGATAGAATGAATGCAGGCAACTTTCCCTGCCGGAGGCAAACATGTACCCAGAACTGATGGTAATTCCCATGCGCGAGGAACTGCTGCGCGCCGGAATCAAGGAAACCCGTACCGCCGAGGATGTGGACGCGGCGCTGACCCAGCCCGGCACAACCATGTTGGTGGTCAACTCGATTTGCGGTTGCGCGGCAGGCAAGATGCGCCCCGGTGTGCGCCTGGCCCTCACCAACTCCGCCAACCTGCCCGATCAAAAAATCACCGTCTTTGCCGGCCAGGACCGCGAAGCCACCGAGCGCGCCCGCAGCTACTTCGAAGGCAACCCGCCCAGTTCCCCCGCCGTCGCCATCCTGCGCGACGGAAAGCTCGTCTACCTGATGCAGCGATCCGTCATCGAGCAGTCCACCGCCCCGCAGATCGCCGGCGAACTGGTCCGCGCCTTCGACGAATTCTGCGCCAAAGCAACGGTGTAAGCGAAATCCTCAGACTTTCCGGATGGGCCCAGGATATTGGGCTATCACCGGGTCAGCCGTCAACAAGGTGATTCCTTCGACCATGGCCTGAGCGATCAGGATGCGGTCGAAGGGATCTTTGTGTATGGGCGGAAGGGAGTCGACTTCGACAGCATGGTGGCCCAGGACGGGCAATTCCTCGTACCCGTCATCCAGCATTGTGCGCCGCAGAACCCTTGGGTCGAACTGAAATCCCTTCTTTCCAAGCGCACGCTTGATTGCAATTTCCCATAAGGTTGCAGTGCTGAAAACAAGCTTGTTTTCACGGTCTTCAAGAACAGATCGCGCCTGCGCCGAAAGCCGCTTTTGCTCAAAAAACGCCCACAAAGCCACCTGCGTGTCGAGTAGAAACCTCATTCCTCGTCCTCACCAAGCATCAGCTTCTCGACTTCTTTATCCAACTCCCTGTCGATCTCCTCGAAGTTGTCTGGAATGGTGTACATTCCCTCCAAACCTCCCAGCCTCCGCTTTGCCGGCACCTCGGGCGCATCCAGCCGAATCACTTTCACCTTCGGCTTGCCGGCCTTGGCAATGATGAACGAATCCCCCTGCACAGCCTCTTCGACCAGCCGCGAGAGGTGAGTCTTTGCCTCGTGAATGTTGATGGTCCGCATTACGCCTCCGAGTAAACTAAGTCCACTTAGTTTAGTTCAACCTGGCAGAGAATTGCAACACCCCCACCCCCTCAAATCCAGGGCAATCGCACCTGAACCATCGAGTTGTTTTGAAAGGGCACGAGTCAAGGGACTATTGAAAACACATAACTTATTGATTTTTCAATGTGCTAAATGCGCAAGAAGTGCAAGATGCGCGGAGGAGTAGCACAAAACTAGCACAGATTTTGAGCATCGGGACGGCGAAACTCCCCAAATGGCGACAACCCGGGCGTGGAATATTTTGGCCAGCCTATGAACAAACAATCAACCGCCGCGTTGATGACAACACCTCAATGAAGTGTGAAATCCGTGATGATTATGGTCCTCACTTCTACCGGCTGGCCATTTTGGATGTACGGCTGATATTTCCACATCTTCACGGCATCATATGATGCCTGCCGCAATAGCTCGGGGCCTTGGCTGACACAAAGGTCTTCTATATCTCCAGAAGTTGAAATCGTTGCTTCGAGTACAACACGCCCATCGACGTGAGCTTTCCTGGCCTCAGAGGGATACTTGGGGTCTTTTCCACTAATTTTATGTTTGACCATCACCCCATTAGCTACAGCTACCCATGTGTGCGGTGCAGTAGACGGTGGACCGGTCTCAACGGGGCATGCAATCGAAGACGATATTGGCGTGGTGGTCGAATCGACACTCTGAGCTGGAATTGTCGCTGGAGCGATTGCCGTGATCAGAATTGAAACAAGCAACTGTCGAATCATTTCAAAGATGCTAAACGGGCGCGTTAGAACTACGCAAGTATTAACGATGCTGGTCCTTCGAGCGGGTTACGCGAGTCCGCTGCGGCCAACCTCGTTCAATGATGGCAACATCCGGATTAGATCGCACAGATCCGGTCGTATGACCGACTATGCGGAAGTCTCAGTTGCAGGAATGCGTACTCTCGGTTTTTGCGATCAGCCGTAGCACAAAATCAACACAAGAATTGCGAAGCGTCCTTCATGCTCGTGAATCTGAAGCGGTTCCGGACCGCGCCTTGTGTCAGGGCACGGCTTCAACCATGCCGCAAAACAGCCAGAAATCTCCTGGGCTTTACAGGCTGCGGAAAAACTCGATCCGGAGGGAGGCGGGGGTTTCAACCCCCGCATAAAGCCAACAGGATCAATGCGGGCTTTAGCCCCGGAGGGACGCTTTTCGACGATTTCGCACGAAATCCCGAGTTTTTCCGCAGCCTCTTTAGCCCCCGAGGGATGGTTTGGATGTATTCAATACGTCCCTCTGCGGCTAAAGCCGGCAAAACTGGCCCCGTCATCGGCACCCTTCGACAGGCTTTGAAGCCGGGCCCTTTTAAAACATCGAAATCCTTCCGCAGCCTCTAAAGTCCGTGCCCTTCATTCATCATGCAAAAAATCCAAATGCGATTGCCCTGCTCCCAAATCCAGAACGGCCTCCCGCACGGGAGGCCGTTCTGCGCTACCGCCAGCTTTCGCCCGCTCAGTCGCCCTCAGCCGCGTTGGCCAGCTTCTGCACCTTGCTATGCCGCACCGAGTAGCCGAAATAGATCACCAGCCCCACCAGCAGCCAGCCGATCATCACCTCCCAGGTGATCCGCGGCAGCCGCGTCATCAGGTAGAACGCTGAAATAATACCCAGAATCGGAACCGCCGGCACAAAAGGCGTCTTGAAGGGTCGATGCAGGTCGGGATGCCGCACGCGCAGTACCCACACCCCGGCACAGACGATTGTGAAGGCCAGCAGCGTACCGATATTCACCAGCTTGGCGAGCTGCTCGATGGGCAGGAAGCCGGGCAGGACGGCCACGATGGCTCCCACGGCGATCGTGGAGATCCACGGAGTGCGGAACCTGGGATGAATGGCCGACGCCCATTTCGGCAAAAGCCCATCGCGGGACATGGAGAAGAAAACGCGCGACTGGCCCAGCAGCATGACCAGCATCACGGTTCCCAGCCCAAAGACTGCGCCGATATTGACCAGCAGCTCGCCCCAGCCGATTCCGGTGACCTTGATGCCCAGCGCCACCGGCGCGGCCACGTTCAGCTCCTTGTAGTTCTTCAGCCCGGTCAGGATCGTGGAGACGATGATGTAAAGCACCGTGCAGATTGCCAGTGAGCCGAGAATGCCGATGGGCATATCCTTCTGGGGATTCTTGGCCTCCTGGGCTGCCGTCGACACAGCGTCGAACCCGATGTAGGCGAAGAAAACCGAGGCCGCGCCCAGCGCAATGCCGTTCAACCCGAAGTGCCCTTGCCCATCCGACGGTGGAATGAACGGATGCCAGTTGTGCATGGCCAGCGACGGATGCATGATCAGGAAGTAGCCGCCCAGCGCGATGAAAATCCCCACAACCGTGAGCTTGACCATCACGATGGCCGTGTTCAGATTGGCCGATTCCTTGATGCCGATCACCAGCACCGTGGTGATCAACACAATGGCAAGAATAGCCACCAGGTTGAACATCCCGGTTGCGTGCTGCAGGCCTGCGCCCGACACGTCCATCGGAAGCGACGTCGCCGGCATCCACGTGTTTTGATAAAACACCAGGTCCGTCCCCGGCGTCGCCGTCAGTTGCGGTGGAATGTGGAGACCCATCTGCGCCAACAGGCTATTGAGGTACCCCGACCAGCCCGAAGCCACGGTCGCCGCGCCGAAGCCGTACTCCAGCCCCAGGTCCCAGCCGATAATCCAGGCCACAAACTCGCCCAGCGTCGCGTACCCGTAGGTGTAAGCCGAGCCGGCGATGGGGATGATCGAAGCAAACTCGGAGTAGCACAGGCCGGCAAACGCGCACGTGATCCCGGCCAGGACGAAGCTTAACGACACCGCCGGACCGGCTGCCGTGGCCGCGGCCGTCCCGGTGAGCACAAAGATGCCCGCCCCGATGATGGCGCCAATGCCCAGCGTGATCAGGTTCAGTGCGCCCAGCGACCGCTTGAGCGTGTGTTCGCCCGTTTCACTGGCCTCTTGGTTCAGCATCGACATGGGTTTGATACGTAGCAGCCTGGACATGGATGAGGTTCTTCCTCCTCAGCGGTTGAGATCAGTTTGAATTGGACTCACCTTGAATTTGGCCCTTTAGCCGCAGCGACCAGAAGAGATAAACGGGGATGCCCAGCAATACCAGAACCAGGCCCGGCCACGTGTACTGGGGCTTGTATCGCAATAATACGATACAAATCCAGGACGCCAGCAGGATATAGAGCCCCGGCAGCACCGGATAGCCCAGCGCCTTGTACGGCCGCGGCGCATCCGGCCGCTTGAACCGCAGCACAAACAGGCCACCGATGGTCAGGATGTAAAACACCAGCACCGCGAAGATGATGTAGTCCAGCAACTGGCTGTAGGAGCCCGAGAGGCACAGCAGCGTGGCCCACGTGGCCTGCACCAGCAACCCCGCCACTGGAGTCTTGAAGCGCGGATGCAGCTTGCCCACCGACTTGAAGAACAGCCCGTCCCGGCTCATGGCGTAGTAGACGCGCGCCCCGGCCAGGGTCAGTCCATTGGCGCAGCCGAAGGTCGACACCAGGATCGCCCCAGCCATCAGCCAGGCGCCGCCGGAGTGAAAGATCTGCTCCAAGGCTGCCGTGCCCACCCGATCCTCGGCCGCATACTGCACCCCCCGCGCCAGCACCGTGGCCCCGTTGGGGTCGCCATGCAGGGGCAGCACCAGGATGTAGCCCAGCGAGGCCAGAAAATAAACCGTCAGCACGAATCCCGTGCCCAGCACCAGCGACAGCGGAATATTCCGCTTGGGATTCTTGATCTCCCCGGCCGTAAAGGTGACGTTGTTCCAGGAGTCGGCGGAAAACAGTGACCCCACCTGCACCACCGCCAGAATCACCGCCAGGTTCACCAGCACCATGGGCCCGCCGATGCCCACCTCGACCGGATGCAGCGAACTCCAGCCGGCATTCTTCCAGAACTGGCTCCAGCCGGGGCCGAAGTTCGCCTCCCACGCCGTCGCATTCCGCCCCACCGTAAAGGCCAGCAGAATCAGGCCGGCGAGCGACAGCGCCTTGGCCGACGTGAAGACGTCCTGGATGATCGCGCCCAGCTTCACGCCAAAGATGTTCACGATGGCCAGAAAGAAGACCACCGCGATGCCCGTCAGGTTGGCCGTGTTGACCCCGATCTCCATGTTCCCCAGCACCATGGGCCCAACCCTGAGCGCGGGAACGTGCGCGATGTGCAGGAGCCAGTGGGTCGTCGAGACGGTGGGAAAGAACACCCCGAGAAACTTCCCGAAGGCCACGCAGACCGCCGCGATGGTCCCCGTCTGGATCACCAGGAACAGCGTCCAGCCATAGAGAAAGCCCCACAGCGGCCCCAGCGACTCGCGCAGGTAAACGTACTGCCCGCCTGCCCTCGGCATCATGGCCGCCAGCTCGCCGTAGCTGAGCGCGCCGATCATCGTCAGCACCGCCGTAACCACCCACGCGCCCAGGTAGAGCGCCGGGGAGTCGGTGCCTCTGGCGATGTCCGCCTCGACGATGAAGATGCCGGACCCGATCATCGACCCGATCACCAGCGCCGTCGCGCTGAAAAGGCCGAGACTCTGCACCAGCCGGGGAGCGTTGGGTGGAACTTCGGACTCAGGAATGGAAGCCAGATCTGGGGTCGTCACTTAATGAAAGTTCTAACGGATTTTCGCGCCGATGTCTTTATTTTTCTTGAAGTGTCCGAATTCAGGACACTTTCTGCGGCCCGTTCAGACTCTTGGTAACCCGCGAATTTGAAGGGTACGGGCTTCACAGGCTGCGGAAAAACTCGTTCCGGAGGGAGGCGGGGGTTTCAACCCCCGCATAAAGCCAACAGAATCNNGAGGCGGGGGTTTCAACCCCCGCTAAAGCCAACAGAATCAATGCGGGCTTTAGCCCCGGAAGGACGCTTTCCGCCAATTTCGCCAGAAATCCCGAGTCTTTCCGCAGCCTCTTCAGCGCCCGAGGGAATACCCTCTCAGACTGACCTCTACAAAAACCTGACCCAGGGCTGGCTTTTCCCCACTCGGCCCCAGGGCGCCCCATGCACGCGCCTGCATTCAAGGAAAAAATTGGCGCTTAGGCGGGGACCACGAACCCGTGTTGGCAGCGTTCAGCCCAGCTCCGCCGCCCATCTGCGAAACTCCGCCGCCGGGTCTGGCTGCCGAAACAGCGCCTCAGCAACGGCCACCACATCGGCTCCGGCCGCCAGCACCTCTGCCGCCGTGCCCAGCGTAACGCCGCCCACAGCCACCAGCACCGGCCTAGCTCCGGCCTTCGCCCGCAGCCTCCGCACGCCTTCCACTCCGATCGGCGCCTTCGAGGTCTGCTTGGTCCTGGTCGAATAAACCGGTCCAATGGAAAGATAGTCCACCGGGGCCTGCAAAATGCCCTCGACCAGCGCCTCGCCGCCGCCAAACGTGCCCACTATGCTGCCCGGGCCCAGCCGCCGCCGCGCCTCGGCGGGCGTCACGTCGCCGGCGTCCACATGCACCCCGTCAAATCGCATCTGCTCAACAAGATCCACGCGATCATCGAGAATCAACTTCACCTTTTGAGCAGCCAAACCAATGCGCAGGATCCCGGCATCGGCCAGCACCTCGGCATCTGCTCCGGTCTTGTTGCGGTATTCAAGCAGCGTCACCCCGGCCTCGGCCAACGAATCGCTCAGCCTGCGCAGGAACTCCCCGCGGCCGGCCGCCGGCAGGATCGAAGCATCCAGGATAGGGTAGACCTTGGGAAAAGAATAGGTCATGCAACAAGGGTAGCCGATCAGGGAGCAGGAAGTAGGGGACAGTTATCCGGGACCAGTGATCCGCGATCGTCGATCAAGGCCAACTGAGCCAGGGAATCGCCAATGGCCGAAGCACCACGGATGTTTCTGTTCCCTGTTCCCTGTTCCCTATCTCCTGCTCTTTCTCAGTGATCGTCCGCCGACGGCCCGTACGTACCGGGGATGGGCTTGTCCAGCAGCCGCAGGTAGACGCCCAACTGCGCGCGGTGGTGGACCATGTGGTTGATGACCCAGGAGCGCCAGACTTCGTACTTCGATTCGTTGATCCAGGCTTGGCCACCAGCCACAAACTTCCAGTTCTCATCCCACTTCTCCGGCACAAGACTCTTGAGCGCCTTCTTAGCCTCGGCAACCTGCTTGTCGTATTTCTCCAGCATCGCCTCCTTGGACGCCGGGACGTACGGCTCGAACTTGTGATCTGCCGGGAATTCCAGTTTGTCGGTGGTCAGCGTGTGAATCGCCCAATCCCCGGCAGTGTCTGAAACATGCCCGGCCAACTGGCCCAGGCTCATGGATTTGGTGTGGGGTTTCCAGGTGAAATCGGCATCGGCCGGGATCGCCTCGAGAATCTTGCGCGTCCTGGCTGCCTCCCGGTCGTACTCGGCAATCAATTCCTTTTGAATGTCCATCGTGCAACCTCCCATGTTGCCAGACAAGCATACCCGAAATCACCATGAACAGGCGAAGAAAAAGCGATAAAGTTTTCCACAGCCCTTCGTCTGACAAACACCGGCCATCTCTCCATCTGCATCGATGTGATGCTAAAATGTGATACATGAAAACCGTCTCCGTCCGTGACCTCCGCTACGACTTCAAGACGGTCGAGCGCATCCTGCGCGAGGGTGGTGAAATCCAGGTCACCAAGCGCCGTCAGGTGATCGCACGTCTTGTGCCGGAGGGGCCTGTCCGCGCGGCCATCCTTCCCGATTTCATGGCGCAACTGGATACCATCTACGGCGGTGAATGCTCACCAGTCAGCGGCGCAGAGATAGTACGCTTGGATCGGGACCGCTATTGATCTATCTGGATACCAGCTTGGTGGTCTCGCTTTTCTGCCTGGATGCAAACTCCGCGGCAGCGGCAACGCTTTTGCAAACAGCCGAAGAAAAGTTCCTGATCACTGTTCTGGTTGAACTGGAAGCGGTCAACGCCTTTGGATTGAAGGAATTTCGAAAAGAAATCACAAGCAAGCAGGCAGAAGCCTCGCTTCGAAATCTCGATAAGGCCATCCGCTCCGGAGTCTTCCAATTGCGGCCATTGCCGGAGTCGGTATTCGAACGCGCCCGGCAACTGTCTCGCCAGTTGACTCCAACGCTCGGCACGCGCACAGCGGACCTGCTCCACGTTGCGGCTGCACTCGAACTGGGCGCGTCCAGCCTCTACACTTTCGATCTGCACCAGAGAAAGATGGCGCAAGCGGTCGGATTGAAGCTCAATCCGGCGCCGTAGATTCTGGTTCTACTCCGCTCTCTTCGCCAGAAACCGCTCCATGAACCCAGTATCGAATTCCCCGGCGTGGAAGCCGGCGTCGGCAAAGATCTCCTGGTGCAGAGTGATCGAGGTCTCGATTCCCTGCACCACAAACTGGTTCAGCGCGCGCTCCATCTTGGCAATCGCCTCGGCGCGGTCAACCCCGTGTACGATCAGCTTGGCAATCAACGAGTCGTAGTAAGGCGGAACCACGCTCTCGGCGTACTGCGCCGTATCCACCCGCACGCCGTTGCCGCCAGGCACGTTGAAGGCCGTGACCTGGCCCGCCGAAGGGGTAAACTTCCGCGGATGCTCGGCGTTGATGCGGCACTCGATCGCGTGGCCGCGAATCTCAAGCCTGGCGGGCAGAATTGCGTTCAGCCGTTCCCCTGAGGCGATTCGCAACTGCGCCTTCACCAGGTCGACGCCGGTGATCATCTCGGTAACCGGGTGCTCCACCTGGATGCGGGTGTTCATCTCGATGAAGTAGAGCTGCCTGTTCTCATCCATCAGGAACTCGACGGTGCCTGCATTCTGGTAGCCGATCTCCGCCAGGCAGCGGCACAGGGTGTGGCCCAGTTCCTCGCGCAGCCGGGGCGTCACCTGCAACGAAGGAGCCTCTTCGATCATCTTCTGGTGGCGGCGCTGGATCGAACACTCGCGCTCAAAAAGCGAGACCACATGGCCGTGCTCATCGGCCAGCACCTGGAACTCGATGTGCCGCGGCTGCTCGATGTACTTTTCCAGGTACAGTTCGCCGTTGCCAAAGGCGTTGGCTGCCTCGCTGTACGCCGCCTGGAAGAGATGGGGCAACTCCTCCGCGGTGCGCACGATTCTCATGCCGCGCCCGCCGCCGCCTGCCTTGGCCTTCAGGAAAACCGGGTAGCCCACTTTCCTGGCCCACGCTTCCGCCTCCTCGGCGGTGCCAATCACGCCATCGGAGCCGGGAAGAATGGGCACCTTGGCTCGCTTCATCGCCTGACGGGCTTTTTCCTTCTCGCCCATCAGGCGCGTGACCTCAGGCGGAGGGCCGATGAACTTGATGTTCGAGGCGCGGCAGACCTCGGCGAAGTTGGCGTTCTCGCTCAGCAGCCCATAGCCGGGATGGATTGCTTCCACATCGGCGATCTCCGCGGCGGAGATGACCGCCGGCACGTTCAGATAACTGTCCGCCAGGCGCGGAGGGCCGATGCAAATAGCCTCGTCGGCAAAACGAACGTGCAGCGCGTTGCGGTCCGCCTCGCTGTAGACGGCGACCGTGCGAATGCCCAGTTCCCGGCAGGCGTTCACAACCCGCAGCGCGATTTCACCCCGATTGGCAACCAATACCTTACGAAACATTCAGGACCCTTTGAGCGTGGTTAGCAGCATGTGGTGAATGTCAGGTTTTGAAAGGGCACGGCTTCAGCCGTGCCGTAAATGGTTGATAGGAAACGACGGGCTTTAGCCCCTGAGGGGCGGTTTTCGGCATTTTCGACTTTCACCACAGGCTGCTAGCGTTGATGAGCGGAGTCAGCGTTGCTGGCGGAGTTAGCGGAGCTAGCCTTGCGACCGGCATTGCCCTTGCCGGCGCATAGAAGACGAAACGCAGTGCGAGCTTTGCATTCGATTTTGCCAACTCCGCCAACTCCGCTAACTCCGCTGCCTTTCTCAGCCCAGCCGGACGGAAAACAGAGGCTGCCCAAACTCGATGGGCTGGCCGTTGGATACAAAGCACTTGACGATCTCGCCGGAGGCGTCGGATTCGATCTCGTTCATCAGCTTCATGGCTTCGACGATGCAGATCACCTGGCCCTTGTCCACGTGATCGCCAGGGGAGACAAACGGCCCGGCGCCCGGCGAAGGCGAGCCAAAGTAGGTGCCGACAATCGGCGACTTGACCAGGTGCAGCCCCGCATCGGGGTCCGCGGGAACCTCTGCTGCTGCCGGGAATGCCGCCTCATCTGCGCTTGCCGTCTGTGCGGCAGACGCCTGGGCCACGCCCTGGGGAGCCGACGCCAGCAGGCGCGCCAGATCCCCCAGCCCTGCCCCTGCACTCTCCGGCTGGCTGAATTTGAGCCGGACCTTCAGGTCGCCCCGGTCCACCTCGAACTCGGCAACCTGATGTTCCTTCAGGAATTCAATCAGTTGTTTCAGATCCTCGATATCTTGTGGTTTCATTCGTTCCCTAACTCTCCCACGTGCGGGTGGGACGGATTCCATCAAAGTTCGATGAGAGCTTTCGGTGCGGGGGTCAGCACCTGCCCTCCGGTTCGCGTTACAGCCACCATGTCCTCGATGCGAATGCCGAATTGACCCGCCAGATAGATTCCCGGCTCTATGGTCACTACCATGCCCGCCAGCAGCCTGGTTGTCTGTCCGGCGCCGATCCGTGGTGGCTCGTGAATCTCCAGCCCGACTCCATGGCCGGTGGAGTGGAAAAATGCCTCCCCTAAACCCGCTCTCCGCAAGACGCCGCGGGCGGCCTCGTCCACCTCCCCGCAGCTTGCGCCGGGGCGCACTGCCTCCACTCCGGCCTCCTGCGCTTCCAGCACTGCCTCGTACGCCTCCCGCTCTTTGGCCCTCGGCTTTCCCAGGTAGACAGTTCGGGTCATATCCGAGCAATAACCTTTGTGGATTATACCGAAGTCGAGGGTCAGGAAGCCTTTGCGCGGCAGTGGAGTACTGGTGGCCCGCCCATGCGGCAGAGCCGACCGCACGCCCGAGGCGACGATGGTCTCAAACGACATGCCCTCCGCGCCCAGCAGCCTGGCCCTATGCTCCAGCTCCGCGGCCACTTCAGTCTCCTCGATGCCGGGCCGGATGAAGCCCAGGATGTGGTCAAAAAGCTTGCAGCCCACCAGCGCCGCCTCCGCCATCACGGCCAACTCGTCTTCGTCCTTCACCTGGCGTAAAGGTTCCACCAGCGGGCCAGCCAGCGCGGACAAAAAGCTCCGGCGCAAACGCGACGGCAGCGCCGCCTTCCACCGCGCCAACTCAGCCACGGTAGTCCAGGCAGGGTCGAAGCCGGCAAACTCCACGCCGTGCTGCGCGCCCAGCCACTCCACGGCAGCCACAGCCGGTGAGTTGGAGACGATCTCGACCTGCGCGGCCTGGACCTCGCACGCCGCCTGCGCCGCATAGCGCCCGTCGGTAAACAGCCGCACCGTCCGGCGGGTCACAGCCAGCGCCGCGCTGGAGCCTGTAAATCCGCACAGATAGCGAACGTCGGGGAGGTGCGTAACCAGCAGCCCTGGGAGCCCGGCTTTGGTCATGCGGCGGCGCAATTGCCCGATGCGGCGGAAGTTGTTCACGGGGTAAGCATAACAGGGGTCGGGGACCAGGGCTTTCGCATGAGAACGGGCCGGATTGAATTGTGGCATCATGGTTGTATATCAAAGGAGTTCGATATGCGCACGCTTGTGGATATTCCGGCAGAGGACCTGGACCTTCTCAACGGTGTAGTCAAAACCTTGGCCATTTCGCGTGCCGAGTTCGTGCGCCGTGCCATCTCGAAATCTCTGGAGCCGCACCGCCAGGCCCAAAGGCAGGAAGCCTTCGGGCTGTGGGCCAACCGTCCCGTNNGAAGTATCAGGAAAGGATGCGCGGGGAATGGGAAGAAAGAAAGTCCTCTTCGACACCAATTGTCGGACATAGTGCACCCGCCAACTAACTGAACTGATGGGGGATGAAAGTTCCCTCGTCGAAAAGGGGAAGAAACGGTGAATCTGTGTTATTCTCCCGTGTGGGAGGTGTTTGCCACATGAGTAGCCATCAGACATACCGGAACGATCACACTTGCGAATGCGGAGCGGTGATTCAGTATGAAGCACCTGTGTCGGGCGGCGTAGCGGCCGGAGAAGGATTCTCGCTAGAGCCTGTTATTAACT
>PLGM01000238.1:0-547 GCA_003139795.1 Acidobacteriaceae bacterium | reverse complement strand
AAGTTAATAACAGGCTCTAGGCCTATGCAAGTATTGTGGTCGGGAGAATACCGTTCGCGTGGGATCCCCAACCATACTCAAAATCGTCCCTCCGGACACGAAATCAGAGTGAAACCGGACGAATTTGCCCTGAGAATCCTAGCTAAGCCGCGACCCTGAGAGGCATTATGGAAAAAAGCCGGAAGTACCTTGCTCGCAAATTTGTCATTGCAACTATCGTGGTCGTACTTGTCGCGTCTGCTCTAACCACTCTCCCAATACAATCCGAGGCCCAAGCGCCATCATCAGGCATTGATCCGAAACTACTGGCCAAGGCAAATGCTGGTGATTCGGCCTCGCAAACTTCTGTTGGATTTGCATACGCAGAAGGCGATGGCGTGCCTCGGGACTACGCGCAAGCCGCTCTTTGGTTTCGCAAGGCGGCCGATCAGGGTAATGCCAGTGCAGAATATGACCTCGGCTTGTTCTACAGCAACGGCCAAGGCGTTCCGCAGGACTACGCGCAAGCAGCGGCCTGGTATCGAAAGGCGGCAGAGCAGGGCAATGC
>PLGM01000077.1 GCA_003139795.1 Acidobacteriaceae bacterium | reverse complement strand
AGAACTTGGCACTGTCCAGTATATAACTCTTAACCAGACAATAACTTCCGAGTAGCCGGTCACTCGCCCGGAACTCAAAATTTGCCTCTCATGCGCTCAATTTGCGCCTCGGCGATTTGGCATCAATTGACGCTACTGGCACCATCTGAGCCAACAATTTGTCCAGCAAGGGACGGACAAATCTGTCGCCCCTCTATCTCCAGTTTCCCATCAACACAAAAGGCGCCCAATAATAGGGATGCGCATAGCCTGCCGGCACGTTCTGTTTGGGCTTTGCTGAGGCAAAGCCGCGCCCAGTCTTTCCGGCTTGTGGCGTCACCCTGCCCAGCAGCAAATCCAGTTGCGCCTGGCGCAGCGCCTCAACCTTCGTCACCTTGCCCGCGCCGTCCGCCCAGCGTTTGTAGAAATCGCCCATCAGTTCGCCTGTGCTCGCGTCGTTTACCTCCCAAAGTGACGAGATCACCGCCTTGGCGCCTTTCATTTGCGCCGTCGTGCCCAGCCCATCCACTTCGCG
Source organism: Acidobacteriaceae bacterium (assembly GCA_003139795.1). Lineage (GTDB taxonomy): Bacteria > Acidobacteriota > Terriglobia > Terriglobales > Acidobacteriaceae > Telmatobacter. The sequence goes on along the minus strand of PLGM01000077.1, from coordinate 7,716 downwards.
ACCGTTGCTGGAGTTGCCGCTCATCCCCGTCTCACAGGCAGAGAGCGTCAGCAGGTCGGTGTGCCTGAGCGCCAGGCTCCGGTTGTCGCGGAAATCCGCGACCGTCAGATGAAAACCCGCGCTGCCCTCGTCCTTCCCCGCCAGCAGCAGATAGCTCTGGCTGTCGTCGCCCGGCTTGAACACAAAGTGGCTGGCGATATGCACCACCCCGTGTTGCCCGCCGAGCTGGTCCTCCATAGCCTTCTCGGTGAATTGGCCGTCGAGCAAGATCGTGCCCGGCAACGCGCCATTTGCCCCCTGGACCTTTGCATCCTTGACCACGTCGTCCAGCTCGCCAACCACCGCGGGTAATGCAGAAAGTCCATCCTCATACTTGCGCGAAATCCCCATCGCCGCCGCACTCAGGTTGCTCACGTCCGGCGTCTCTCCCAGGTGCGCAATGCTAGCTGGCGTGATGGTCACTGTGTTGTACTGCTCCACCAGGTACCGCTTGCCGTCGAAGAGCGCAGCCAGGGGTACATACCGCAGCACCCCATCCAGCGACCACACCAGCGTCTCGGCCTTGGCCTGATCCAGGTCCGCCTTCACCGGGGCAATGAGGATGTTGTACAACTCCTGAGCCAGCGGCCTCGGGTCACGAGCCGGATCGCGCAGTACTTGTTGAAAGTCCGAGATCTTTTTGTTGAGATCCTTGTCGGATATGGCGTATTCCCGGGCCACTGTCGCTGTTGCGGTAATCACAATCACCCTGTAGTGGTCGCCGGTGACCATCGTATACAGAGCCACCGTGTGAGGCACCTCCGCAATCTGGTCCTCCAGTAAGCTCACGTCGCCTTTCACATCGGCCAGCTGCTTGTTGGCCTCGCTGTTCTTCCCGAAAAGCACATAGAGACGGTCGTAATAGTCGTTCAGCCCCTTGCTTGCCGCGTCGAGCCGATCGGACAGTTGCTGGTACTGCTTTTCCTGCTCAGCCGTGCGGGAGCTGATCTTTTTCAAATCCGCCCACTGCTCGCCCAGTGCAACAATCTGCGCGGTGGATTTCTGGTAATCGTCCTCCGCCTGCTTTTCCGCAGGCGTCAACGACAGCGGGTTCAGAGTGTCCGCCGTCTCCCCGCGCGTGTAATCCGAATACTCCTGCTCCTTGAGCAAATCGAGCACCTGCTGTGCCTCAGGCAAGCGGCCTTGCGCGATCATAAGGTCCGCCAGGTCGCGGTAATTGTCGCCATTCGATGAGAGGAAGCTCTTCTGCAACTCCTTGTCGAGGCCCTGGATGTTGCCCCTGACCTGCTGCAGCAGGTTCACCGCCAACTTGCCGTAGAAGATGGCCAGCGCGGGCTGCCGGACCTGCTGAACCAGCATCATTGAATGGAATACGCTGGCCTCCATCAGCGCATTGCTCATCCCGGTGGCCAGCGGCAAAGCCTGGCTGTAGAAATTGAGTGCGGTCGGAGTCTCTCCTAAATCGCGGTAGACGTCGCCGAGGTTGCTTAACGTCCTGACCTCGCCGTTTCGCTCCCCAATCTGGCGGCAGATCGGGAGCGCTCGATTCAGGTAATCCAGCGCCTTCTGCTGCTCGCCCAGACGGTGAGCTGCCATGCCAATGTCGTTCAGTGCCAGCGCCTCGCCACTCCTATCGCCCAGTGCAAGCCAGATCGGCAGTGCCTCGTTGTAAGAATCGAGAGCTTTGCGAAACTCGCCCAGATCGTAGTAGACGTACCCGATGTTATTCAGCGCCATCGCTTCGCCGTCGCGGTTGCTCGTTTGCCGCAAGGCAGGCAAAGCCCGCTGGAAATACTCAACCGCCTTCTGCTTCTCGCCCATGTCGTAAAATACAGAGCCGATATTCACCAGCATCCGGGCTTCGAAAGCGCGGTCCTTCGTCTCTACAAAAACCGGCAGCGCCTGGTTGAAGGCGTCGAGCGACTTCTTCAGTTCGCCCAGATCACGATAGACCACGCCCATGGCGCCTGTCATCTGAGCCGCGTCGTCGACGTCGCCCAGCGCGCTAAAAAGTTCCCGAGCTTGACTGTAATTATCCAACGCCGTCCGATTCTTCCCCAAATCTTCGTACATCAAACCGATGTTGTTCAGCTCTTCCGCCTCGCCAACGCGGTCCCCTGCTGCGCGTTTGAGAGGCAGGGCCTGATTGAAGCAATCCAGCGCCTTCTGCTTCTCCCCGAGAGCGTTGTAGGCAGTGCCGATGTCGGTCAAGGTCGTGGCTTCCCTGGCGCGGTCGCCTAGTTGGCGAAAGATCGATAAAGCCCCGTTGAGGCTATCGAGCGCCTCCTCCGTCTCGCTCCGACGGAAATGTGAAACGCCCGCGTCCATCAGCACCAGAGCCTCAATGGCGCGGTCGCCAACCTCGCGCGATATGCGGAGTGCCTGCCCATAATAATCCAGCGCCTTTTGATCCTCGCTCTGACCGTGATACAGAGTGCCGATGTTGAGTAGAACCCTTGCCTCGGCGTCGCGATCGCCCAGCCTGCGGTTAATCTCAAGTGCTTTGTTATAGGAGTCCAGCGCCTTTTGAGGTTCGCCCAAAAGCCCCTCAGCATAACCAATGCGTCTCAAGATCGCAGCTTCGAGTCCTTCATCGTTGGCCTTTTGCGCCAGCGGGAATGCCTTGTTTTGGTAGTCCAGCGACTTCTGTGCCTCGCCTAAACCCTCATTCACCCAGCCGATCCCATTCAGCGCGGTCGCCTGGCCCCGCAGATCGCCAGAGGCAGCGGCCAGATCCAGCGCCTGCTGAAAAACCTCCAGAGCCTTATTGTTTTGCCCTTGTCCGCGATAGCAGCCCGCAATCCCGTTCAGCGCGGCTGCTCCCTCCTGCGTATCCTTCGCGGAACTGGCCAGTGTCAGCGCCTGGTTGTACTCGTCGAGGGCCTTCTGGTATTGAGGAATTCGAAAGAACACATCGCCTATCCGATTGAGCGCCTTCGCCTCGGCCCTCGCGTCGCCCGCCGCCTGGGTCGCTTTGAGAGCTTCATGCAGCTTGTCAAGTTGAGCCTGTATCTCAGTGGGCAGTCGCGGCAGGGCAGCAGCGCTGTTGTGTGTGATTGTCGGGGTAGTCTGGCCCTTCAGAGTCAAACTAAGCGCCAAGGTGACGGCCAGAACCAACAGCAGGCCACCGGCAAGGCGGCAGGAAAAGCAACGTGCATTCGCCATGGCGAAACCTCACAGTACAGGAGGGTTGGGCACCAATTGAATGGAAGGTATTCTACTCCTGAACTGCGAAGGAAAACTGTGATTCGTCGTTTCCGGGGAGCGGCAGGGAACGGAGGCCGGATGTGGCTCGCACCCGGATCACCGGCAACCCGATAAGTATTCAGCACTCCACCCGCTCAAACATTGAATCTGGCGTCAATCGCCAACAATAGGCCGGGGCATGTTTCCCGGCCCGATGCGGATGAGAATTGCGGGTTCCTGGTGGATGGTCGCCAAACCGTCAGTTATATAATAGTTAATAACCGATAAGCATATACGTCCACAGAACAGCGCGAACGCCGAACGGGGACCACAATGGACTGACAGGGGAGGCTTCTAGCCCCTCAGGGTGCCACGATCAACTAATCCTCGGCGAAGCGGCCGGGATCGGGAACGATAAACGCCGTTTGCCACTGCGATCCTCACTCGAAGACGGGCCCTGGATTCGGGTCGCCTTGCCGGCATTTCGGTCCGAATCCAGACGCCAAATCTAGCCGGCGTGGTGCATCGCGAAGCGGGCAAATCATGGTAGTTCAGCGCAGCGGACGAACCCCGGGCAGCGTCAACTGATAACTGACCGCCGCCGCAAGCAGGTACATGAAGGCGAAGATCCAGATCACGCCCGAAACGCCCATCCGCGGCAGGAAGATGCCCGCGACTGCCGGCCCCAGAAAAGCGCTCAACCCTGAGCCAAGGTTCATGATCGACATAGCCGCCCCGCGCGACTCCGGCGCCAGGATCGACATGATTGCGGCAATGGGCACAAAGCCCGCCAGCGCGATACCGTAAGCCATGCCCGCGGCCATAACCAGCGCGTAATTGGCGCCGAAGATGTGCGGCACGTAGTAAAGCCCCAGCGTGGTAAGCGCGCAGCCGCATGCGCCGGCAAAGGTGATGGTGCGCCGCCAGCCAACCTTGTCGCCCACCCACCCCCAGAAGAGGTTGGCCACTACGTTGGTCGCAAACATCACGCTCAGAATCTGCAGCCACTGCTCCAGCGTAAAGCCCACCGTGCGCACAAAGAAGATAGGAAGAAAGACCAGGAAGCCAAACTCCGACGTCGTCGTAATGGTGGCCACAATGCCGCCCAGCCCCACCTTGGGGTGCTTCCAGATGATCGACACGCCAGTGAAAAGCACCTTCAGCGGATCGTCGCCCGTTGTCGAGAGCGGCAAATTGCCGTGCTCCTCGCGCACACCCAGTAGCACGATCAGGCCGCCCACCGCCACCAGCCCTACAGAGACCCACAGCGTTTTGTAGCCGCCGATCAGTGGCACTGAGAAACTCGCCAGCAGCGCGCCCAGTGTGGGCAAACCGCCTGTACGCGCTGACCAGAACCAGCCGATCGCGGTAGCCAGGTAGCGCTGCGGAGTGACTGCCGCCACCCAGCAAAGGAAGCCGTAGGCAAAGAGCGGATAACCCAGCCCACGCACGCCGTAGCTCACAAGGATCGTCGTGTAATTCGCATGCGCAATGCCGCCCAGCAGAAAAGGCATCTCCAGGCCGAGCCAGATCAGCAGCCCTGCCCACATGACCTTCTTCGGCCCGAAGATATCCGTCAGCGCGCCGCTCAGCCAGGAAGCCAGCGCCGCCGATGCGCCATACGCGCTAAAGACCAGCGCCACCTTCTCCGTGCTGAAGTGCAGGTCGACAAGAAGCGGCGAAAGAAACCCTGCCTCCACGCCATCGCCGATCATGAACAGTAGAAGGCCCAGGTAGCCGATCGCGAGGCCGGGGTGCATCCCGAGCTTCTCGGCGAAGGAGCCTTTCTTCCCGGCCTCAACCTCAAAGGTATCGCTCATCGAATCGTCATGCGTTCTCAAATCGCATTGCATTGCAGATGCTGCGGGGCGACACAGGCAGAGGCGCTTCCGTTCAGCCCGCCTGCGCCTCGTCCAGCACTTTTGCAATTGTAGTCCGCACCCCTTGTGCGCGCAGCAGCTCCAGGTTGTGCTGCACCGTCGCTGCCCAGACGGGGAAATCCGCGGCCAGATTGCCGAAGAGCGCGGGCACATCCAGCGCCAGCCTGGCGTTCGCGCATCCGGATTCCACAAACGGTTTTAGCAGCGCCCCCTGCCCGTCGGCCATCGTCATCGCTCGCCCCCGTTCGTTGATTCCTCGCTGATAGTGCAGCCATCCGGCAATCACCAGCGGCAACACGCGCGGGCTATTTCCATTTCGCAGAAGATCGGCCAGCGGCGGCGCCAGGAACTTGGCGATCTTGGCGCAGCCCTCCGAGCTGATGCGCGCCACCTGGTCGCGAATCGCCGTATTCGAGAAGCGCCGCACTACAGTGTCGGCGTACTCATCCAGATCGATGCCCGGCAGCTTCGGCACCGCGTGCTTCACCTCGTCCATGTACGCCTTCAGCAGCCGGCGCAGCAGCGGGTCGGCGGCGGCATCGCGAATGAAATCGAGCCCCAGCAAATCGGCAAAGTAGCCCAGGGTCGAGTGCCCGCCATTGAGAAGGCGCATCTTCATCTTCTCGTACGGCGCTACGTCAGCGGTCATCTGCGCGCCCGCACGTTCGAAAGCCGGCCGTGCCGCGGCAAAACTGTCTTCCAGGACCCATTGCCGGAATGGCTCGCAGACTACTGGTACCGCATCCTTCACGCCGAACTTCTCCGCGATCGTCGCCCGGTTCTCGTCCGTCGTGCGGGGCGTGATGCGGTCCACCATGCTGCAGGGGAAGGCCACATGCTCTTCAATCCATCGCTCCAGCACTCCGCTTCGCGCTGCGGCAAACGCCAGCAACGCCTTGCGCGCCATCTCACCGTTACCTTGCAGGTTGTCGCAGGAGAGAACTGTAAACGGCCCGCGGCCCATCTGCATGCGCCGAGCTGCGGCCTCTGCCACATACCCCAGCCATGTTCGCGGCGCTGCCACATTCTCCAGGTCGTGCCGCACGTCCTTGTGCTCTTCAAGAAAGCGCCCCGACGCATCCTCGATAAAATACCCACCCTCTGTCACCGTCAATGAAATGATCGTGCACTCGGCGGCCGTCATCCGCGCCAGCACCGCCTCCGGGTCCGCCGGCGCATACAGGTGGCCCACAAGCGAGCCCACAACGCGCAGGTTCTCCTTCCCGGTGTCCATCAGCATCAGGCTGTAGAGATTCTCCTGCGCCGTGAGCCCTTCGTGAATCTCCTTGTCGGCGGGCAGAAGCCCAACGGCAAATTCGCCCCAGCGCGGTTCGTCCTCGCAAGCCAGCAGGTCGTCCAGGTACACCGCGAGGTGCGACCGGTTGAATGCCCCCGCCCCGATGTGCACCAGCCCCGGCACCATGTGGCTGCGGTCGTACGACGACCGCGCAATCGACGCGTCAAGGTGAGAGAGTGTGGAGTTCGAGAGAGCGATGTCCTTCCGTTCGCTTTGCGATGTCATGGTGGCCTTTTGAAAAAATGCACTGGCGCGTGCCAAGGGTGGCGTAGAGGGGGACGCTGAGAGTTGTTCGCCTCTTTCCCTGCCTATCGAGTACTATTTCGCCTTCCCGGAAAGAGTAAGAAAACATGAGGCGAAAGTCAACGATTGAAAGGAGTTCGGGATAACACGCGTGATAAGGCATGGGCGCTTGTGCTCAACGAAGACTGTCTTCTAGTCGGATCGGTATCGCTAAACGCCGTTTGCGACTGCGGTCCTCACCCGAAGACGGGCCATGGATTCGGCTCGCCAACTGGCCTGGCTTAAGATTGTGACCGCCTGCTTTGCGGCCAAATCCTCCCGCGGGGAGGAAACAAGAACAGCCCAGGGCGGACGGAACCCCTGGGAAAACTTCCCCATCCCGCCCATCCGCCCCGCAGCAACGGTGCCAATCCCTTCACCCTGGGTTGCCCCCTTTCACCCCGCCGGTTCACCGCCCGTGGGGTCATCTTCCTCGTAATCCCCCGGCATCCCCGGCCGCCATTGCTCCTCCGCGGCCAACTGCATCGCCCGCGTTCGAAGCCGCGCCTTCTTCACCGGCTTCTCGCGCGGCTTCTTCCGCTCGGCAAGCATCATCAGCAGCTTGAAGCCGCCCATGTGCCCCTCCTTCGCCTTGCCCAGCAGCACCTGCGACAGCTCCCCGCAGTTCAGCCTCACCACATCCCCCGCTGCCCTCTGCAACCGCTCTATGCCCTCCTCGTCTTCCCTCTTCTCCTCCTCTCCCTTCCTTGCCTTGTCCCCGGCTTTGCCCGTTTCCTTGTTGCCCGTTTCTTTGCCTTTGGCCGCGTCGCTGGTTTCGCCGCGTCTCCCAACTCCCGTCCCAGGCTCGCAAAAAGCCTGTTCCGAGTGCGTTGAAAGGGGCCCCGATTCCGGATTCCCGGCGAGCACGTTCTCTGTGCCCTCCTTCTTTCCGTGCGCCTTCTGCTTCCTCTCCTGCCGTGCTACGGTCATCTATCCGCCATTCTCGGCCACTGCTCCACGGTTCTTTGCGCCCGGGAAAAGGACTATGCGGCCATGCTGCCCGCAATTGCCCAGAGAACGCATTGTCAGAATGGATGTCTGATAGCTGATAACTGGACAGTGCCAGGTTCT
>PLGM01000282.1 GCA_003139795.1 Acidobacteriaceae bacterium | reverse complement strand
CTTGAATAAACATTGGCAGTGTCAAAAAAATTGATCCCCAGATCGAGCGCCTGGCGAAAGAAGGGCTGGCTCTCTTTTTCGTTCAGAGCCCAGGCCTGTCTGCCGGGTTTCAGTTCGCCTGTGGCGGGCTCTCCGTAGGTCATGCAGCCGAGACAGATGCGAGAGACTTTGAGTCCGGTCTTGCCAAGATTGACGTAGTCCATTGCTACTCCTTCAGACTATTCGGATCGTTCAGGTCATGGCGACCCGTGGAGTTCGGTGCTTTCTCTGAGTATGAGTCTACTGCCGCCAGGAACGATGCAACGCCTTCCCGTTTTCAGCCGCTTGCCGCCTGACTTCTTGACGCTCGCGCAGGCGGGGGCCAGGAGAGCCTTCAAGCATTTGGGCGCAGACTGAGCAGTTGCTCGGCATTGCGATGGGTGAGCTTTGCGATGTCATTTTCGCCGAGGATCTCAGGCACGCTGTCGAGAAAATCCCGGCCGCGTGTATTGGGGCTGTAGGGGTAGTCGATGGAGAAGAGAAGCCGATCGATGCCGACCACCTCAAGAGCGCAGCGCAAGGGCGGCAGCGTGAAGTAGCCGCTGGTGGTGCAGTGAATGTTGGATTGAAAATAGGCGGCGACAGGCTGGCGAAGATTCGGCGCGGCGTGAGTGAGGACGCCGCTGGAGCGGGCGAGCGCATAGGGCAAACCTTCTCCCATATGGCCGATGATGAGTTCGAGCGTGGGCAGCCGATCGAAGAGGCCGGAGACGATGAGGCGGAGGGTATGAAGGCCGGTCTCAGCGTGCCAGCCCCAGCCCGCGATGGAGAGAAGGAAGCCGAGTTCACCGGGAAGGCCGGAATAATAGGCCTCGCGGACCGGCTGGGGCGGCGGCGCGGGGTGGAGATAGATGGGAACACCAAGATGAGCAGCGGCCTCAAAGACCGGGAGGAAGCGAGGATCGTCAAGAAACAGGCCGCCGGTGGTGCCATTGAGGAGAGCGCCGTGGAAGCCGAGGCGGGTGATGCAGCGCTCCAGCTCCGCCGCTGCCGTGGCGGGAGCCTTCAGGGCAAGCGTAGCAAATCCCCCAAAAAGGGCGGGATGGGAGCGCACCGCCTGGGCCACTTCGTCATTGATGTCGCGGGCCAGCGAACTTGCCGTATCCGCATCGAGCGCATCGAAGCCCATCGCGGCGAGCGACAGCACCTGGAGATCGATCCCGGACTTGTCCATGTCGGCGATCCGGCCGGGACCGATGTCGAGGAGTTTGGACTCGAATTCCGCAAGCTGCGGGGGAGTTTTCCTGTCATGCGCTCCGGTTGCTCGGAGGAAGATTCCGTAACGAAGTGTTCTTCAAGCGTGATGGTGCTCATGGAGGATTGGACGATGCCAGTGCGCCGGGAGTTTCCTGACTGTGGAATGAGAATGGCGGAGCTGGATACCGATTTGATTCAATCCCCTTCGCCGCAAATCCATTGCCGCAGGCTGGCCGCCGTCATTCCCGAGGGGTCGGCCACGCCGCAAGAAACTCGCCACGCCTCTGCGCGGGCAGCCATACTATCCTGTGCAATGAAAGGAATCCTGCGATGAGCAGTCTCACACTCGATCCACGGCGCAGGCCATCGTGGTCATCGATCTGCAGAAGGGCATCTTGGGGATGCCGAAGACCCCTATTCCGACGCCAGTCGTCATCGCCAACAGCGTGCGCCTGCTCACTGAAGGCCGCCGCGTCGGCGCACAGCCTGTCCTGGTTCATGTGGGTGGTTCTGCGGATGGAGCTGACCGCTTGCACACTGCATCCGACCAGCCCATGCGGACCACTGCGCCGCCTTCGCCGGAGTGGAGCGACTTCATTCCCGAGCTCGACCGCCAGCCTGGCGACATTGTGATTCTCAAGCGCCAGTGGGGCGCTTTCTACGGCACGGACCTCGACCTGCAACTGCGCCGCCGTGGGCTGACAACCATCATCCTATGTGGCATTGCCACCGAATTCGGAGTTGAAAGCACGGCGCGCGATTCCTATGAGCACGGTTACGAACTGATCTTTGCCGTGGATGCCATGACGGGCCGCCATGCGGAAAGCCATGCTAACTCCGTGGAGCGCATCTTTCCCCGCATGGGAAGAGTGCGTAGCACGGAGGAGATCGTCACGGCCTTGCAGGCATAACTGCTGAGGCAATCAATCGCGCTGGACAAGGCGAACAAGCTGCTCGAAGCAGCCGTGAAGAGTCGGAGCCGCTTCCTGTTTCCGGCGCCGATGATCTATCTGCACGCGGGCATGCACGGTGCTGATTCGCGGATGAGGTGGAAGCAGGCGGATTTTAGGAGGCTCACCGTGACCGTCGGCCGCTCCAAGACGCACGGTGGAGAGGGCCGGGGCATCCCGCTGAACGACGAGGCGTTTGAGATTCTAATGGAGTGGCACTCGGTAGGGTCGAGGGCTGGCGCGGTGTTCCGTAGGTCTAGTCGACGACTTTGCCACAAACTGTGCGTGCGTCTGCGCCTGGTTCCAGCCTCCCATGATGCCGAACCCGATATGAATGTCACCCCTTTTCCATGAACGCGGGAATGATGGTGTGGAGCGGCCGCTTGTGGCCATCCAGTGAGTTGGGGAGGCCCGGTGTCAACTAGAATCCCGCGCCACGGTTATGAAACGAGAAGCCGAGGCCGGGTGCGACCATTCCCGTGCCATAACCCGCGAAGTTGCTCTGTATTAACGAGACGATGTTGCCGTCCTTATCAATCGTGGAAAGATAGATGGTCGAGTTCCCGTGGGCGTCGAGCATCTTCTCCATGTCAGAAGGAACCACCTGGCACGCGGGAGAGCATGCAAAGTTGTGGGGTGGCTCTCCCCCGACGTCCCCTTCATGTTCTAAGTCACCGTTTAAGTTGTGCTCCTGCACCGGCACCGAGGCCCTCGGCCGCTCATGGACCCGCTCAGTCCAGTCTCACAACGTGATCACCCCACAACTTTGCATGCTCTCGACTTGAAGTCCGATTTTTGGCTTTGAGGACTGCCTTAGGATTGGTCTCTTCCCTGTTGAGGACGGAGTTGTTCTGGCGCCTCACATTATGGAATCCCAATAATAATCAATGCGATGGGAAGCTGGGGCAGGCTATTGACAATGTGCTTCTGGCCGATAATGCATTCATTTGCAGGTGTGGCCTTGCGTCTCAGGCACTCCCTTTAGACATTCTCGATCCTGGGAGACCGATCGCCAGATCCAGCCCTGTAATTGAAGAGAGTGCTTGATGACCGACCTACGTTCCAAGCAGGATGACCGAAGCGCCAAGGCACGGCGCCAACGCTCCGCCGGGATGCAGGTGGAGCGAAAACTGGAGCCGATCTTCATCGAAGCCGAGCGCTCCGGAGACTGGATGCCTGCGGAAGAATTGCGGGAAACTGCGCTGCATGCTTCGGGAGAAAGCAGGAACGTGACCGTCAATCTCGTCAACATAGATCATCTGGATGCGAGTGCGCTGCAGATACTCCTGGCTCTCGACGCTGAGCAGAGGAGGAAGGCACGGCATCTCCATTTGGCGAATGCTTCAGCGCATTTGCGGAAATGGTTTGAATATGCGGGAGTGGCTGAACATTTTTTCCCGGCGGAGTGAAGGAACGATGAATAAAGCCGTCCAGAGCCGGCCGAGTGGGACCCTGTCCAGTTTCCCTCTAAGCATGGATGGGGACGGGCTCGCGAAGGACCTGGACGTAGAAACGGAACTCGCCCGGTACTTGCCGCACTTCAAGGGGATGAGCGAACAACTGAAACAGACCTCGAAGCAAATCGAAAGTTCCGTTGTGGAGGTGTGCAACAGCTTTCAGGGGATTGCGGAGCGGACAAAGGAGGCCGTGGCGCGCACGGCGAGCTTTCTTAGCCAGGCAGGCGAGGGAAGTTCCGATACGCGGTCCTTCGAAACTCTGATCGACAATTGCAGCGGAACGCTGGTCAAGATCCTGAATGTGACGGAGGAAGCAGGGGAAATTTCACAGCGAGCCATCGAACGCATCCGGCAGATGGACAAGGCTTCGCAATCCATCAGCGGCGCGATTCAGCAGTTGGAGCAAATCGCCGCAGGCAACAAGATACTGGCCCTGAACGCGCGCATCGAGGCGGCGCGCGCCGGAGAGCATGGAGCGGGATTTGCGGTAGTTGCCATGGAAGTGATATCGCAGACCGAGCGTTCGCAAAAAGTGAACGCAGAGGTCAGCGAACTGATCCTGAATCTGCGCGCGCTGGCGGGATCGACGCTGGAGGATTTGCAGCGGATGAACGATCAGGACCGCAAGCGCGTGGAGCAGTGCAGGGGCGAAGTCGATGAGTCGCTTAGAGGCCTGCAAGGCGCTCACGACGAAATGAAAACGATGCTGACCGGGATGACGGAAGAAGGGGCGTCTCTGAGCCAAGAGATTGGAGCGGCGGTGCGCGGCTTGCAGTTTCAGGACCGGACCAGCCAGCGGATTGCCCACGTGGTTGAGGATCTGGATACATTGCAAACGAGGCTGGCAACCCGTTTGGGCAGCGGGTCCGATGTGGGAGTTGCAACCGAAGCGGGATTCAGCGATTACACGATGCACGAAGAGCGCGCGGTCGCCGGTATTCATGGGGCGGAGTCCAGCCAAGGCGACGTGGAATTGTTTTGAACGAAGAGGAAGGCCGCGGTTCGGGGGCCTTCCGGAGGGTTGGCGGATTGCGAAAAGTACTGATTGTCGACGATGCGGTTTCCATGCGGCAGATGGTCAGCTTCACGCTCAAGCAAGGCGGCTATGAGGTGGTCGAGGCCGAACACGGGCAGGATGCGCTGAGCAAGCTGCAAAGCAATGCGGTTGACCTGATCATTACCGATCTCAATATGCCGGTGATGGACGGCATTACATTGATTCAGAATGTGCGCAAGATGCCGTCCATGAAGAGCAAGCCGATCCTGATGCTGACCACGGAAGGGCTTGCTGCGAAGAAGGAACAGGGAAAGGCGGCCGGAGCCACGGGTTGGATCGTCAAGCCCTTCGATCCGGATAAGCTGCTGCAGACGTTGGCCAAGGTGCTGCCATAACGCCATGAAAATCGATCTGAGCCAATTTCGCCAAACGTTTCTCCAGGAAAGCGCGGACCACATCGCTTCGATGGAGACCGGTCTTCTTCAACTTCGAACGGCTCCCGACGACGTCGAATTGCTGAACAGCATCTTTCGCTCGGCGCACTCGATCAAGGGCGGGGCGGGCTCGTTCTGGATGAAGAATCTCGCCCATTTCACTCACTCTCTGGAGAATCTTCTGGACCGGATGCGGTCGCTGGAGATGCGCGCCACCGATGAGGTGATCGGCATTCTGCTTCAATCGGTGGATGTGCTGCGCAATTTGCTGGACGCCGACCCGAATGCGAGTCCGGAAACGGAAATGCCCGCGGATGCTGTGGAACTGGATGCGCGCATCGCGGCGTTGATGCCCGTCGAGACTGATTCGGCGGCAGCTATTCCAGAAGATGCGCGTCAGCAAGCTTCATCGCAACAGGAGCCGCAAGAGCCCGCTGAAGATGCGAGGGAGATCGTCCTGTACAAGGTGGAATTCCGCCCCGACCGGGAGATGTTTTCCAGCGGAACCAACCCGATCACGCTGCTGCGCAATCTCGCGGCGTTGGGAACGGTCAGTTGCTGCCATCTGCATACCGAGGAATTGCCCGCGCTGGCCGATCTGGATCCGGAGCAATGCTACCTGAGCTGGACGGTAGAATTGGCGAGCCGATGCGTGGAAGCGGAAGTGCGCGAGGTCTTCGAGTTTGTCGAGCATCTGGCGGAGATTCGCATCTCCCATTCGGATGCTGCGCCACAGACCGACTCCCTGCCGGCTCAAGATTCGACGGCGGCCCCGAAACTCGCGGAGCCGTCTGTATTGGACGGTTAGCCCACGTTTGTTGAACGCCGCAAGACGCCGACTGCAGATCGCCGCCAATCTTCCGTAACGGATCGCCGCCAACTCTCTGCGAAGTCCGCGGCGAGTGGCGAATCGAGTTCGATCCGTGTAGCCATCGACAAGGTCGACCGGCTGATCGATCTGGTGGGCGAATTGGTCATCGCGCACGTGATGACCGCGCAGATGGTCGAGGATTTTGTACCCTCTTGCCTGCCCAAGTTGCGCGAGGCGGTGGCGTCGATGGAGCGCAATACCCGCGAGTTGCACGAACGGGTGATGGGGATTCGCATGCTGCCCGTGGGGACACTCTTCCAGAAATATACGCGCACGGTCTACGACATCGCGCAAGCCACCGGCAAGCAGATTCGCCTGGAGTTGAGCGGAGAGGAAACCGAGATCGACAAGAGCATGCTGGAGTTGCTTGGCGACCCACTGACGCATTTGATCCGCAATGCCGCCGACCACGGCATTGAAGCACCCGAGGTTAGGCTGGCCGCGGGCAAGCCGGCGGAAGGCGTCCTCAAGCTGAAGGCCTTCCACCGCTCGGGCAGAATCGTCATCGAGGGATCCGACGATGGAGCGGGTATCGATATCGAGAAGGTGCGCAGCAAGGCGATAGAGCGTGGGCTGATCGGCGCCGAGGCGCAATTGAATGACGAACAACTGAGAATGTTGATCTTCGAGCCCGGCTTTTCCACGCAGGAGGAGGTCAGCAACCTCTCCGGCCGTGGTGTGGGCATGGACGTGGTCAAGCGGAACGTGCAGCAAATGAACGGAACGGTGAGCCTGGTAAGCGAAATAGGACGCGGCACGACGGCGACCATCGAACTTCCGCTCACGCTGGCCATTCTGGAAGGACTGCTGGCGCGCGTGGGCGACCGGACGCTGGTGCTGCCGCTCTTGTCAGTGGTTGAAACCGTCCCGCTCCGCGATGGCCAGATCGTGCGACTCGCCGAACGCGGCGAGGTCGTGGTGATCCGCGAGGATTCCATTCCGTTGCTGCGCCTGTCCAGGTTCTTGGGGTTGACGCTGGAAACAAATGCCGGCGCCGCGGAGGAAAACAGCAATCGCCGTCTTGCGGTGATTGTGGAAGCCGGCCGCCGCAAGGTCGGCCTGGTCGTCGATGAACTGCTTGGTCAGCAACAAGTGGTCGTCAAGAGCCTGGAACGGAATCTGCGCAGGATTGACGGCTTGATGGGCGCAACTATCCTGGGCGACGGCCGCGTCGCTCCCATTGTCGATGTAACCAGCCTCGGCGCATTGGATCTGTTCTCGCTTCAAGTTCCAGTCAAGAATTCCCAGCAGGTTGCGCCTCCGGCCCAGTCTGTCAGGGCAGCTTCATCCAAGGAAAGGAATACAGGAGGAACCGCACATGAACTGGTTTAAGAATCTCAATGCCACTCCGCGGCTGATGAGCAGCTTCGGCGTCCTATTGGTGCTCACACTGGGAATCAGCTACCTGGCGATCAGCAACCTGAGCAAGGCCAACGATCGAGTCGATTCGCTGTATCACGTAGATATGGTCGGCTCGACCCGTGCGGACGGCATCACGATCGATGTGACCACGATCCGGGGCGACGATCTGAATGCGATTTACCGTGTCGCCGATTCTGCCGCCGTGGCGGCCTCCGAAAAGGATGAGCTCAACGCGATGGCGGAATTGCACGCCAATCTCGATGAGGCCGACAAACTTTTTGTGACCAAGAAAGGGATGGACCAACTGGCTATCATCCGCAAGGCATTGCCGGACTATGAGCGGGCGCAGGCGGAGCTGTTTCGCGCGCTCCGAGCCAAGGATATGCCCGCTGCCGAGGCTGCGGTTGTCTCGGCGGTGCAGTACCGGGCGGTCATCCTGGGAGCCAGCGATGTGGCCAGAACCCTCAAAACGGATCATGCGAAAGAGGAATTCCAGGCCAACGGTCAGGCGTATCAGGCAGCGCGCACACTGATGATCAGCGCCTCCGCCATTTCACTGGTGTTGGGAATCATCTTGAGCATCGTCATTGCGCGCGGATTCTCGGTGCCTCTGGGACAGGCCGTTGCCGTACTGGAAAGAGTTGCCGACGGCGACCTGGCCGTCACGCTCGATGTGAACACCAAAGATGAAGTGGGACGGATGGCCGAGGCGCTGAACCGAGCCGTGGAAAAGCTGAATAGCACCTTGCAGGAGGTGGCAGACAGTGCCGCCAATGCCAGTTCTTCGTCGCAGCAACTGGCGGCGGCGGCCGAATCCATCGCGTCCGGCGCGCAGGAACAGGCGGCCAGCCTGGAAGAGACATCGGCCAGTTTGGAAGAGATTACCGCGGCGGTACGGCAAAGCGCCGACAACGCGAACCAGGCCAGCCAACTGGCGTCCAGTTCGAAGGACTCCGCATTGCAGGGGCAGGATGTGGTCTCGAATGCGATTACTGCGATGGCGGAGATCAACGCCGCCTCGGCCAAGATCTCCGACATCATCTCGACCATCGACGAAATCGCCTTCCAGACCAATCTGCTGGCGGTGAATGCCGCAGTGGAGGCGGCGCGCGCGGGCGATGAAGGCCGCGGCTTCGCCGTGGTGGCCTCCGAAGTGCGCAGCCTGGCACAACGGAGCGCCGTTGCGGCCAAGGAGATCAAGGTGCTGATTCAGGACTCTCTGCGCAAGGTGGAGGCCGGCTCGGGGCTGGTGAACCGCTCGGGCGAGACGCTGCAAGGCATCGTCGGCTCGGTGAAGCGCGTGACCGACATCGTCGGAGAGATCGCGGCAGCCAGTGGAGAACAGAGCACCGGCATCGAGCAGGTGAACACCGCGATGACGCAGATGGATCAGGTGACGCAGTCGAACTCCGCGCAGACCGAAGAGCTTTCGGCTACGGCGCAAGCGCTCTCCGAGCAGGCCGCGCATCTGATGGAGTTGGTAAGCACCTTCACTCTCAGCCAAGGCGGAAGAAATACGCGGGAGCGTCAGGTCTTCCAGCCGCGCGAGACCAATCCCGTGCATTCCGTGGGGGCAAGCCTGGTGCATTCCGTAAAGGCGAATCTCGTGCATACGGCTTCGACAAACCCGTCGATCCAGACAGCACAGCGTTCCGCCAAAGCTTCGCGAAGCACTGCGTCGTCGAAGCCCAGTTCACGCTCCCGGAGCAAGGGGATGAACAGCGGGCAACCAACCCTGGCCGTGGCAGCGGTTGCGGCTGAATCTGGCGGAAGCGATGCCAGCTTCGAGGAGTTCTAAATATTGGTTGGCGCTTCGATAAGGCGCGGCTGGCTGGGGATGAACCCCGGCGGAATCCGAGCCGCATCGAGCCCCGATTCTCCGGGGCTTTAGTGTCTGCGTGAGAAC
>PLGM01000038.1 GCA_003139795.1 Acidobacteriaceae bacterium | reverse complement strand
AAAAGAGGATCGTCGTGCGGCGGAGGGCTATTCTTCAGTCGCTGGCAATGGGGCGCGGAACCATCTGCACGAGGCTATTCCGGGCAAAGACAGATTAACCGTGCTGGGCGTTCTGGAGAAAACTCAGTCGGCCGCCGCTGCTGATGCTGAACATTCGAGGTCCCGCTTACAGGCGTTTCCGACCAACGCATTCGCCGCAGAACCACTGCTTGACTCGAACCAGGCGGCAGCGATCTTGAAAATCCATCCTAAATCGCTCCAAAGGATGGCACGGAGAGGGGAGATTCGCGGCTTGCAGATCGGCAAGGTCTGGCGCTTCCGCGCATCCGTCCTCGACGAGTGGATACAGCAGCAGCTCGCCGGTTGATTGCTGGCCGCTCCCGGCCTTTGCTCCGTCTTGCTGCACGCTGGGATCAGCCGTCCGTTTGTTCCACTATCTATTGGACTTGGTTCGCACCACGAGGTGGTGTCCACTGATTCGCCAGATCGGCGCTTGGGGCCTCGGCGACCCCGTGTTTTGTTGCAATTGCAACGAGAGCAACGAAACTTTGTGTGCGTAATGTGTACTCAGCAAGATCGCGTCACGGCACCGAAAGATTCAAGTCGACCACCCCACTCATGCTTCAAACTAGCCGCGCACATTTCAAATCCAGGCAAGAGAAATTCCATATAGGTTATTGCCCTGCAATAGCTTAGGCCAATTCCACCGAGTTTAGGCGGACAGCGGTGAGACCTGATGTATGCTTTGGCTATGACGGTTTTCCGGGCGAAGCTCCCGGAAAACTGTTACAACCATGTGCTTACGCCAAGACGGATTGCTCATGCGCATGTCGGCTGCCAATGTCTTTCTCGCTCATATGAGGTCTCCAGGAGAAGAGCAGCTTCTCAGCGACCACCTCCTGAACACTTCCACGATCACCTCGCGGCTAGCGGCGAAGACTGGGTTGCTGCGCGCCGGTGCACTGATTGGCCTTGCACACGATCTCGGAAAGTACTCTATCGCCTTTCAGGATTACCTCCAAAACGTTGCGGCTAATACCGCAATGGAGATGGAGCCGGACTTTTCGCTCAGGGGCAGTGTCGACCACTCTACGGCCGGGGCACAGATCATCGCCAGTGGTCTTGTTGGGGACGACCAAAAGAACGCCAGGTTTGCCTCCGACGTGCTGGCCCTTTGCGTCGCTTCGCATCACTCGGGGCTAATTGATTGCATCTCACCCGACGGAAGAGACGGGCTGTCGCGAAGACTCAACAAAGATAACCTCTTGAGCTACCGAAGCGAGGTGTTGGAAAGCATCGAGGCAGCCATTCGAAGCCCTCTGGAATCCCTTCTCAACGATCCGGCGGTCGCCGAGGAGATTACCACGGCAATGGATCGCATTCGTGGGACAGACCGCGATGAGATCATCCAATCATTCAAACAGGGATTATTGCTTCGGGTACTCTTCAGTTGCTTGATTGACGGCGACCGAACCGACACAGCGGACTTCGACAAGCCCAAAGGCGCGAGGCTTCGGCAGCATGGCGAATATGTAGCGTGGCAGGACTTGATCGATCGGTTGGAACGTAAGTTGGCAACATTCCAGAATGAACGTTGGGTTGATCAATGTCGTCGCGAGATCTCCGGTCATTGCCTCGCAGGGGCGGAACGGCCTAAAGGAATTTTCACCCTGACCGTGCCGACGGGTGGGGGTAAGACCCTGGCAAGCCTGCGTTTCGCTTTGCACCACGCGCAGCGCTGGAGCATGGATCGCGTGATCTATGTTAGCCCGTACATTTCGATTGCAGACCAGAACGCGCACGTGGTTCGCGAGGTGCTAGAACCGAAGGAATGCGATTTTGCTTCAATTGTGCTCGAACACCACTCCAATCTCACAGAAGAGAAGGAGAGTTGGCGAGGTTCGGTGTTGGCCGAAAACTGGGATGCTCCGGTGGTCTTCACGACAGCGGTGCAGGTACTCGAAGCTCTGTTCGGAGGTGGAACGCGCTCAGTACGCAGGCTGCATGCGCTCGCGAATGCGGTTATTGTCTTCGACGAAGTGCAGACGATTCCGATTCGCACGATACACCTCTTCAACAATGCGGTGAATTTTCTGGTGGAGCAATGTGGGGCGAGTGTCGTGCTGTGTACGGCGACACAGCCTCTATTGCACCAGGTAGACAAAAGAAAAGGAGCCATGAAGCAAGGCACTGAGTTGATGCCAGATGCGCCTCAACTCTTTCGCGATCTCCGGCGATATGAGACGTTCGACAGGACGAACAAGCCCGGTGGATGGAGTGCAGCGGAGGTCAGTGCGCTCGCCTTGGACGAAATGCGGGAGCATGGTAGTTGCATGGTAATTGTGAATACCATGCGCGACGCTCTGGCAATCTACGCCGAGTGGAAGGAACAGCTCAAGACACTCGAAGAGCCGATGGAGGAGGGGTGCCTCGTTCACCTGAGCACGCATATGTGCCCGGCGCACCGGCTGGAAGCGCTGAGTCGGATGAAAGCTGCGCTCAATCCCTTGACAGGAAAACATGTACTTTGCGTCAGCACACAGTTGATCGAAGCCGGCGTGGATATAGACTTCGCCACCGTAGTGCGCGATCTGGCCGGTCTGGATTCAATCGCACAGGCTGCGGGCCGCTGCAATCGCAATGGAGAGAGGGCCATCGGGCGGGTGCATATCATCAAGATGGCGCAAGCACTTCCAAAGCAGTTGGAGGAGATACGCTGCGCGCAGGAGAATGCGCGGCGAGTTCTGGACGACTGGCGGGATGAGGAGGGAGACCGGCCTTTTGAGTTGTCGGACCCCAAGGAGATGGAAACTTTCTTCAAGTATCACTTTTTCGCGCGAGCCAAACAGATGGATTATCCGGTAAAGGCTCCTCCTGCGCAACGTGAAGACACCCTGTTACAGATGCTTGGCGAGAACGGTATGGCAGTCTACGATGCGAGAATCAAAGGCGTCACGCGAAGCGGGCTGATGCAGTCGTTTCACACTGCGGCGCAGGTGTTTCAAGCGATCGATTGCCAAACGCAAGGAGTTGTCGTTCCTTTTCGGAAAGAAGGAATGGATTTGATTGCGGAATTGAGCGCCGCGCATGATCTTGCGTTGGAGTTCCGCCTCCTGAGAAGAGCGCAGATGTATTCCGTGAATGTCTTTCAGCATGAAATGGAGTCTTTGAAGCGAAATGACGCTGTGTATGAGGCGCAGTCGGGTACGGGTGTATTATGTCTGCGCGAAGGTTTCTACTCGGACGAGTTCGGTCTGGCACTCGATGGCAGCGAAAGAATGGAGAGCCTCATTGCATAGCACACCGAAGAACACCATTGAGTTTCGCGTCTGGGGACGGTATGCCATGTTTACCGATCCCCTGACACGCGTGGGCGGGGAAAAGTGCTCTTACCATCTGCCAACCTACGAGGCCTTGAAGGGGATTGCCAAGTCCATCTATTGGAAGCCCACCTTCATCTGGTATATCGACTGTGTCCGGGTGATGAAGCGTATTCGCACGCAGACCAAGGGAATCAAGCCGCTCGACTACGGCGGCGGCAACACACTGGCGATCTACACATATCTGACCGGCGATCCAGACCCCGCGACGCATGAACCGCGCATCGAATACCAGGTTAGCGCCCACTTCGAGTGGAATCCGCACCGGCCCGAGCTTGAGCGCGACCGGAACGATGGCAAGCACTTCGAGATCGCGAAGCGAAGCCTGGAGCATGGTGGACGGCAGGACATCTTTCTAGGGACACGCGAGTGCCAGGGGTATGTCGAACCGTGTGACTTCGGCTCCGGAAAGGGAGAACTCGACGATGCGGGCGAGTTGCAGTACGGCTTTATGTTTCACAGCTTCGATTACCCGGACGAGACGGGCGAAAATCGGCTAGCCGGCAATATCTGGCGGCCGAAACTAATGAATGGCAAACTCACTTTTCCGCGTCCCGACCAAATCCCGGCTGAGCACAAGAAGGATATTCGGGCCATGGGCGTCAAGCGCTTTGGCCTGGAAGAAAACCTCCAGTATGTCGAGACCGAAGCACAGCAGTACGCCGCAGGCGTCGGAGGCACGGTGTGAGCTGGATTCAGAAACTGCTAGAGACCTATGATTGCTGCGCTGGACAGTCGCAGTTTGTATCTGCTCCTTTGCCGCCAATTTCTGCCAGGCCCCAGGATACACAGATTTGCATTACGCTCAACTGGAAGGGCGAATTTCGAAACGCGGAACTTGCGCTATTGAGGGAAACGCAAATTATCGAGTCCGAAGCTTCTGCTTCCCGATCAGGTACATCGCCGGCGGCAAATCCCCTCTCTGACAAACTCGCGTACTGCGCAGGCGACGGATCGCAATATGCGCTCAATCCCGCTTACTTCGCTCGTTTTGAAGCTCAACTTTCGGAATGGTGTTCCTCGGAGTATCGGGACCCAAAGGCCTACTTGGTACTTGAATACGTCAAACAAAAGAAACTGATCGCTGATTTGATTAAGAGCGGAGTACTCACGTCAACGAATGGGAGATTGGATCGGCTCAAACTGAACGGTAAGATACTTGAACCCAGCGGGGCATGGATTCGGTGGAGAGTAGAACTCCGGGATGAATTGCTGGCGAATACTTGGGAGGATGTAGAGACATTTGTTCGATGGGAAAGGTTTGAATCGAGCAAATCGGATGCTGTCGGTCTTTGTATGTCATCCGGAGTTACGGGACGCATCGCACGACTTCATCCTAGTAACATCCGAAGAAATGGTGATAGGGCAAAGCTAATCAGTTCAAACGATAAGGATGGATATACATTCCGAGGGAGATTCTTAGATTCTGGGCAGTGCGCGAGTCTTGGTTATATAGTGTCCCAGAAGGCGCACAATGCATTGCGCTGGCTTATTGAGCGGCAAGGGTATCCTAATGGAGATCAACGCATTGTGGCCTGGGCAGTGAGCGGAACCCCAATTCCTAAAGTGATTGCGGGGTCGGATGAAATTGAGACTGTCGAGGTGCCAGAGCGGTATAAGGGAGACGCCGGACAGTTGTTCGCAAAGCAGCTGAACAAGCGCATCGCTGGCTACCATGCAGAACTGACTGACCGCGACGATATCGTGGTCTTGGCTTTGGACTCGGCGACAAAGGACATCAGACGTTTGGCTGTTACATACTACCGTGAATTGCAGGCCTCGGAGTTCCTGATGCGCATTCAGAGTTGGCACGAGCACACCGCATGGCTGCAGAACATGGGGAAAGACCCCAAGTCTGGCAGGTTACACAAATTTATTGGAGCGCCGTCTCCCTACGATATCGCGGAAGCTGCTTACGGACGTAAGGTCAATGGAAGAATTAGCGTCGATGACAAACTTCTCAAAGCCACAATTGAGCGTCTCCTGCCATGCATCGTCGAAGCTCGCCCGATTCCTCAAGATCTGGTGCGCATTTGTGTTCAGCGGGCATGCAATCGGTTAACAATGAACGGCCCCGACTTCTGGGAGAAATGCCTCGGAATTGCATGCGCATTGGTTAGAGGAAGCAGTAAGGAGGAACAGTACACAATGTCACTGGATGAAACACGAACGACGAGAGACTACCTGTATGGAAGGTTACTTGCCATTGCTGACAATATCGAGGGCCTCGCTCTTCGGGTGGCCGGCGAGAGCCGCGATACTAATGCGGCGCAATTGATGCAGCGCTTTGCTGATAATCCACTCGCCACATGGCGGACACTCGAATTGAAATTGCAGCCTTACATGACCCGTCTGCGGATCAACCGAGCCGGTGCCCTAACCATCAGAAAAAAGTTGCTGGATCATGTCATGGATTTGTTTCGCATTGACGTTCACGGTGATAGTGAATTCACGGATAACAGGAAACTCAACGGAGAGTTTCTTTTGGGATTTCACAATCAACGCGCCGATCTGACACCCAAAAGACCCAACAAGGACGCAGACGTCAGCGAGCCTGATAACAATTTGAACGAAGAGGAGGAATTGTGAGCACACTTGAATTGATCACACTTCAACACAAGATCGACTTCGCTGTCGTGCTTCGCGTAAAGCACGCCAATCCGAACGGCGACCCGTTGAATGGGAACCGCCCCCGCACCGATTACAACGGCAGTGGAGAGATTTCCGATGTTTGCTTGAAACGCAAGATGCGCGACCGCCTGATGGAGAAAGGACAGAATATCTTCGTGCAATCTGACGACCGCAAAGTTGACGGCATGAGGAGTCTTCGAGAGCGCGCCGAGCATGACAAGTTCGGATTGGGCAAGCAGGCGTTTGCACTGGCAGCAAAAAAAGCGAAGAAGCCGAAGAAAGGAGCTGTAGATGAAGAAGCCGCTAAGGAAGCTCCAGGCGAATTAGCTCAAAAAGATGAAACCATCACGGCTGCATGCGCCAAATGGTTCGATGTGCGTGCCTTCGGAAACTTGTTCGCCTGGAAAGCAGGTGAGGGCAAGAAGAAGGAAGATAGTGAGGATGCGGAGTCTTCTGACGATAGTTCCACTTCCAGTGTCTCTATCGGCATCCGGGGTCCGGTGACGGTTCAGTCCGCTTTTAGTTTGAAGCCCGTGGATGTGACCAGCACACAGATCACCAAAAGCGTCAACAGCGAGGGCGACGGTAGCAAGCGCGGCACCGATACCATGGGCATGAAGCACCGTGTTGACGACGCCGTTTATGTCTTCTATGGCAGCATGAACCCGCAATTGGCCGAGCGAACCGGATTCAGTGATGCAGATGCCGAGGCTATCAAGGCTGTGCTGCCCAAGCTCTTTGAGAACGATGCTTCCTCTGCCCGCCCAGAAGGCAGCATGGAGGTGCTCAAGGTGCTGTGGTGGAAGCAACCGAAGCCCGGCAAATACTCTTCTGCCAAGGTTCACGCTTCACTCAAAATGAATGAAGATGGCAACGGTGGTTACACCATAACGCCATTAGCCGGACTGTCTCCAGAGGAGAAAGACGGCTTCTGATCGAACTGAAATGGTGCCCACATGACCGGTTCCGTTCCTGAAGCCGAAGACGACGACGCGCTGCCGCTTAGCGGGTTGCAGCATCTGGCCTTCTGTCCGCGGCAATGGGCGCTGATCCATCTGGAACAGGTCTGGGTAGAGAACGGGCGCACTGCCGAAGGGCGCCTGCTGCACGAGCGCGCCGACCTGCCCGGAGAGAGCCGGCTTGGCGACCTCCGAACTGTACGTGG
>PLGM01000132.1 GCA_003139795.1 Acidobacteriaceae bacterium | reverse complement strand
GGCAGCCAGAAGGTTCCTCACCTGGGGCATGTGGAGTGGAAGGTGAAGTACGAGCCTGGATTCATTGAGGCGCGGGGGAGCAAAGGTGGCAAGGTGGTGCTGACCGAGAAGCGGGAGACGACCGGGCCGACAGTGGCGATCCGGCTGACGGCGGACCGAACGGAGATCGATGCGGATGGGGAGGATGTGACGATCCTGAAGGTGGAGGCGCTGGACAAGGAGGGCCGGGCGGTTCCAACGGCGGGAAACCTGATCTCATTCAAGGTCTCAGGGGAGGGCGCGCTTATCGGAGTGGGCAACGGCGACCCCAACTGCCATGAGAGCGACAAGGAGCCCAAGCGGTCGCTCTTCAATGGTCTCGCGCAGGTGATCGTGCAGGCGACGAAGCAGGCTGGAGAGATCCAAATAGAGGCTGCGAAGGAAGGTTGGGAGGGCCCGGAGCTGACGCCGGCCAAGCTGGCGATCAGGACCAAGAAGGTGGAACTGCGGCCGGCGGTGGGGTGAAATAGCGAGCAGGGATCAGATTGCTTCTAGTACCGCGACCGTGTGGATATGTCGTCTCCCAGGTCTCAAAAACGAGACCTGGGGCACCCAGATTCTCATCGTCGACATTTCACAAGCACACGGTCGCGTTACTAGCCTCTTAGCATCTGATCGACCGTGTGGATGTCGACTAATCCGTTGCATCCGTAAATCGCCGGAAGCACCTGTCCCGCAGGGTAGGTTCGCCGGAGTTCAGCGATCTTTTCCGTGCCGGAGCGGTACGCCGGCAGATACATTCGCCCCAGCAGGGGATGACGTCCCCAGGCGCCGGACAATTTATCGGCGCGTTCTTCCGTGACCAGAAAATCGCGCCGCAGCGTGGCCGCCACGTCTGGCTGCGGTCTTCCTTCGCCCCAGGTGAGATACGACGACTGGTTCTTGGCATCGTCCTGCAACAGGGCCAGCAGCACGCCGATCTGCAAGTCTTCGTCCGGCAACTCGTCCACTTCGGTGACGCCATGCGCGATCAGAATCGCACTGTTGGCGAGTCCCTCAAACAGCGTGGCGGCGCGCGTATTCATGGTGAGAACCGTAGCCTCGAAGCCGGCCTTTCCGCGCACGTACAAGTCCTGCAGGTAAGCAAAGGTGGTGACGTGCCCCGGCACAACCTCGTGGCTTACCAGCTGTTCAAACTCCGGAAACGAAATCTGCAACGAAGCATTGATCTCATAGGTCGCTTCGTATTGCGGAGTGCCGTCTGCGTTCCGTGCCCGCCCGATGTAGTTCATCGAACCGGAAAACCACGCGTCCTTGATGGCCAGGAAGTCGATGTTCGCTCGCGGCACCGTCGCAAGTTCCTGGGGAAGGTACGGCAGCAGATTCTTCGCGCTGAGATTGTCAAAGTGCGCGATCACGGCCGCGCCCAGAGCGCGCACCGAGGCCATCGGGATCACGCGCTCCCGGCGCCAGGCATCCACTGCCTCCAGCAACCCGCCCGCATGGGACGAAGTGTACCCGCCGCGGCCCAGCAATTCGTCAACACGATCTCGCTTTGCTTCCGGTTTGGAGGGTTCAGGCGGCTTCGCTGTCGCCGCCTCGACGCAGCGGGCGTACGGCACCGGATCGCCCTTGCCCAGGACCTCCATGGCCAGGTCCCACATCGTTTCCACACTATCAGCCAGCCCGGTCAGATAGGGCTGACGCAGTCCGCCAATCTTTCCCGCCTCTTTGCGGACTCCGGCGATAGCCTTGGGAAGGTTCACCTCGCGCAGGTACTCCTCCACTGCCTCCCCATCGACGCTTTTGCCCGACACGCCGCCGGATTGCCGCAAACGCGCCGCCGCCGGATGCGTGTAGGCAGCGGGCAGCGGCTCATCGGAAAACCAGGTATCGGCGATGAAGCGCCCCGTGCCCGAGGGACACATCACGTCACCGCCCCAGAGCGTGTCGATGCCTAAAACAGCGTCAGCAATATACTTTCCTGCTTGGTCCATCGCTTACACCTTTTCCTTCTTCACGGAATAGAACCAGACGTAAAAACAGAGGCTCAAAAAAAGCAGCACGGAAACCGATTGAGAGACGGGATCGTTCAAGAAAAATGGAGTGGTGATCAGATCCTCACGATACCAGGGGAAGAGCCGCAGGGACGCGCCCAGAACGCCTCCCAGCGCGCCGCCGGCCACCAATCCCGAGGCAATGATCACCCCACGCTCACGAATCCTGCTTCCCTGTTCGCCGCCGAGCTTTTCCGAACGCTTGTTGAGAAAGTGGGACATACATCCGCCCACCAGCATGGGCGAGGTCAGCCCCAGCGGCAGATAAATTCCCAGGGCGAAAACCAGCGAAGACTTGCCGAGCATTTCCAAAACCACCGTAATCATCGCGCCGATGCCAAACAGGAGATAGGCGACCGGCTGGTGGCTCATGAATCCCACCACCAGAGCCTTCATGATGGAAGCCTGCGGCGATGCGAGAACCGGCCGCGGGTCTCCGGGCGCGGCTTCTCCAAACTGAAAGGTGTGGGCCAGCATGATGATGGTCAGTCCGGCGGCGACCGCCGCCGCGATGACCCCCAGAAACTTGACCTTCTCCTGAGCCGACGGCGTGGAGCCGAGCCAATAGCCGGCCTTGAGGTCGGTGATGAACTGTCCCGATACGCACAGGGCAGTACATACCATGCCCGCGATGGCCATCACGAAGAACATGCCCGTGGTTCCGGAGAGGCCAAAGCTCAACAATACGACCGAGGAGATAATGACGGTCAGCATGGTCATGCCGGAGGCGGGATTATTGGCCGTAACTGCAATGGCGTTGGCGGCCACCGAGGTGAAGAAAAACGAGAAGAGCAGCGTCAACACCAGACCTATTGCCAATACGGTCCAGGAGACCTGAAGGCGTCCAAAGAAGATTGCCACTGCGATGGCGCCCAGCACGACGCCGAGGAGGAGGGCAATAACCGGTATATCCCGGTCGGTTCGCTCCGTATTTGCAGCTTCGCCATGACGGAAGGCGTGCAGCGCGATGCCAAAGGAACCGGCGACTACGCGCAATGATTTGAAGATGCCGATGATGCCGGCGGTGGCGATGGCTCCCACGCCGATGAAGCGCACATAGTTGCGGTAGATTTCCAGCGCGGTCATCTTGGAAATTGGCAGAACGGCCGGATAGACTCCGATATTCATGTGGCTGCCGATGAACCAGATCAACGGGACCAGGACGAAGTTGGAAAAAATGCCGCCGGCGCAAAAAACCAGGGCGGTGCGCAAGCCCATTACATAACCCAGACCCAGAATAAAGCTGACCGCGTCGAAGTTGAAGACCATCCTGCTACGGTCGGCGAGAGAGCGCATCACCGGCACAAATTGAAAGTCGAGATACTCCCTCCACACGTGAAATGTGGTGACGAAAAAGTCGTAAACGCCGGCGATGGCGGTTGCCTGCAGCAGCAGTTTGGCCGGCGAACCGCCCCTCTCTCCTGTCACGAATACTTCGGTGATGGCCGTCGCCTCGGGAAAGGGAAACTGGCCGTGCATCTCGCGCACGAAGTAGCGCCGTAGCGGAATCAGGAAGAGAACGCCCAGGCAGCCGCCCGCCAGACAGATGAAGATGGTCTGCACCGGGTGCGGATCGAGATGGAGGATGTAAAGCGCGGGAATCGTGAAGATGGCGCCGGCCGCCACGCTGCCGGACGCGCTGCCGATGCCGGTGATGATGACATTTTCCAGCAGACTGGTGCGGCGCTTGTACATGCGCGCCAGTCCGATGGCCAGGATGGAGATGGGGATGGCGGCTTCCATCCCCTGGCCGACCTTCAGTCCCGAATAGGCCGAGGCGACAGAGAAGAGCACGCAGAACAGAATGCCCCAAAAAATCGAGCGTAGCGTGAGTTCCGCCTGCTTCGACGTTGCGGGCACGATGGGCTGGTAGGATTCGCCGGGTTGCAGCGGCTGGTAGGCGTTTTCTGGAAGAGACTTGGTTTCGATCTCGGCCATCGATGGATGATCCTCCTCATCGGCAACGCCCGCGGCCCGGCTATTCAAGCACTTTGGCTGACGCGAACTCAAAGCGTTCTCCAGGTTCATTCACTCCCCGGGATGAACCATGCAGGCTATCACTGCCACGGAGTCAAAGCAAGTGCGAAAGTCACACCGTCCAGGTGATCGGGGGAGATGCAAACGCGTGAGTATAACATTAAGTATAATAACAACTTACGGGAACAAATCGGTCACACGACTCCCGCGATGGAGGAGCACCTTGTGACGTAAGAGTGACCCACCGGGCGGGAGGTGTGCCGGTCAGCCCGAAATCTCACGCCACGCGCACAAAGATTCGGTGTGCGCAGCGCTGCCGTCGCGCAGCCAGGCGTCGAGCTGGGCGGGCTCCTTCAATTGCTGGCCGCGCATGCGGGTCACAGCCACGAAGCGGCATTCCAGCTCAGGCAGGGCTGTCATATCACCCCAGAGTTTCTCGAACTGAGCCACCGGGAAGATATCTTCTTGTCCTTTGCCCCAGCGCTTCTTGACGTCCTTGAGCGTGATGTAAGTCGGCATGCGCGCGGCTACAGCGCGAACTGCCTCGTTTACACGTCCCGCGTCGGAGAGAGCATCACGGGTCAGGCCGAACATCGCGAGCAAACGATCGACATCGATCCAGTAGGTCGCGCTGTTGTAGTACCGAAGTCGGCTTTCGAGTTCTTCGCTGGGGAGCGCCAGACCTTCGATCAAACGGGTCCAGCCATCTACGCGGGCCAGGCCGCCACCGCGGTCTTCGAGATGCCGGGCGATCACCTCCGTGGTGAGCGCGGCGCCGCTATGGATGTGGTAACCCAGAATGGCCGGGTCGGCATCGGCGGCCACCGTGTCGATATTGTGCACCATGAGATAGCTCAGCCGCGGGCGCATCTCGAGCAGGCGCAGGAGTGTGCCGTTGCGCAGCAGGTTGGCAATCTCATACCAGTGGCCCACCGGGTGCAGGCACTGCATGGGCACATTGTCGGTGTAGTCGGAGCCTTCGCCGGCGTTTTGGGCCCACTGAATCAGCGCCGAATGCAGGCCCTCACGCACCTTCTGCGCCTGGGCGTCCAGCAATTGCTGCGGCATCTCCTCCCAGGCGAACCGGAGATCGCGCGCCATGGGGATCATGCGCAGGCCGATGCTGCGTCCGGGCGAAAGCAGGAGCGGGCCGGGATAATCATAGTTGTGTTCCGCGGCGAGATGAGCGGCGATAGCTTCGTGGGTGAGATAGCTGGTAGTGATGACGTGCGGAAGCGGGGAGCCGCACTCGCGGCTCACGCGAAGACTTTTGGCCAGGTGGACCTCGATGAAGTTGCGATATCGTCCGCCAAGCTTGCAGAAAGGGTTCAGGGCCTTCACGACTCCGGCGCCCCTGGTCCACCGTGTGCCCACGCCTCCGGCCAGAGACACCACGGCGACGCGCCCCTCGGCAAGGGCATCGAGACCGGCGGCGCGGTGGCGATCGTCGACGTGCTCCGCCTCGGCGTCCTCAATGAGACTGGTGACCGGTAGGCGGTTCTGCGCCAGACCGATGCGGCCGGAACGGAGATCCTGGCGGATCTGTTCGTGCTGCAGGCGGTCAAAGCCGTAGTTATCGAGGAGAGTCCTGAGCGATCGCGCCTGGCCCTCTTCGGGATCGTGGCCGGCAGGCAGCATGTGGTCAAACAGTGTGTGAATCATGCCCGCGTAGTCCGCCTTGGAGCGGCATGCCGCGGTGAAGCGTTCCAGTTCGGCACGGCGCACGGGTGACAGCCGGGACACTTCGGTGCGGATCAGCGGAGGCATCTGCAGCGTGTAATAACCGGCGGGCATCAGGGCATCGTCACCGGAAAACAATGCGGCCTGAGTTCCCTGCTCGTTGATCGCGAAATCGTAGACTACGGGCTCCATGGCGAATGGCACGCTGCGTTCCATGTGCCGTCTGGTTTCGCTCATGATGGTCTGCATGCGCACCTGGGCCTGCGCTTTGCTTTCGGGACTGAAAAGGAATCCCATGCCTCCGCCGCTCATGCCCCCGAGCATCCAGAAGCCCCAGAAATCGTCACCGAATTCCTTGCGGACGCGGTCGATCAGCGTGTTCGTGTACAGATTGCCGGCCCACGGAATAATGGTCTGGACGGGGCCGTCGAAGTTGCGCTCGAGGCAGCCGCCGAGCGCGCGGATGTCACCCCGCTGGAGGTGACCGGTGATCTCATCGAGGATCCCGATCGCCTGACGGCGTCCGAGCCACTCGGTTTCACAACGCAGAAGGTACTTCTCGGTGACCATCTCAAGAATGGGCCCGACATCCTGCGCCATGCCGCCGTGGACGAGCACCAGGCTTTGTTGAAGTTTCTCGCGAGCTTCGCGCGGGATTTCGGCGTCGGTGAAGATCCTGTGATCCGGAAGCAGGCGCCCGCGGCTGATGCCGAACTCGGGATCGCCCTCCGCTGCGAGAACACCGTGGATGAGCTTGATACCAGGCCAGACGCCACCGGAATCCTGCCAACCGCCACCGCTTCCACCCAGCCATTCACCAAGAATCGCCCGCGCGGCAACCAGCCGGCGGTCGTGTTCTTCCATCCCTCCGGTGAGCGAATGGATCTGGCCGGTGGCGCGCATGCAAACGGCGATGAGGCAGGCCAGCAGGCTGGTGGAAACAGCCAGGCGGGAGCCTTTGGGGATATCGTTCACCCTGCTGACGATTTCAATGCCGTAGCCGGGCCTTCCCGTGAGGCGCGCCAGCAGACCGGCCAGGGGCTGCGTGGCCCCCTCGATCCCGGGAGGAATGATGCCGCTGGCGATTACACCCGCTTTGAGCAGGCCCAGGTAGTCGCGGGGAAAGTCGAAGACCTCGGCAATGGAAGAAACGTCGGCGGAAGCGTGCAGGTCGACGCTGGTCAAGCGGATGACAGGCTGGTCGATCACGCGGAACCACACCTCGACCGGCGGCCTGGGTTGCGCGGAGCTCTGGCTCGCCTCGCGGACCGCGAGATCGATGGAGACGTTGAGAACCCGCGCACCCTCGGGGAAATCCATGCCCAGGAAGAAAATGTCGCTCCATCCGCTGTGCGTGAGGTCCATGCGAACGGGCGTGGCCTCACTCAGGATAGGGAAAACCGGATCGCCGGCAAGAAGCTCGGGGCGGAGGTGGAGCGGATAGTCGTCCGTGTGACCGGCGCGGAACATCCACTGGTTGCCGCGCACGCTCCGCACGCTGCGGCGGACCTGGTCGGCAAGGGTCTGGAAGCCGAGCGCACGGTAGCTGGCGGCCAGCGCGCTGGAGATGGCCCCGCTGGCGCCCTGTTCGGCTTCGGCGGCGAGAAAGACCTCGATGGCTTCCTCGAAGCGGCGTTCCAGCAGGTTTTCAAAGCCGGCAAAGGGGATGAGCGCCGGTGCGGCAGTTGCCGAAAGCCGGGGAATGTGAAAGCGATGGATGGCGTAAAGGAAGAAGAGCGCCCGGACGCGTTCGTAGAGGTTGTCGCAGCTCCGGCGGAAGTTGTCGAGCGCCCGGCATTCGGCAAGGAGCGCGTCGAGGGGGACGCCCTGGCACAAGGCATCCAGCGAGACATCGCGTTGGTCCCCGCCGCCGGTGATGACGCCGGTAAGGCGGCTCACGAGGACGCGCCTGGGCCGATCCCGCGCAGTTCGCGGTCGGCGAAAAGTTCGACCATCTGCGACAAAACCTCATTGCGGTCCCGCCCGTTCAGGGCCAGTGCGAGCTGCGCGATCAACAGGCCGTAAGGGGCGCCGAGATCGTAGCGCCGGCCCTCGTCCTCGATGGCGAGGTATTGTTCCTGGCGTGCGAGTTCTGCCAGCGCGTCCACCAGCGTCACGGGTCTGTCGGTAGAGACTGCCAACATGCGGTCCAGGATATCCATCACAGTCGGCGTGAGCACGTGGATGCCGAAAAAGCAGAGATAATATCCGGCGCGAATGCCGGGGACCAGCAAGCGCTGTTCTGCTTCGGTGGGCGTGGGCTTTTCGATCACCGTATCTACGCGATACACGTCGCTGCGCGGCGGGACGCGGCGGCCGCCGACGGTCCCGTAGCGCGACAGCAGGCTCTCGCGCGTGGGTTGGACGCCGCTCACCGAACACCGTTCGCTTTGGGCGAGTTCCACCAGGCGCTGGGCGGAAGGCTTCGGCGCGGCGCTGACGTAGAGATGGTCGCCCACCATGTGCAGAAAGGGATCGCCGTTCGTAAAGGATCGGGCGCAATGGATGGCGTGGCCGTAGCCGCGGGGTTCAGGCTGAGGAATAAACCGGACCGACGAAGCATGAGGCCCGGCAGCTTGCGCATAGGGGGTTTCATCGCCGGGCCAGACGACCACGGCGATCTCCTCGGCTCCGGCCGCGAGCGACTGTTCGATCAGGATGTGGAGCAAGGATTTCTTGTTGCCATCGCCGTCGATGAGGGTCTGAAGAGGCAACTCGCGCTGAGATCGCGCGGCGGCAGTAATGATAGCTTTCCTGACTAACAAGAGGGCTCCTGACGGCAGTTTATCACTGATGCCTCCTCTTTGCGGCTTCTGTGGGACAAGTTGTGATTTAGCGTAAATGGCCGTCGGCGGAGGCGTAGGCTCTTAAACCATAACCTTGCCGGAATTGCAGTCCGCCCATGGACATCTCCCAGATTATCCACGGCTGACGAAGCGTCAAGAAAGATGTAGTACTGTGTCATGGCGCAGTCTCATCGTCCGCCTCCTCTATCGCGCACAGACCATTGATCAGTTGCGCTCAGGCCAAGCCCTCACACTAGCCAACCCGCCCGCCGAGGTCTATCTCACGCCTCCTGGCTGCCGCACCGGCCAGCCCTGCCCCTTCGCCGCCTTCGACCAGGCCGCACACGCTCTTCTCGATCCCGCTTACATCAAGCCCAACCTCCTGCCGACGCAAATCGCGCCGGCTAACCCATGATGTCTCGATCCCGTTAACTGTGGGAATATCACCACCGATGGGACTTAAGGAACCTCTGAACAGGTCCAGCAGGTGGGCAGACCATCCCTCAGGGGCTTCTATGAG
>PLGM01000285.1 GCA_003139795.1 Acidobacteriaceae bacterium | reverse complement strand
GAATTTGCGGAACCAGCTCTAACACGCACCGAAAGGGGTTGAGAACTTGTATACTATATTGTATTCAGGACCGCCTGAGATGAGCAGTCAACCGCAAACCGGCCCACAGAACCATCCGAGTTTACCATCCGGGACGGCGCCGGCAGGGCTGGTCTTCAACCTCATGCGTTTCTCGCTCCACGATGGTCCAGGGATTCGAACGACTGTATTTCTCAAGGGTTGTCCTTTGCGCTGTCGCTGGTGTCACAACCCCGAGAGTCAATCAGCCGAACCGGAAATAGTTTATTTTGGCGAACGCTGCATTCACTGTGGCGACTGCGTTCTTGCATGCCCGCACGGCGCGCTTCACCTGGACCGGCAACTCCTCCACCATCCTGAGCTATGTCGGCGTTGCGGAGAATGCGTCGATGCCTGCCCAAGCGCCGCGCGCCAACTCGCGGGCCGCTGGATGACTGTGCCGGAAGTGCTTGCGGAGGTGCTGAAGGACGAGGTGTTCTTTGATGAGTCCGGAGGTGGCATTACAATCTCGGGCGGTGAACCTCTGCGCCAGGCGGTTTTTGTTGAAGCGCTGTTGGCCGCCTGCAAGGCCCGGCGGATTCGAACCGTTCTCGACACCTGCGGATTTGCCGATCCCGAGGTCATGCGCCGAGTCAGCGAACACGTCGATCTGTTCCTCTACGATTTGAAACTGATGAACAGTGAAAGACACCTGCTCTTTACCGGCGTGAAGAATGACCTGATCTTGCAAAACCTGAAAATGCTGGCGGAACGCGGAAGCGCCATCATTATCCGGGTTCCCGTCATTCCTGGCGTGAACGACGATAGCGACAATTTCGACGCTTTATCCGGGCATCTGTTTCCCCTGGGACTTCTGGATATTCATCTCCTCCCCTACCACCGGTTCGGCAGCGACAAATACCGCAGGTTGCATCTATCCTCCGGAATGGAGGGAGTCGACCCGCCCACAACGGAACAGATGGAGACGATCGCCGCGCGCCTCAGGCGCGACGGATTTCATGTGCGGATTGGAGACTGAAATGAACGAACGCGTGGCCAGACTGAGAAAAGCGACCCTGGAAACAAAACCGTGGCTTTCCATCGAACGAGCGGCTCTTCTCACCGATTTTTACCGGCAGGATAAGACGGTTTCCGTTCCCATCCGCCGCGCTCGCGCGTTTAAGTACCTTATGGAAAACAAGGAGATATATATAGGAAAGGAGGAATTGATTGTCGGCGAGCGCGGTCTCGCGCCCAAGGCGACTCCCACTTTTCCGGAACTATGCTGTCACAGCCTCGCCGACCTTGAAATCCTGCATTCGCGCGAGAAAATCTCTTACCCCGTGGATGACAACGCCCGGCAGGTGCAGAAGAATGAGATCATACCTTACTGGCATGGCCGCTCGATGCGCGACCTGATTTTTGCCCGGATGACCCCGGAGTGGAAAAGCGCGTATGAGGCCGGTATCTTCACCGAATTCATGGAACAGCGCGCTCCCGGACACACCGTGCTGGGTGACGTCATCTATCGCAAGGGCTTGCTTGATCTGAAGGCCGATATCGAATCCGCGCTTTTGCGCTTGGATTACTTTTGCGATCCCCAAGCCTCTGCGCGGAGCGATGAACTGCGAGCCATGGCCATTGCGGCTGACGCGGTGATCCGGTTTGCGGAGCGCCATGCTGAAAAGGCGGAGGAACTGGCTGCAGCGGAAGCGAATCCCGGCCGCCGGGCGGAGTTGCACAAGATCGCCGCGGTGTGCCGTCAGGCGCCGGCGCACGCTCCGCGCGATTTCTGGGAAGCATTGCAGTCCTATTGGTTCACTCATCTTGGCGTGGTCACGGAACTGAATACCTGGGACTCCTTCTGCCCAGGGCGCTTCGACCAGCATCTCTATCCGTTCTATCGAAAGGAACTTGAAGAAGGCACGCTGACCAGGGACAACGCCAAGGAACTGCTCGAATGTCTGTGGGTCAAGTTCAACAATCAGCCTGCTCCTCCCAAAGTCGGCGTGACTGACGCGGAAAGCGCCACTTATACCGATTTTGCGAACATCAACAATGGCGGACTGAAGCCCGATGGATCGGACGGCGTGAACGACGTCACTTATCTCATTCTCGATGTCATCGATGAGATGCGCTTGCTGCAGCCCTCCTCGAATCTGCAACTGAGCAAGAAGAATCCGGATGCGTTTTTGAAGCGAGGCCTGGAAATCGTGCGCCAGGGTTGGGGACAGCCCTCGATCTTCAACGCCGACATGGTGATTGAAGAGCTGTTGCGGCAGGGAAAGTCGGCGGAAGACGCGCGCCGCGGCGGGATTTCCGGCTGCGTCGAGACAGGCGCCTTTGGAAAAGAAGCCTATATCCTTACGGGATACTTCAATCTCCCCAAGGTGCTGGAGATCACCTTGAACAACGGAGTGGATCCGCGCACGGGAAAGAAGATGGGGAAGGAGACCGGAGATGCGCGCGGGTTTTCTTCCTACGAGCAGTTGTTTGCGGCCTTCCGCGAGCAACTGCACTACTTTGTCGATGTCAAGGTACGGGGCAACAATGTCATTGAGCGGCTCTATGCGGACTACATGCCGGCCCCGTTTCTATCCCTGCTGGTCGATGACTGTATCGCGAAGGGCAAGGACTACAACGGCGGCGGCCCTAAATACAACACCACATACATCATGGGAGTGGCGCCGGCGACCTGCTCCGACAGCCTTGCCGCGATAAAGCACCATGTCTTCGACCGCAAAGCGATCACGATGGACGATTTGCTGGAATCGTTGGCGCACGACTTCGAGGGTCGCGAAAAACTGCGCTTATCGCTGTGGAACAAGACACCGAAGTACGGAAATGACGATGACTACGCGGACGGCATTTTCGTGGACCTGTTTGACGCCTTCTTCGATGAGGTGGATGGGCGAAAAAACACGAAAGGCGGATGTTACCGCGTCAATTATCTTTCCACCACTTGCCACGTCTATTTTGGTTCGCTGACCGGAGCCACGCCGGACGGACGCCGTGCCTGGGAGCCGCTTTCAGACGGCATTTCGCCTGTCCAGGGCGCGGACCATAAAGGGCCTACCGCCGTCTTGAAGTCCGCGGCCAAGATGGATCATGCCCGCACCGGGGGAACGCTGCTCAACCAAAAATTCACGCCCCGGTTATTGAAAGGCGAGGATGGGCTCGACAAAGTGGCGCATCTGGTCCGCTCCTACTTCCGCCTGGACGGACATCACATTCAGTTCAATGTAGTCACCACGGCCACCCTGCGAGCCGCGCAGGCAGATCCGGAGAAACACCGCGATCTGATTGTGCGCGTTGCCGGTTACAGCGATTACTTCTGTGACTTGACGAGCGCCTTGCAGAACGAAATCATCACGCGCACAGAGCACGAGGCCTTTGCACATTCCATGTAGACATCGACTACAGTCTCGATGCGGTATTCGTCTGCCTCGATGGGGCCCAGGCAGGCCAAGGTCAACGATCTTCGGGAGGCTTCGAGATGCGTTTTCTCAACAAGGCAGCCTGGCTGGCGGGAGCGGGGTGGCTGGCCATGGGGGCTGCGCCGGTTCCGGGCCAGTGGTATCCGGCGGGACGGGAGTCGAAGCTGGGTCCAATGCTCGACCAGGGGC
Source organism: Acidobacteriaceae bacterium (assembly GCA_003139795.1). GTDB lineage: Bacteria > Acidobacteriota > Terriglobia > Terriglobales > Acidobacteriaceae > Telmatobacter. Next base: position 4,306 of record PLGM01000285.1, on the reverse strand, counting down.
TGGTCACGTACCAGACGCCGGTACTGACCTTGCGGCTGGTGCGGTCGTCGGGAACCGTGGCGGGGCTGGAAGCCAAGGGTCAAACCACAGAGGGACAGGCAGCGAAGAACGGAGAAGGCTTCGACTTTACTCCGGCGGAGTTGCTGGCGGCGCGTTCAACCGATGGGTATTATCACCTGGGCGACCTGGACCTGCGCCTGCGCGAGGTGGGGACGGCCGGGTGGCGGGGATATTCGACCGCGCTCGAACGGCATCCGGTGAATGCGCTGCCGGTGGGGCAGGGGGAGCTGGAGAAAGACGACCTGCGGCCAACACTGCCTGCCGATTTTCCTCTGCAGGCGACCCGGACCTGGGCGGTGGTGGAAGGCAGGCTGGCGTTGCGCTTTACGATCCGCAACCCCGGCGCGCACGCCATCGAGATCGGCGCGCTGGGAATCCCGCTGATCTTTCACAACGTGATGAGCGGCAAGAGCCTGGACGAGGCTCACGCGGTGTGCAGCTTCTCCGATCCGTCGATCGCGCTGGACGGGGGCTATGTACAGGTGACACGGCTGAACGGGCACGGGCCGGCGCTGGTGGTGGTTCCCGACGGCGAGACGCCGTTTGAAGCCTACAGCCCGATTGCCGGGCCGCATCGGCGGTCCCGCGGTCCCGAAGCATCCAAGGCCGCGCTGTTTGAGGATCTGACGCCGCGCAACATGACCTTTGAAGGCTTCTATGAGTGGATGGTGGCCTCGGCGGCCTACCGGCAGAACGAGTGGAAGCAGGCAGAGCCGTGGAATCCGGCGACGAGTATTGTGCTGCAGCCGGGGCAGGAGCGCACGGTAGGGCTGCGGTTCCTGGTGGCGGATTCAATTCGCTCGATTGAGAAAACACTTGCTGAAAACCATCGGCCCGTGGCTGTTGGCATCCCCGGTTACATTCTGCCGCAGGACATCCAGGCCAGCCTCTTCCTCAAGTACCCCAAGCCGGTGAAGAAGGTGGACGTGGAACCGGCGGGAGCCATCGAGGTGAGCGCCGCGGGGACGACCGAACACGGCTGGCAGCGCTATGCACTGCGCGGCAAGCAGTGGGGACGCGCGCGGCTGACCATCACCTATGCGGACGGACTGGTGCAGACGGTGCAGTACATGGTCATCAAGCCGGAGCCCGAAGCGGTGGATGATCTGGGCCGATTCCTCTTTACCAGGCAGTGGTTCGATGCGAAGGACGATCCGTTTCACCGCAGCCCCTCGGTGATGAGCTACGACCGCGAGGCCGGCGCCATCGTGACCCAGGATAGCCGCGTCTGGATCGCCGGATTGGGCGATGAGGCGGGCTCTGGCTCGTGGCTGGCGGCAGCGATGAAGGAGTATGGACGTCCGGAGAAACGCCAGGTGGAGCAGTTAGAAGGCTTTGTCGACAACGTACTGTGGGGCGGTTTGCAGCAGAAAGACGGGCCGGGAAAGTATGGCGTCCGGAAAAGTCTTTTCTACTATCAGCCGGATCAGCTTCCTACCGGCTATTACCGAAAGGATCTGGATTGGTCATCGTGGGAGAGCTGGAACAAGCTGGCCAGTGAGGACCTGGGACGCTCTTATAACTATCCGCATGTGGTGGCCGCGTACTGGACGCTTTACCGGCTGGCGCGCGACCATCAGGGGCTCGTGACGCACCACGACTGGCAGTGGTATTTGACGCAGGCCTATGAAACGACCATGGCGATGACCCATTTTGCGCCGGATCTGGCGCAGTTCGGCCAGATGGAAGGCGACATCTTCGTGGCCGTCCTCGACGATTTGCGCAGCGAGGGAATGACCGCTGAGGCCGACAAACTGGAAGCCGCAATGCGTGCGCGCGCCGAGGTGTGGCGGAAGCTGGCCTATCCGTTTGGCAGCGAGATGCCGTGGGACTCAACCGGGCAGGAAGAGGTTTATGCCTGGACCAGGCGTTTCGGAATGAAAGATAAGGCGCAGGTGACGCTGGATGCCATTACCGGCTACATGCCGGCGATTCCCAGTTGGGGTTACAACGGCAGCGCGCGACGCTACTGGGATTTTCTTTATGGAGGCAAGTACGAGCGCCTCGAACGGCAGTTGCACCATTACGGCTCGGGGATCAATGCGATTCCTGTGCTCGACGCTTACCGGCGCGACCAGAGCGATCTGTATCTGCTGCGCATCGGCTACGGCGGCACGATGGGAGCGATCAGCGGCATTGACCAGGAAGGGTTTGCCTCGGCGGCGTTTCATAGTTACCCGGACAAGATGGCCTTTGATCCGTATACGGGAGACTATGGGCCGAATTTCTTCGGCCATGCCTGGACCACAGGGACCTATCTGGTGAAGGATCCTGAGTTCGGCTGGCTGGCCTTTGGCGGAAATGTGAGCCTGGAGCGCAAAACGGTGAGCGTGGAACTCCACGACAGCTTCCGGCAACGCGTCTATTTGGCGCCTCTCGGCTTGTGGCTCACGCTGGACAGCGGACAGTTCGAGCGTGTGACCCTGGATGAAGCGAATGGCACATTGGAATTGCGGCTTGCTCCCGCGGATGCTTATACGCCCGTCGCCAGGCTGCGTATTGATGAGACCGCGCGCGTGGACGGGGTAGGCGCGATTGTTCCTCTGGAGAAGTTGACCATGGAGCGCGGCGCCTATGTGGTTCCGCTGGGCATGGGGAGCCCGACCGTGCGCCTGGGACCAGGTCCGCGCGCGGACAAGCAAGGAGAACAATGAGCGCAGAGAGCGTAACGCGAAGAGGATTTTTGCGGATGCAGTGGTTCCACTGATGGGGCGATTCAACTGTCCGGCTTAGACCTCATTTATTGTCAAGCACTTATGAATTCGCACTTCCGTGACATGAAAGGCATCGGTTCGATCCCGGCCCGCGCCTCTAATCCTTTCAGCAACTGGCAGCAAATCCGCGGCAAAGGGCAAAGGGCTGCTGTGGTGGAGATTGTAGCCGTTCCCCAACTTTCTTCACTGAATCCTCCCTGCTGCGCCCCGCTCAGGGAATAGAGCCTCAATCTGCCTCGCCTCGTTATGTTGTTCCAGCCGCTCCACAGACTGCCCAACTTATCGCTTCAAATCTCCACTTGCCAGACGGCGGCCTTTGCGGCGCGAAGCGAGAAAGACGGCCACGCCCGCTCCCACCAGTACCAGGGTTCCACCCACGACCTTGGCAATCGCCAGCGGCTTGTTGGTCTCGTCACCGGCGGGGAAGACGGACAGCACGATGGTGAGCGCGGTGCTGACCAGGCCAATGGAGGCCAGCGTAATGGCCACCGGGCGGCCTCCAGGAACGCGGCGGACCTCCGGCCCGGCCGGCCTGTCCTGCAGGCGGATCATGGCGGCGAAGACGAAGAGAAAGGGCAGAAACGTGGAAATGACCGCCATGCTGACCAGCACGTCATAGGCGCCGCGGACGGTGGTTCCCGCCTGGCCCAGCAGCGCCACGACCATGCCGGCCAATCCGTAGACGCCGATGGCAACCCAGGGCGTGCGATAGCGGGGGTGAATCCAACCGAACGCGGAGGGCAAATAGTGATGGATGCCAGCGACAAAGGGCAGACGCGAGGTGGAGGAGAGATTTGCGGCTGCTCCGCCAATGGCGTTGAGGGCGACGAGCAGAGCGACGGGCGCCAAGAGCCATCCCAGCCCCAGGTGGGCGCTGAGCCTGTGAATGCCGTTGACGAAGCCGTCCGGCCCACTTACTGCCTGGCTGGGCAGCGCCACCAGCAGGGCCGCGGTGCCGGCGATATAGCCGATGGCCAGGATGCTGCCGCCCACGAGGATTGCCCATGGAATCACGCGGCGCGGATTCTGGATCTCGTCGCCCATGGCGGAGCCGGCCTCGATACCGGTGAAGGCGAAGAAGACGCTGGACCAGAAGACGGCATTCCTGAGGGTCCAGTGGGGAACCAGGCTGGCGGCTGCGATGTGCGTTGCCGGACCGAACCGCCAGTACGAGGCGGCGGCCAGCAGGAGGAGCACGGTGAGGGGAAGCAGGCTACCGAGCGAGCCCACGTTGTTCAGCCACTTGCCCGCATCCACTCCCCGAATGTTGAGCAGGGTAATGATGACCAGCCAGACCACCGCGAAGGCCACGTAATAAAGGGGATTGGCGGCCAACGCCTGCGCGCGCGGGCCAAACGCAGACAACGCCGAAGCCGCGCCAAAGTAGAGCACGCCCGCAAAGTACGGCAGATTGCACATCCAGTAGGTCCAGGCGGCGATGAAACCGGAAAAGTCGCCGAAGGCCTCGCGCGTCCACACGTAAAGGCCGCCCTCCTCGGGATGGCGCGAATGTCACTACAACCATAAATTGG